>NZ_JANZYQ010000004.1:0-128150 GCF_059335935.1 Thermobaculum sp. T2p
GGATCATGAAGGTGGCTGTGCGCCTCTCCCAGCAGTCCCCTATGTTGGGACAGTGCGCCTCCTCGCACACCGTGTGCAAACCCAACCCCCTCATCAACCCCTTGAGCTCCTGGTAGTTGGGGCCGCTGGGTATCTTGGCCTTGATCCAGCTGGGCTTGGGCAGCTCATAGGCAGGACTACCATCGCTCATGTGCTCTACGTCCGGCTTCATGCTAAACCTCCACTATCTGTAGCCAATCCCTGATTTGTCAGGGTCGAATGTTTCCAATTTCCTTTTTACGCTTTGCAGAAACCTAGCTGCCTGTAGGCCATCTAGGATTCTGTGATCGAATGATAGGCACATATACATCATGGAACGTATTGCTATAGCGTCGTTAATGACTACTGGACGCTTGATTATGGCCTCCATGGTCAGTATAGCAGCCTGAGGCTGCACTATAATTGGAGTCGATATTATCGTGCCAAATGTCCCAGGGTTGTTTACAGTGAACGTACCACCCTGGACGTCCTCGGGAGATAGTTTACCTGCCCTAGCTTTATTAGACAACTCGTAGATAGTCCTTGCTAGACCAACGATATTTCTCTCGTCAGCTTGCTTGATCACCGGTACCAGCAGACCATCTTCTAAAGCCACAGCTATGCCTATGTTTATCTGCTTGTGTAGTACTATGCCCTCGTTGCTCCAGGAAGAGTTGAGTATTGGATGCTCTCTTAGGCTTTGTGCCACGGCAGAAACAACAAAGGGTAAATAAGTTATAGGTATGCCTTCGTGTTTTTGGAAAGCGTCTTTAATACTTTCTCTATATCGTACGATGTTGGTCATATCTACCTCTATGACTGCCGTGACATGCGGGGCCGTATAGACGCTTTGTACCATGTGATCAGCTATAGCTCGCCTCATGTGAGTCAGGGGTACAATCTCATCCCCTGGAAGCATATGCAATGGTTTGAATGCAGTCTCCTGAGGCCTGTAAGCTACGGCCTTAGCGGCTTCAGGTTCATGCGTCTTGATGCTTTCCAGGGTATTTATATAGGACTCGACATCTTTCTTAGTAACCCTGCCCCCTAATCCAGATCCCTTGATCTTTGAAAGATCAAGCTTATATTCCTCAGCAAGCCTTCTTACAGCTGGAGAATACCTATGAGGCTTACCCTTCTCCCTACTTAGATGAGCAGTCAGGGTATCCTGCTGTTGGGGCAATTCGTCAGGCTCAGAGCGAATGCTAGCTGCAGCTGCTTCTGGCTTCGTTTCGGATATGATTTCTACTTCGGCTATCTCTGTGCCTACTGGCACAGTTTGACCCTCAGGAACCAATATCTTGACTATTTTGCCTGTGATTGGCGAGGGGTAATCGGCGCTGACCTTGTCAGTAATAACCTCAAGAAGGGGTTCATACTCCTGAACGGTTTCACCCTCCTTCTTGAACCACTTACCGATAGTACCTTCTACGACGCTTTCCCCTAGCTGTGGCATGGTGATACGCATACTGACTCCTCATATATAGGCAAGCTAGTGGTTTAGTACTTGGCAAGGTTACGAATAGCCTCCGCTATTTTATAGGTGTTTGGTAAGAATGCTTCTTCGAGGGTGCTAGCAAACGGAATAGCAGGCACATCTGGTCCTGCTAAGCGGGTGATGGGGCCGTCCATATACTCGAATCCTTCTGAAGCTATAATTGCCGCTATCTCGGCCCCGAAACCACCAGTAATGTTATCTTCGTGGACTATAAGAGCCTTACCTGTCTTGGCTACAGAGTTCAAGATAGTCTCTTTATCCAGAGGGGATAAAGTCCTCAGATCGACCACCTCTGCTTCTATGCCCTCGTTCGAGAGTAGGTTAGCAGCTTCCAGTGATTGATGAACCATGAGCCCGTATGCAAATACGCTCACGTCATTCCCTTGACGCACGATTTTTGCTTTGCCTATAGGCACTTTGAATCGATCCCCCTCAGGTACCTCTCCCTTTATCAACCTGTAGGTCTTTTTGTGTTCTAGAAATAACACGGGATCTGGGTCATCTATTGAGCTACGGAGCAATCCTGCTACGTCGTATGGAGTGCTTGGAGCAACGACTTTTAGACCTGGAACATGAGTGAAAAAGGACTCTACGCTCTGAGAATGATAGAGTGCTCCGTGAATACCCCCACCCCAAGGGCAACGTATAACCATCTGTACATTCCATGCGCCATTAGATCTGTAACGTATGCGAGCAGCTTCGTTTACTATCTGGTCAAAAGCTGGGTGTATGAAGTCTGCGAACTGTATTTCCGGAATGGGGAGTAAACCATTTAGGGCTGCTCCAATTGCCGTACCTATGATGGCCGATTCTGCCAGGGGGGTATCGATCACTCGCCATTCCCCAAACCTTTCTTGTAAGCCTTTCGTGGCTCCGAATACTCCACCAGCCAGACCGACATCTTCACCAAGGATTATGATTCTTTCATCACGCTCCATCTCCTCAAACAAGGTGTCTCTAATAGTCTGTATGACGGTTTTGGTCGCCATTCATTTTGCCTCCTCAGCAAACACATGTCTAAGTAGTGATGATGGAGATGGAGGGGAGGCTTGCTCTGCAAATCTAGTAGCATCGTCTACGATCGACAACGCCTCGCTCTTTACCTGACTTTCGAATTCTTCGGACCATATGCCCTGGGCCTGCATGTAGGTTCGTAGCCTTTCGATAGGTCCCTTTCTCTTCCATTCCTCAACTTCTACCTTGGTTCTGTATCGGCTCTCATCATCATCTGAGGAATGGGGTACTATCCTATAAGTTTTACATTCTATAAGTGTTGGCCCTTCACCAGCCCTTGCTCTTTCGACAGCAGCCTTCATGGCTTTGTATACGTCCAACACGTCATTGCCATCAGTTACTACTCCTGGAAAGCCATATGCACAAGCTTTGTCTGCCACGTTGGGAACAGCCATCTGCTTGTTTTGAGGTACGGAGATAGCGTAATGGTTGTTCTCACATATGAATATGACAGGGGCCTTTATCACGCCTGCAAAGTTGAGCCCTTCATGGAAATCACCTTTGCTGCTTGCTGCCTCTCCGAACCATACAGCGGTGACGACATCTTCGTTCTTGATCTTGGATGCCAGTGCTATGCCCACGGCATGGGGTATCTGGGTGGCGATAGGGCTTGATCCTGTGACTATCTTTAGCGGTTTGTAGCTGTAATGACCCGGCATCTGTCTGCCTCCGCTAGCTGGGTCATCAGCTCGCGCAAATAGGGACAGCATGATCTCTCTCGGCGTTACACCAGCATACAGGCAGACTGTCAGGTCACGGTAGTATGGGACAAAAAAGTCCACGCCAGGCCTTAGAGCGTAAGCTGTCCCTATCTGGGCTCCTTCCTGCCCCTGCCCGGATATAACGAAGTGTACCTTGCCTTGCCTGTTTAGTATCCACATGCGCTCATCGAGTGTGCGCGCAAGCACCATGAGGCGGTACATCTTCTTCAAGTCTTCGGCGGTTAGCCCAAGTTCTGTGTGGCGGTCCTGGGAATTAGTTGCGGAGATTTTATCCTGGGTGGTTGCCATTATATTTACCTCCAAACATGCTACCCACCCATCACCGGTTTATCATATTCCTTAGAAGGCCAGCAGCAGAGGATTTTCTAGGAACTTCCTCAACTCGTTGAGAAACTCTGCTGCGTCGGCTCCGTACAGAACACGATGATCTGCTGAGAGGGTTACCCTCATACGATTACCTATAACTATCTGTCCATCCTGCACAACCGGTTTCTGGGTGATTGCCCCAACTGCAAGAATCGCAGCCTCAGGTTGGTTAACTACGGCTTGAAACTCCTCAACACCATACATTCCCAGATTAGATACGGTGAATGTTCCTCCAGACAGATCCTGGGGGCTGAGTTTATTCTCTCTTGCTTTGCCGATCAAGGCCCTAGTTTCAGCAGCTATCTGCCTGAGGTTCTTCTTGTCAGCATCTCTTATTACAGGGACATACAGAGCCCCTTTAGTAGCTACGGCAAAGCCCACATTTACTTGTTCGTTATACTTTATACCTCCATCAACATAAGAGGCATTAGCTAACGGATAGTTGCGCAGCGCCAAGCCACAGGCCTTTATGACCATATCGTTGAAGCTTACAGGTGGCTCACCTAACTGATTGATCTCCTGTCGCAAAGCTATAGCCTTAGACATGTCTAATTCAATGGTGATGTAGATGTGTGGTACCTGAGTCTTGCTTTGCACCATCCTCTGAGCAATGATGCTCTGGATGCGAGTAAAGGGCTCTACTCTGCTGGGTGGTACTGCCTCTGCGGCGGCAGGTGTTTCTTCAACTTTGGGCACCTGAGTCCTTGATGCAGCTGCTTTCTCTACATCTTCTCTCTTGATCCTACCGTTAGGGCCTGTACCTTTGACGGTGGCAAGGTCTATACCTAGTTCCTGTGCGATACGTCGAGCAAGAGGTGAAGCCTTTATACGGCTTTGAGGAGCAGCAGTCCCAGCCTCTTCACGCGGAGCAATCGGAATCGAGCTTTCAGCTGGCTGAGGAGTTTGCTCCTGCACAGGCTCTTGGGGTTTAGCTTCATGCTTTGGTTCTTCTGTAGTGGGCGCCTCAGAAGGAGCTGGTGCCTCTGATGGTGAGCGAATGATTGCTATTGGCTCTCCTACAGGTACAGTTTGACCTTCCTGGACGAGTATCTTCTCAATTACTCCATCCTGAAAGGCCTCAAGCTCCATGTTAGCTTTATCGGTCTGTATCTCGGCTATTGCCTCACCTTTTTTGAAGGAGTCACCTTCTTTCTTGAGCCACTTACCTACGGTGCCTTCCTCCATGGTATCGCTAAGTCTAGGCATCGTTAGGTTCATATCAGCAATTCACTCCTGATCTCAAATATACTTTACTCGAGTACTTCTCTGACTCTCGCAACTATCTTGTCTACTGATGGCATGGCAGCTCTCTCCAGGGGTTTAGCATAGGGCATCGGCACCTCTGCTCCACCAACTCTTAGTACCGGAGCGTCTAAATAGTCAAAAGCCTGCTCCATTAGTCTGCTAGCTACTTCTGCCCCCACGCCAAAGCTCAGCCATCCTTCCTCGACTGTGACTGCTCTATTGGTCTTCTTCACGGATTCTATTACCGTCTCCATGTCGAGGGGTCTTAAGGATCTAAGGTCTACTACCTCTACGCTCACACCCTCTTTCTCAAGCTGTTGCGCTGCTTGCAAGCACCAGTTCACGGCTCTTGAGTGGGAGATAAGAGTTACGTCTGTGCCTTCACGCTTTACGTCAGCCTTGCCTAGAGGTACAGTATATTCTCCCTCAGGAACTTCGCCCCTGGTGTTATAGAGAGCTAGGTTTTCCAGGAAGAAGACAGGGTCCGGGTCTCTTATAGCTGTCTTGAGCATCCCCTTTGCATCAGCGGGACTCGATGGAGCCATGACCTTTAACCCTGGTGTGTGAGCAAACCATACTTCGAAACTCTGTGAGTGCTGGGCAGTCAGCTGCTGGCCTGCACCACCTGGAGCACGTATAACCATTGGTACAGATACTTCGCCACCGAACATGTAGCGTATCTTGGCTGCGTGGTTGATGACTTGATCCATGGCCACAAGGATAAAGTTTATGGTCATGAACTCCACTACTGGCCTCAGACCAAGCATCGCGGCCCCTATACCAGCCCCTAGGAAGCCTGTTTCTGATATGGGAGCGTCTCTGACTCTCTTGGGTCCGAACTGAGCTAAAAGCCCTTGAGTTACTCTATATGCTCCTTCAAACTTCCCAACGTCTTCTCCTATGATGAAGACATTGGGATCGCGTTCCATCTCCTCTCTGAGAGCTTCGTTGAGCGCTTCGCGATAGGTCTTGACAGCCAATTACTCACCGTCCTCTGTATATACGTATTTGTAAAGATCACTGATCTCAGGGTCAGGACTTTCTATAGCGAACTTGGTTGCCTCTTCTATTTCCTGTTCAACTTCGGACTCTATCTTGGCCTTAAGCTCGCTATCGAGAACACCCATCTCCTCGAGCCTACGAGCAGTCAAATGTATTGGATCTCTTTGCATCCACTGCTTGACCTCTTCCTGTGTTCTATATCTGCCAGCATCGGCCATGGAGTGACCTCTAAACCTATAGGTTATAGCCTCAAGAAACATCGGTTCGCGGGACTCTCTTACCTTCTCTACCATGCGCTGGGTGACCTCGCGTACTGCGAAGAGGTCCATGCCGTCTACCTTCTCAGCTGGCATATTATAAGCACATGCTTTCATCCACATCTCAGGAACTGCGGAGTCCTCATCAACACGTGCACCCATGGCGTACTGGTTATTGACGCAGAAGAATAACACTGGCAGATGATACACCTTAGCCAAGTTGAGCGCCTCATGGAATGCTCCTATATTGGTTGCACCCTCACCAAAGAGGCACATGACGATACTATCCTCACCTTTATATTCAATCGCCATGGCAGCACCCACAGCTAAGGGTAAGTGTCCACCTACAATACCGTACCCTCCGTAGAGTCTATGCTTTTTGTCAAATAGGTGCATAGACCCCCCACGACCTTTGGACAGTCCTGTAACCTTACCACATAGCTCGGCCATGACTGCCTTAGGATCGCTACCAAGAGTCAACGCATGTCCGTGCTCTCGGTAATAGGTGAAGACGTAATCATCTTCTCTTATTGAGGTCAGAGCGCCAACTACTGTAGCCTCTTCTCCCACATTGAGATGACAGTAGCCACCTATATAAGCTTGTGTGTAGAGTTGGGCCGCTCTTTCCTCGAAGTGTCGTATGAGGAGCATCTTACGATATAGCTCGAGGAGTTGCTCTTTGTTTTCTGTTCGTGTTTCCATTTTGGCCAAAGCTCGCTCCTAATATGCACCGTGCAACAAGTGCCGGACAAGTATATTCCTAACTTTTATACACGTCAATGTTAGCATGTACCCTAAGTATTACACGAGACCACAATTTTTAAACCGTTAGAACAAATCATATAATAACATGTCTTGTTGCTCTATAATTTTAGAGCCTATTGTAAGTATGCTTTGTGCTATTTCCAAGTCCATATTACCAGTGTTGATTACAGGAGTGAGTTACAGTTTACGTAAGCCTATCGATTTGTATTATTTCTGCCATACTTATACAGGGATTACAAAGGGGTTTGTTTGAGAGGATTCCAAAAAGGATGAAGAGTAGCGAAATTAGATCCAAGTTCCTTGAATTCTTTGAAGCTCATGGCCATACTGTCGTACCTAGCTCTTCGCTAGTTCCGGCCAAAGATCCCACATTGCTGTTTACCAACTCTGGAATGGTGCAGTTTAAGGATGTCTTTTTAGGCAGGGAGTCGCGATCTTATACCAGAGCTACCACTGCCCAAAAATGTATGCGGGCGGGTGGCAAGCATAATGATCTGGAGAATGTTGGCCCTAGTGCCAGGCATCTGACTTTTTTTGAGATGCTAGGCAACTTTAGTTTTGGGGACTACTTCAAACGCGAGGCTATTGGTTACGCTTGGGAATTTGTTACTCAGGTGCTGGGGCTTGAACCTTCTAGGCTTTGGGCCACGGTGCACTACACAGATGATGAAGCTGCGTCCTTATGGCAGGAAGTAGCTGGGCTCCCTGAGAGCAGAATAATAAGGATGGGAGATGAGGATAATTTCTGGCAGATGGCGGATGTCGGTCCTTGTGGGCCGAATTCCGAGATATTCTATGATCGCGGTCCAGAAAAGGGATGCGGAGATCCAAACTGTACTCCCGCACATGATTGCGGAAGGTTTTGGGAGTTTTGGAACCTGGTCTTTATGCAGTACTACCAGGATGAGTCAGGAAACAGGACTCCACTACCTAAGAAGAATATAGACACAGGCCTAGGCTTGGAGCGCACCTCAGCAATCATGCAAGGTGTTGACTCTATATTCGAGACAGACCTCTTTGTACCTATTATGGATGAGGTCCAGCGAATAGCTGGACACACTGATGAGGATCGTCTAAGGGAGATAGTTGCTTATAGAGTTATTGCCGACCATAGTAGATCCCTTGCGTTTTTGATAGCAGATGGAGTTACTCCAGGTAACGAGGGGAGATCCTACGTCCTGCGAAGGATTATCAGAAGGGCAATCCGTTTTGGTAGACGGATTGGCATTGAAGGACATTTCCTTAGCGAGACCGCTAGAGTAGTAGTCGACATAATGGGGCATCATTATACTGAGCTTGAAGACCAATGGAGTTTCATTGATAAGGTTACAAGGGCAGAAGAAGAGCATTTCTCTAGGACTTTAGCCAGGGGGGTTGCTCAACTTGACGATTTGATCGATAAGCTGTCGGCAAGTGGTCAGAAGGAGATTCCTGGAGGGGAGGCGTTTCGTCTTTATGATACGTATGGCTTCCCACTGGACCTTACTCTGGAGCTTGCCAGGGATCGTGGGTTCTTAGTTGATATCGAGGGATTCAAACGTGCCATGGAGAGGCAGCGAGCTCAGAGTAGGGCTGCAAGTACCTTCACTGCAAAGATGCCTGCTGCTTATGCTGCTCTGAGCGGTGAACCTACGCAATTTACCGGCTATACCACTCTAGAGGATACTGGCAGGGTTGTGGCCATTATCCGAGAGGGTGAGATCGTTGATAAGGTTGAAGAGGGGCAAGAAGCTGAGATACTCCTCGACAGGACACCTTTTTATGCCGAAGCTGGTGGTCAAGTGGGGGATACTGGCGTTATAACAGGTCCGGAGGGTGATTTCCATGTATTGGATACTCAGAGACCTGTCAATGGCTATATCCTGCATAGGGGTAGAGTACTACATGGTTCCATCAGTGTGGGGCAGAATGTTGATCTGGTGGTAGAAGCTAGACGACGCCAGGATATCATGAGAAACCATACCGCAACGCATATCCTGCACAAGACCTTGAGAGATGTGCTAGGTCCCCATGCTCGCCAGGCAGGTTCGCTAGTGGCACCAGATAGATTACGATTTGACTTTACACATCCTTCGCAGCTATCACATGAGGAGTTCTTCGAAATCGAGAGAATAATCAACGATGTTAGCCAGGATGATAGAAAAGTCTATGCACAGGAGAGACCTTATACCGAGGCAATAGCTTCTGGTGCTATGGCTCTGTTTGGAGAGAAATATGGAGATATAGTGAGGGTTGTAAGTATAGAGGATTATGGTAGCGAGCTTTGTGGTGGCACGCATGTGCATCATACTGGGGAGATAGGTCCGATATACCTCACCAGCGAGGGGAGTATAGCTAGCGGGGTAAGAAGAATTGAGGCTGTTACTGGTAGAGGAGCAATTAGGTATGCTCGAGAAAGAATGGAGCTGCTGGATCGCTTAGGATCCAAGCTAAAAGTTCCCACTTCTGAGATAGAGAGGCAGGTTGCTTTGCTCCAAGAAAGACTTAGAGAGCAGGAGAGACAGATAGAACAGCTTAGAAGACGGATTGCTGCTGGTGAGATAGATCAGATGCTGCGCAACGTTCGTCAGGTCGATGGTACCAAGTTGTTAGTGGCTCAGACGAGCCTCGATAGCCGGGAAGCCATGTCTGACCTCGCCGATAGACTTAAAGATCGACTAAGATCCGGAGTGGTGGTGGTGGGCTCTGTTCTTCAGGGCAAGCCTAGTATAGTCGCTGTAGTTACCCCGGACCTGGTCCAGAAGGGCGTGCATGCTGGCAAGCTCGTCAAGGAGATATCTGCTCTTGTGGGTGGAGGCGGAGGTGGGCGACCCGATAGGGCCGAGGCTGGAGGTCGTTTCCCTGAGAAGCTTGAGGAGGCTCTTGGCTCTGTTGATGAGGTGCTAGCAAGGCAGCTTGAAGGTAAGTAAGAGACACAATGGTTATTATGGGAATAGATCCTGGCAGGAAGAGAATAGGAATAGCCTTGAGCGATCCTACAGGTTTGTTGGCCACGGCCTATAAGGTTATTCACAGGACCACTTCCGTTAGAGATCTGGAAGAGATCAGACGCATAGCTGAGCGTGAGAATGTGGAGAAGATAGTAGTAGGACTGCCTCTGCACATGTCAGGGTACGAGGGTGAGGAGGCAGTCCGCGCTAGGGAGCTGGCAAAGCAGATAGAGAATGCTACGGGGTTACCAGTTGAGCTTGTAGATGAGCGTTTGACCTCGGTAGAGGCTGAGAGAAGGCTATTAGAGTCGCGACGCAAACCTGGTAGGTCGAGTAGAAAGAAACTTGCTATCGATGCTGAGGCTGCTGCGGTCCTGTTGCAGGACTATTTGGATCAGGAAAGATTGCGCCAGAGAGCACTCGATTCGAGCCTCTAATAATGATTTACTTTTACTGCGTCCAGGATTGCCCTCTCTACGGCTCTTATAGCTCCAGCACCTAAAGCTATCATTTGATCTGTAGTAACTACCTGGTTATCTGTAGTTGTGGATAGAGCAAAAACCACGTCTCCATCTACCAGTGTATGTGCAGGGCGAATAGCCCTTGCTAGACCATCATGTGATATAGAGGCTAGCCTGTTTGCTTGCTCCTTAGATAGAGGTGCGTCTGTGGCAACTACGACTAGAGTAGTGTTTTGCCCTTCATTTAGTGCGCTTGGTGTTCCCCTTAGAAGTACTTCCTCTGTACTTATGAATTTCCCCGTTAAAGGGTCTTTTGGCCCTGCTATTATCTCTCCACTATTAGGATCAACCACATCTCCCAGAGCATTAACCACTACTAGTGCACCTACGCGGAAGCCTTCTACCTGCTCACTTGCTGACCCTAACCCCCCTTCAGTGCAGTTCTTGGGACCAAGGATCTTCCCTACGGTGGCGCCGGTTCCAGCCCCTACTCTACCTCTGCTCATTGCCTCGCTTGTAGCTTCCCGACAGGCTTGGTATGCCATCTCGGAGTGAGGCCAGCCTACTCTACCTACATTTAGATCATAGATAGCAGCTGCTGGAACTATTGGGACTCTGGCTGCTGGAGTATCAAAACCAATACCTCTCTCCCATAGGAAACGCATTACGCCGCTTGCTGAATCCAATCCAAAAGCACTTCCACCTGTCAGGAGGATTGCATGTACTTTGCTGACTAGATTACCTGGTCTGCATAGATCTGTTTCTCTCGTAGCTGGAGCAGCTCCCCTAACATCTACCCCTACAGTAGCTCCCTGCTTGCACAGCACCACTGTGCAGCCGGTACGAATAATTTGGTCCTCAGTGCTACCAACTTCAATACCCGCTACATCTAGTATGCTGTCTTGCATCAGGCTCCTCCTAAGGAGTGCTGAAATAGGAGAGCGCTAGCCTAAGCTTCTCCTCCATGGGAAGCTCTTTATCTGTAGGAAGACTACGGACAGCTGCTTGTGCCTCTCCAAGTGTGTAGCCAAGCGCTAAGAGCGCAGAAACCAGCTCCTCATCTTTGTGCCCGATTATCTGGACCGCCTTACCGGAAGGTTCCACTTTGCCCTTCAGCTCTAGAATTATCCTTGCAGCTAGTTTCTTGCCTATTCTTGGTATGAGTGAGAAGAATTGCGCGTTCTCCTGAGCAATAGCCGTCTGTATCTCTTCGACACTTGCCGATGATAGTATATTTAGGGCATGGTTAGGGCCCACTCCAGTTACCGATATGAGCAGCTCAAACAATCCTAGCTGTTCTCTAGTGGAGAAGCCGTAAAGTGTTAAGGCGTCTTCTCTAACCATCAGGTATGTATGCAGGTACACTTCATCACCGATCTCCCCAATCTCTCTAACCGTCGAGGATGGCGTGAATACCCTCAGGCCAACACCTCCGACCTGTACGATCAACCCATCGTTCAGCTTGTATTCTATATGTCCCTTGATTGATGCGATCATGCCCTCTTGCTTTGCAATATCATAATAAATGTTTTCGTTATCACGAGTTTAGCTGATTATGTATGCCCAATGAGGTATTTTATCTTGAATAAATAGTAGTGGAGCTATGATATGTCTGAGGAAGTGGATATCAACGCAGCAGACTTTATCAGGGATTATATAGACCTTGAGGAACAGACGCAGCCCAACGGTGTAGAACTTACACTTGCTTGGGTAGAGCGTTTTCTGGAAGCTGGCAAACTGGCATTTGATAATAGCGAGAGAGTCTTGCCACGGACTGAGAGGCTTGAGTTTGACCCAGAAGGTTGGATATGGCTACCACATGGCTCCTACAAGATTGGTTTCAATGAGCTAGTGACTATTCCCGAGGATAGGTTTGCTATTGCTAGGCCTAGATCCAGCCTTCTGAGGATGGGAGTGTCGGTTGGAACTGCCCTATGGGATTCGGGTTTTAGGGGAAAGGGCGAAGCTATGCTCTGTGTACATAATCCACACGGGTTTTGGGTACGTAAGGATGCTCGCATAGTGCAGTTAGTATTCTTCAAACTACCTACCAGAGCACACAAGCTGTACGAAGGGCAATACAAAGATCGCACGTGGTAGCAATCATATTGCTACCACGTGCTTCACGAGCACCCTAGCTTTCCCCTACTTTTATCTCACCTCTTCTGAGGAATTCTACGTCGTTCTTGATCCTGCTTGGAGTAGGTTCTCTCTGCCCCTGATACTTGCTGCCTCTTAGTGGACCGTATGGACGAGCTACAGGCCCTGTATGCATAAGAGTGAGTTGGCATATTCTAATACCAGCTCTTAGGGCAACTGGTATCTTCCCGATATTGCTGATCTCAAGAGTTATGTTACCCTCAAAACCTGGGTCTATGAATCCAGCCGTAGAATGTACAACTACACCCAATCTACCGAGGCTACTTCTACCTTCAAGCCTCCCAACTAAATCAGGGGGTATTTTTACGTATTCCATCGTAGATCCCAGTACAAATGCGCCTGGGTGCAATATGAATGGTTTGTCTTCCAGTCGCACAATCTGAGATATCGAATCAAGATCTATGTCTTCGGTCGGATCTATAACTGCCTGTTGCGCATAGTTGTAGACCCTAAAGGTGTTGCCAAGCCGCAGATCAACCGAAGCTGGTTGGACCTGTATGTCTATGTCAACCGGTGGGTCAAAGGACACCCATCCAGTCTTTATCGCGTCTATGATCATCGTGTCAGATAAAATCATATTGCTGCTCCTGTATATCTGCTCTGTTTAGGAAGCTCGTTCCTTGCCAAATCCCCTGGTAATGAAAGATAGTGTGCTTACCGTAGTCAGTTCTTTATAAGCATCCGCATATCCTGGTTTGAGCTTGACAGCTTGTCTCAGTTCTGCTGCGGCCAAATCGTACCTCTTCAGCTTCTTATATACAACTCCAAGATTGCGGTGATAGAGGGCTTCGTCTGGTTGAAGTCTTACCGCGATCTCATATTGTTCTCTAGCTGCATCAAGGTTACCCATAGCTTCATAAAGCATTCCTCTCTCATTGTAAGCCGCGGCGTTCTCTGGGTCGAGGTTTAGGGATCTTTCAAGTGCTGCCATAGCCTCTTCGAACCACCTGAGCTGTCGGCAGATGGAGGCTGCCCGTAACTCGTAGATAGGATTCTTCGGGTCTAGCCTGATAGCTTCCTTCTGTTCTCCAAGAGCTAGTTTAAGCTTCTCCTGAGCTTCGTATATTAGCCCCAACTCTGAGTGTGTCTCAGCATCATCTGGATCCAGCTCCAGGGCTTTTTCTAAAGCCTGTGCTGCCTCCTCCAACCTATCCATATCGGCATATAGCTTCCCAGCTCTACGGTAGAGATCAGCTCGCGAGCTATCCAAAAGCAGAGCTTGAGCTATATGGCTGATAGCCTCCTCTGGTCTACCGAGCTTCTCCATTACCAGGCTGAGCTGCTCATGTACGTCGAAATTATTAGGTTCTATTCTGGCTGCATCCATTAGACGTTCTAGAGCTTGATCGTACTGCTCGAGGTTTATTAGCGCAATCCCTAGCTTAAGGTGAGCCTCTGCTGATTCAGGCTCTATCTCTAGGCTCTTAGCTAGCTCCTCGGCAGCTGGCGCGAAGTATTCCATGTCTAAGTACATGCATCCTAGCTTGAACCTCCATTCGTAGTTTCGTGGTTCCAGCTTGAGTGCGTATTTGAGGCATTCTATTGCCTCCTCTTTCTTGCCCATGCGCTCGCACACTTCTGCAGCTCTGAAAGCATATATGGCGCCGTCTGGGTTGAGCTGCATAGCTTCGTTGTACTCTGCAAGCGCTTCCTCATATCGCTCAGAGGACTCCAGCAGGGCACCAAGCTCGAAGTGCCATGTTGGTTGATAGGGCTCAAGCATAACAGCGTGTTGCAGCTTCTCTATAGCTAGCTTGGTTTGCTTGAGATCCTGATGAGCTATAGCCGCATTGCGATTATAAGTAGCATTATCTGGCTTGAGCTTCAGTGCGTGTTCAAACTCAGCTAGCGCTTCTCTGTGCTTACCCTGGGCTCTGTAGGCTAGTCCTAGCTCATTATAGATCTCTGGATCTTGGGGATCGATCTCTGCAGCTTTTTGCAGAATAGAGATCGCATCTTTGAATTTCTTCATTTGTCTATAAGTTGATCCTAGCCTCCTCAGCGTAAGCCCATCATCGGGTCTAATCTGTAGCGCTCTCTCATAGTTGATCAAAGCCTCAGAATGGTTCCCGACCATGTTATAAGTGGCTCCAAGCTCTGAATAAGCCTGAGCAAATTCAGGGTCTAGTCGAACTGCCATCTGAAATGCGCGAATTGCTCGATCGTAATCTCTCAGCTTTTTGTATATTCGGCCTTGATTGTACTGGAATAGTGCACAATCTGAGTCGATATCTGAGGCCCATCTGAAGTGGTGCAGAGCACCCTCATAATCGTCCACGAGTTCATACAATTCACCCAATGTGTTGTGCCAGTCAGCATGATTGTGCTCTATCCTAAGTGCGGCTTCTATCTCCTCTATGGCTTGTTCGTAGCTTGCCTGAGATGAGCTAGCGAGCAGGCGTGCGCTCCTTAGCTTATCTTCGCGTTCCTTAAGCCTCATGATAGCCAAGCCATAATGGAATCTGTAAGTTGGATTATCCGGAGCCAGCTGAGTTGCTTTCTGTAGCACCTTGCAAGCTTCGTCAAACCTGTCTGTCTGCAGATAGAGCTGTCCCATTTCAAATAAGGATTCGGGATCTTTGGGTGCAAGATCTATGGCCTTCTGCAGTGATTGCGAAGACTCTTGAGTCTTGCCCAGATGACGGTAGATAGATCCTATCTTGCGATGATAATCTGCATTGAGAGGGTCTAACATAGCGGCTTGCTTGTAAAGGGCGAGCGCACTGGTAAGCTCTCCTAATGCTTCCTGTACACTTGCAAGCTCGGCGATCGCCTGGGGCTCATCCGGTGCGCACTTTAGAGCCTGTCTAGCACTTGCCAGAGCTTGATCCAAGTCTTGTGTCTCTCTAGCAATTACAGATAGTTGACGATGATATCTGTAATTGTCTGGATCAAGCCGAGAAGCCTCTTCAGCTTCTTTGCGAGCCTTATCCAACATCCCTATTTGGAAATAGAGATCAGCCAAAGTAGAATGCCACTCGGCATTGTTTGGCTGTATGTCTATAGCCTTGGATACCTGGTTTATGGCACCATGTAGATCTCCTTGAGATTTCATTAGTATCCCAAGATTGTAGTGGTAGCGAGGATTATCTGGAGATAGGTTTATAGACTGTTGAAAGAGATCGTACGCATCATCGAATCTACCCATGTCCTGCATGACTAGCGCCATCTGGTGATATGGTTCTGCAAAGTTACTGTCAAGCTCGATGGCCTTTTGCAGGCGCTGGAGAGCTAAATCATGCTTTCTCTGCTGCCTGAGGACATTACCGGCATTACTTAGGTATACAGGCTCTCTGGGTTGAAGCTCAATTGCTTTCTCAAACGCTTGCACAGCTTCATGTAGCCAACCTCTACGTTCGTAGCATATTCCCAGGTCGTTGTACCAAGCTGCGACGTCAGGAGATATCCTGACAGCCTCTTCTATTTCCTGACAGGCTGCGCCGTACTCGGATATGGACCTATATGCTATTCCCAGGTCGCGATGGTATTGTGCTACGCTAGGGGCTATTTCTACAGCCTTCTCGAACGCCCGCACAGCTTCTTCATACTGGCTCAGTCCCATGTGAGCCCTGCCTAGGGCATGATAGTATTCGGCTGCTTCAGGGTGGGCTTGTATAGCTGTAAGTATGGTATCTATGGCTTCGGCATATCTCTTGAGATGGATAAGTGCTAGCGCCATTCGATACTTATACTCCGGAGACCTATCATCTAGTGAGCATGCGATCTCATGGTGCCTTAACGCCTTCTCCTGTAGCCCCAGATCCATGTAAAGCATTCCCAGTTCGCTGTGTGCTTGAGCAGATTGTGGGTGATCGTCTATACACTTGAGCAATAGGTCTTCTGCATCTTGATATTCCCCATATCTACGAAGCATTGACCCCAGCTTGACCTTATAGCTCACATTCGTGCCGTCCAGACGTACTGCCTCTTGCAAGTTCTGGATAGCCTCTTCTCTTTTACCTGCTCTTTCGAGAGCTTCGGCGTAGGTTACGTATATATCTGCTCTTCTTGGATCCAGAGCTAGGGCTCTCTCCAAAGTCTTGATAGCATCCTCTATTGCATCCGTGTGCAAGCAAGCTATGCCGTACATGTGAATATAGTCGACGTTCTGCTCATCAATAAGAAGGGAGGATCTAAAGTGGGCAAGTGCCTCCTCCCATTGGCCCCTGCCTCCTATGAGCATGCCCAGTTCTGCATGCGCTTGACCGTTATTGGGGTCAAGCGCCAGAGCCTTTTCCAACCATGTTAGAGCTTCATTGATCCTCCCGAGTTTGCGAGCACAAGCTCCCAGATCAAGCGCGTATTGAGCATTTCGGGCATCAAGTCTAGCTGCCTTGCGAAAATGGCTTAGTGCTTCCTCTTCCTCGTTCAGGGCAATCAGCAACATACCCATCTCGTGATGAGCAGCTGGGTTGCTGGAATCAAGTCTTAGTGCTTCCTCACAAGCTTCTTTTGCTTCATCAAGCCTTGTCAGGTGTCTGTATGACTTACCAAGATGAGCCCAGAAATCTGAGCTTTCAGGAGAGAGCTTGGTTGCCTTGAGGAAGCACTCGCTTGCCTTCTGATAATTTCCTCTTACAAACTCAATAGTTCCTAGCTCATCGTATATGAGTGCTGATTCAGGCATCCTGGAGAATGCATTCCTTATTAGTTCGTCAGCCTGAAGCAAGTTGCCTGATAGTCGAGCAGACCTGCTTACCGCAACAATAAAGCGCTCATTATCAGGCGATAGTTCCAGTGCCTTCCGATACCTCTCTAGAGCAAGTATATAATCGCCTTTCTGCTCAGCAACCATGCCAAGCTCAAAGTATGCAGGTGCCAAGTCGGGATTATTCTGGATGACCTTTTTGAGTGATTCTTCAGCATCCTCAAGCATTCCCGCCTTTCTCTGTACTATGGCAGCGTTGAGCAGGTATTGAGGCATACCACCACTCAGCTCTATAGCCCATCTATATTCCTCAATAGCTTCCGTCAAACGTCCAGATTGGTAGTAGGTTTCTGCAAGTATAGCCCGCTTGTTTAGGTCTTTGGGATCCATAGACAGTGCTATCTGCAGGGCGGTTATTGCTTTTGCTGGCTGCTTAAGAGCTCTGTAGGTCAGACCCATCTGTAGATAGTATTCTGGCTGTTCAGGTGAGTATTGGATAGCCTTCTGGAAGTTCTCAAGGGCAACTATATGCTTACCCATATCCATATACAGGCTACCGAGTTCGTTATAAGCATCTGCATACTTGCTGTCCAATTCTATAGCGGTAACAAGCTCTCTCTCTGCCTCCTCTACTCTGCCGAGCTTTCTAAGAATTGCTCCAGCATTGCGGTGATACAAAGGCTCTTCGGGCTGAATCTCGGTTGCTTTCTGGTAGTTGGCCAATGCAAGGTCCAGTTTGCCTTGCCTTTCCAGTACTGCAGCCAGCTCGTTGGCTGCAGGTGCATAATTAGGATCTAGATCTAGCGCCCGCCTTAGCTCCCTTTCTGCCTCCTGATCATCTCCGCAGGCTGCCAGTACAGATCCCAAGCTGGTCAGGTAGACTGCGCTACTGGGAGACATGGTGGCTGCATCTTGAAACTGCTCGAGGGCTTGCTGCAACCTACCTTGAATCTTATATATATTGCCTAGCTCGTGCTGGGTTAATGCACAATCTGACTTGAGTATATCTACCACCTCTCTCAGCTTGGCGGCGGCTAAATCGTACTTGTTGCATAGTGCCAACGCTAACCCAAAACTACGGCGATAGTTGACGTTAGAGGGGTCTCTCTCTACGGCTAGCTCGTACTGCTGACAAGCTAGCTCATATTTTCCTTCGGCCTCGTGAATCTTACCCAATTGGTAATGTACATCAGCGCTATCTAACTTCTTTTCGATAGCTCTGTTTAGCTCGTTGGACGCATGTGCGTAGAAGCCGAAGTCCGCAAAAGCGCGTCCTAGGTAGTAATGAGCTTGAGCATCCAGATCTCCTCTTGATGTTATGTAGGACCACTTCTCCTCGGGCTCGTTCTGAGTTATGCAGGTTACTGCTAGCCTGACGAGGGGCAAACTTTGACCATCACCCAGGATATCTGAGAGCAGCTTTTCCTTGTCCAAGTGAATACCATAAAGAAGGGATACTACATTCCCCCACTTCTCTCTCTTGCTTGAGTCGCTTATGTAGTCCTTCAGGTCACCGCCAGATTCTAGATGAAGTGAGATTGCATAGGCAGCAAACACCTCCAGGGTTAGTTCATCCCTGAATTTGATTCTCCTTCGGGAATCTGAGCTTTCTATGATTCCTGATGATAGGAGTACTTCGAGCAGCTGTTCGGAGGATGTACTATCTCCTGAGGATGCTGATATTATGCCCCTGGCTTGATCTCTTGAAAGATCTTTGACTGAGTCTGCTTTCAGGGAAAAAGCTAATGCTGCCAGCAGCTTCATCAAGGTACGGCTTTGAGCTCCGGCGAATCCCTCGCTGTTTCTTTTCTTACTCTCAGCTTCCATCAAAAGCTTACGGCTGCTGGCTAGTACTAGATCGCCTATGCTATTTATGTTAGATCTAGTGTCGTCAAGCTCTTGCTTGGCTAGATTAAGTACCTTTGTTGTGGAAAGCACCTCAAAGGCTCTAGGGTGGGAGAGAACTCTATCTCTCCTCTTGGGATCGGTACAATCTTCCAAAAACAGCCTTACCTGTGATTCGTTGATGGGCTCTATTGATCTGATCTCGCAACGTTCAAACCAGACTCTGTATAGGGGGAATTCGTCTTCCTTGCAGGTAATCACGAACCTATTAGCGCTACCTGGCTTGGAAACCATAGAAGCTATTTCAGCTGCGGCTTCGAGCCTAATATCAGGTCGAATCTCGTCTAACCCATCTAGTACCAAGAGTAAGGGGTAGTTCTCTACGACTCTCTGTGGAAATTCCTCATCGGGGAGAGTGATACCTGCTTGTTGGAATGCACCAGCTAGCATATCGTGAATCTCTACGGATTCAAGAGACTGGAGCTGTACCAGCACAGGTATACGCTGATCATCGATGGAGAGAGATCTCTTTCCTGGTTCTGCTCCAAAATGCGAACGTAGGGCTCTGTTAGCCACATGCAGCACAGCTTTTTTGGCCAGGGATGTTTTCCCGGCTCCAGCTCTGCCCAGTATAATCAATCGTCCATAGGATTCGACTGCTTGTTCAAGACTCACACCTGGTTTGTCTTCTTCCGTAAACGCTTTTTTAAGGTGAAGAGAAATCTCTCTGCCGTGAGCATTGAGTCGTGTTAGTACCTCTTCAAGATAAGCCCGGATATAGTGAGTGTCAGTGATTCTTTTCTCTTCGGTTTGCTTGGAAAAGTATGTGGTCATAGGTTCCCCCTTGGCCCATTTCAACCAATTCTGTAACTCTACTTAAAGCATTTCCAGGGAGAACCTAACAATGGATTTTCGTAAATATATCCTAAATAGCTTTGTAGCCGTATTTTTTTATCAGGATTCTAGGGCTAGTCTCGCTGCCTTTTTCCCTAGATCAACGCTATAGTTAGTGCCTCTGTCCTGAGGATATATCTGGGTGGTATTAGCTAATATGAGGTTCTTCACAGGAGTTTGCATCTCCGGTATTCGCTGTGAGTAGTTCGGAGGTACTATAGGTTGTGCTGCCGCCTCCCTAAAGACTTGATAGGAATCGATCCACGATCTTTCAAACTCTGGATTAACCCTTTGCAGGAAAGGTATATAGACTTCTAGTAACTCCTCTTTGCCTAGCTGCCAGTAATAATCTTCTGTAGAAAGATAGTTACTTATATACAGGACATGCTTTCCCCCATACCATTCCTTAGGTACTAAATTCGTGTGTTCGATAAGTCCCACGAACGGAAAGCCTTCTTCTCCTATGTTGAGCCAGTAATAATCTGATAGTTTGTTGTGTAAGGTCATCAGCATCACAAGGGCGCCTTGGTATCGTCCCGATCTCAATTTCTCTTCATATTCTTTCCCGACGGGAGGGGCAATGTCTAGGAATCTATTGGAAGGAATGGTGGATATAATTTTTTCAAATTCCTGTAATCCTTCGCCAGTACGTATGCCTACAGCAGTCAGTTCTCCACTTGGGGATGTCCGCGCTTCAATCTTCTCTATGTTGGCGCCGAGGTGAATATGCCCTCCCATATCCTTTATAGCTTTCTCCAGCGCATCTACTATGACCTTGAAGCTTCCGGTCGGGTAACCAAGAACCTCCTTATTGATTGAAGATCTGGATGTAGTTCTAAGATGTATCTTGCCCCACAGCCACGCCATGGAGATATCTTCGTGTCGGGTGCCAAACTTACCCTTAAGTAGGGGTCTCCATACTTGTTCATAGGCGTTATTGCCTGCCCATTTTCTCATCCATTGTGTGGCTGTTGTCTTTTCCAGTGCCTTCCAATTTTTATAGCGCTGTAGGAACAGCACTGCTAACCCTAATCGCAGTCTATTCCATGGTCTTAGAGGTTTGAAGCGTAGTAGATCCATAGGGGTAACGAAAGGATATATTTTGCCACCTTTGAACCATCCAACTTTTGATGGATACCATTCTAGCTTGTCTATGATGCCGAGCTCAGTCATAAGCTCCTGCATCACTACATCGCTAGTGAACAGATGATGATAGGCTAACTCTATGGGAGTACCATAGAGTGGTATTGTCACTACTTGGCCCCCAAGAAAGTTTGATCTCTCAAAAAGATGGACCTCTTGCCCTGCCTTAAGTAGCTCGTATGCGGCAGATAGCCCTGCAATACCTCCGCCTATTACTGCTATTCTCACCCCTATAGATCCTTTCTATAGCCTCTAGAAATTATAGGGGGCTTATAGCCCCCTATAATTTGGAACCAGATTTTACTAAGCAAAGTTCCTACTACCTTATCTAATAAACAGAGGAGCAAGTACCAGAGTCACGGTAGATAGTAGCTTGATCAGCACATGTAGAGACGGCCCAGCTGTGTCCTTGAAGGGATCACCTACAGTATCACCTACCACTGCTGCCGCGTGAGTGGCAGTTCCTTTTCCTATAGGCTTGCCTTCTTCATCTAGCAGCTGACCAGATTCTATCAGTTTCTTGGCATTGTCCCAGGCGCCGCCGCCGTTGTTGAGTACTAGGGCCACTAATATACCTGTCATAGTACCAACCATCAGCAGGGCTGCTACAGCCTCTGCTCTTAGTACCAATCCAACCACTACGGGCATTCCTACCGCCAGGATACCAGGTAGTACCATCTCTCTAAGAGCAGCTCTAGTGCTTATGTCCACAGCCTTTGCATAGTTGGGACGTACGGTACCTTGCATGATACCTGGTTCGCTTCTGAATTGGCGGCGTACTTCTTCGATCATATCCCCTGCTGCGCGTCCTACTGCCCTAATAGCCAGCGAGCTAAACAGGAACACTAGCATGCCCCCAAGGAAGCCACCTATGAATACTGGTACGCGGGCTAGATTGACAGCTTCTAGCTTTGCATCGGAGAGATAGGCTGAGAACAAGAGGAAAGCAGCTAGGGCAGCGGAACCTATAGCATAACCCTTGGTAAGAGCCTTGGTTGTGTTACCTACTGCATCAAGGGCATCTGTACGTTCTCTCACTTCCTCGGGCTGATTGCTCATCTCTACGACACCGCCGGCATTATCTGTAATGGGACCGAAGATGTCCATGGCTAGTACATAGGCCACTGTCATAAGCATGCCCATGGTTGCTACAGCAGTTCCGTATACTCCGTTCACGAAGGAGTTGTCGCTAAAGCCTGTTTTAGTGCCGAAGAAGTAGGCTGTACCTATAGCCAAAGAGATGACTATAGCTGGCAGAGCAGTGTTTTCAAAACCGATAGCTATACCGGAGATGATGTTGGTTGCTGGACCTGTCTTGGAAGCCTCGGCTATTGTCCTAACTGGTCTGTACTTCTCAGAGGTATAGTATTGGGTCATGAGCAGGAAAAGTATCGATGTTATAATACCTACGAGCCCACAACCAAATAGCCACCAATTACCGTCCAGGACCCAAAGAGTGGCGATGAAGAGTCCGATTATGGACAGGACTGCTGTTACTGCGAAGCCTCTGTTCAGAGCTCCCATTGGATCTGCGTTAGCACTTGGTCTTACAGAGAGTACTCCTATCATGGAGGCTATAAGCCCCATAGCACCAAGTACAAGCGAGAGGAATATAAAGCCTGGGTTATCCCTTCCTGTTGCTAGAAAGATAGATACCCCAAGGATCATGGCTCCGATGTTTTCAGCTGCGGTGGATTCGAACAGGTCCGCCCCGCGTCCAGCGCAGTCACCTACGTTATCGCCTACAAGGTCTGCTATAACAGCGGGGTTTCTGGGATCGTCTTCAGGTATTCCTGCTTCCACCTTACCTACTAGGTCAGCTCCCACATCCGCAGCCTTAGTGTAAATACCTCCTCCAAGTTGTGCGAAAAGAGCAACAAAGGACGCTCCGAAGCCAAAACCTACTATGAGAAAAGGAGCTCTCTCAGGCTGATTGAAGCCATTGTAGGCGTAGAATATGGCCGCGACACCCATTATGGAGAGCGCAATTATGAAGAATGCTCCAGCAGCACCTCCCCTTAGGGAAACGAGTAGTGCGTCTCCTAGGCTTCTTCTAGCTGCGGCGGCAGTCCTCACGTTAGATTTGACTGCCACAAGCATAGCAATGTATCCAGATACTCCCGAGGCGAGAGCCCCAGCCAGGAAAGCTATCGCAGTCATTATCGCCGCCTGAGGTCCCGGAAGATCCATAGTCTCGCTACCTACTAGGGCGATAATGGCTCCGATAATAATTGCTGTGATAACCGCTATACTTGCTATCGTAGTGTACTGACGATTCAGATAAGCGATTGCCCCCTCATATATTGTGTCGGCCACGGCTTTCATCTCTGGAGTTCCAGTGTCTCGACTAAGGACATACCTGGCCATTGAGAGGGCGAAGATGACTGCTAGTACTCCAGCACCAAATATAAGTATTGCCCATAATACCTCGTTGTTCATGAAACCCCCTCGTCCTCTGTGTATTTAGTTATCGATCCTGGTTTAAGCTAACCAAATTTTAACCCAAGTTTTCTTTTAGGTGGCCGCTGCTTCTGGCTCGGCTCTTCTAAAGATTCGAAGGAAGTCTTTGTTCTCCCAGGAGACGAGCAACAAGCTGGCATTAAATATAGAACTATATGTACCACTTACGATGCCAATTAGAAGTGCTAGTACAAAGTGTTTGATCGTTGTGCCACCAAAGAAGTAGAGTGCTAGCAAGGTGAAGATCACCGTCATAGAGGTGTTCACAGATCTTACTAGAGTCTGTAGAAGGCTGATATTGACTATTTGCTCAAAGCTTTCACCGTATCTTCTAAGCTGATTTTCGCGAATCCTGTCAAATACAACTATAGTGTCGTGTACTGAGAAACCTATCACCGTTAGCAATGCGGTTACGAATAGTGCATCTATCTCCACGCCGAAGTGCTTGCCAAGAATGGCAAATATGCCTACTACAACCAGCACGTCGTGCAGCATTGCGATGATAGCGCAGATTCCGTACCTGAACGGGTGACTTACTTTACGGAATGCAAACGCTATGTACCCTAAAATTCCCAGTGATGCTAGCGCAATTGCAACTATGGACCTGTTCCTGATTTCCCTACCAACTGCCGGACCTACAGACGTGAACACCAGCTCTTCGTAGTTCCCGAATCTAGATTTCAATATTTGCTCGAGCTTGGCCTTTTCTGTAGAGTTCTCTTTTATCTCAGGGAGGCGCATGGATACACCTCTGGTTACAGTGCCCTGTGCAGTATTGGATTGCTGCCCAAAACTTTGAACGAAGGCTTCGTTGTAACCTGCCTGAGCCAATGCGGATCTAACGTCCTCAATTCTGACAGGTTTTTCGAACTGAATCTGCCAGAAAGTG
This sequence comes from Thermobaculum sp. T2p, assembly GCF_059335935.1. Taxonomy (NCBI): domain Bacteria; kingdom Bacillati; phylum Chloroflexota; class Chloroflexia; order Thermobaculales (SeqCode); family Thermobaculaceae (SeqCode); genus Thermobaculum (SeqCode); species Thermobaculum sp. T2p. Next base: position 24,318 of record NZ_JANZYQ010000004.1, read on the forward strand.
CCTCCCTCAAAGTCAATGCCCAGTCTCAATCCGAACAGCAATAGATATATAGTGCCTGGGATGATTATCAAAAGAGACAGCAGATAGAAAGCATATCTCCATCTAACTATATCGATCAATTAGCAAAGCCCTCCACTAACTAAGCCTGCGTAGTTCTAGAGCCCTTAGCCGGTTGTAAAGTTCTGCCCTCAGGCTCGGGTAATTGATTCTTCCCTATACCCCAAATCCACAAGTTTCTGGTATGCACTAATGATAATACTACCTGTAGCAATGTCCTAGTAACGAAGATAGCTGTGAACATGCTAACTAAGACACCAATTGCCAAGGTGATAGCGAAGCCCTTGATCACGCTTGCTCCAAATCTGGAGCCAAACCATATGAGTATTGCGCACGTGATTAGGGTGGAAATATTGCTATCCCGGATAGAGGGCCAAGCATTTTTGAAACCCACGTCTATGGCCTGGAGCAAGCCTCTGCCTCTGCGTAACTCGTCCTTTAATCTAGCAAAGATTAGGACGTTAGCATCCACGGCCATGCCTACGGATAGGACGAAGCCAGCTATACCTGCAAGTGTTAGTGTTACAGGTATAAGCTTGAAGAGCGCGAACACTACTGCAGCATATATTGCTAGAGCGACTACAGAAACGAATCCTGGGAGCCTGTAATAGAGGATCATAAAGAGCGCGACTGCTCCGATACCTATTAACCCAGCACGGATGCTTCTCTGTACAGAATCATTGCCAAGAGTGGCTCCTACCGTGTTAGAGCTTATAATATCGAGTGGTACGCTGAGAGACCCAGACCTGATCTGAATGGCCAATGTGCGTGCTTCCTCGCGTGTTACTCCCGTTATAACCCCCCTGCCATTAGTTATTGGGTCTCTGATCTGAGGAGAGCTGATGATCTTCTTATCTAGTGCTATTGCCAAGTATTTGCCTACGTTTTGAGTGGTGAAATCAGCGAACTTCTTGGCTGCCTCGGGCTTCAGCTCGAACGAGACTACGGGTTCTCCAGTGGTCGGATCGAAATCTGGCCTGGCACTAGCTATATCGTTTCCAGTTATTACTGTGGTATATGTCCTTTGTAGCTGTTCTGAAGGTGTCGCCTGTAGCGCTTGCTGAAATTGTGGATCTTCCGGTGTAGGGGTTACATTTGCGGCTACAGGTGTTTGGTTGGCCTGAGGAGTGCTCTCTGGAGTCGGTGTAGTTCCAGGAGTGGGTGTGCCATTCTTGTTTGACCTTTGATTTTGTCCGCCATTTGTTATAGCTGGACCTAGAGTGGTATTGACCAAGGTTCCCACTTGTAGTGGTGTATCGCCAGCGTCTATGAATTCAAGTAAGCCAGTTCCCTGGAATGTTCTAATCGCCTGTTCTGGATCTTTCACTCCTGGAAGTTCAACGACGATGCGATCTGATCCTTGGAGCTGTACTACGGGTTCGGTTAATCCTAGGCTATTGACGCGTTGTTCAACAACCTGCCTGACTTCTTCCATCTGTTCTCTTGTAGGAGCCTTGCCACCAACATGGCGGGCTTGGAGCAGTACTTGCAAGCCTCCTTGAAGGTCCAATCCTTCAACAACTTCTGCTTGCCGTCCGAATACGTTTCTAGATCCTGGAAGGTCTACCCATACTGCAAATGCGGTCAAAATAATGATAAATATCAAGCTGTAAAGTGTAGAGCGCCTCATTCAAGCTCCTTGTTGGAAATATACAACTCCACAATCACAGATAGAGCGGAGGTAACTCCCTCCGCTCGTATAAGGTTACTTGTACTTTCTACTATATTACCACTTGCTGCGTCCCATATGAATACTAGTCATAACTATATGAGCTTTGTGTAGAGATTCTTTATTACTGTGTGCCTTCCTTAAGTACGCCAGGCGATAGCCTCAGCTGACCAGTCTCTCTGCCGAGAACCAATGATAGTAGCCAGTGGGTGAATAAGTAAATTCTGTTTCGCCATGAAGGTATATGCATTAAGTAGTATGAGTGCCAGATAAACCAAGCTGGTATACCAGTAAAGGTAAACGGCCCAACCTCTGCAACACCAGTGTGTTGTCCCAGTAGGGCTAGATGACCTAGAGGCCTGAAAACAAAGGGTTTTACGCTTCTATTCTGTATAAGACTTGATATTGTTCTTCCGACGTACCTGCCCATGTGCTCAGCCGCTTGTGCCGTGGGAGGTATGGGGTCGTTAGTTCTTGCATCGAATGCCCATGAAGAGTCTCCTACAACAAAGACATTTGGGTATTGGGGAACACGCAAAAACTTATCTACAATCAAAGACCCATTTTTGGCGTGCTCTACAGGCAGATCCTTTACAATCTTTGGTGCTGTTATACCGGCAGCCCAAAAAATAGTACGAGCCTTTATAGTTCCTACAGAAGTTTTTACCTCATCTTCGGTTACTGCTTCCACAGATGCATTAGTCAATATTTCTATGCCTTCGTGTTCAAGTACTTCCTGCACGGTCTTAGATATATGTGGTCTGCTTTGTGGGACTAATCTACTGGATCTACTTACAAGCACGATTCTAGCCGGCTCATTCTCTAGCCAAGGATATTCGGCAAAGAGTCCCGCATATATGTATTCTTTAAGTGTAGCAGCCAATTCAATGCCGGTATCACCACCTCCGCCGACCACGAATGTAAGCCAAGACTTACGTGCTTCGGGATCTTGTTCTTTATGAGCCGTTTCAAGAGCATCTATTACTTTGTTTCTTAGCTCTATAGCGTCTGCAGGACTCCTAAAGAGTAGTGCTCTTTCTCTTAGCCCTGGTAGGTCCGGGATAGCAGTTACGCTACCCAAGGCGATCACTAAGAAATCGAATGGCCTATCCTCTCCGTTGTCAAAGTAGACCACCTGGTTCTGCAGGTCGATATGTTTGACTACGGAATGCATGACGTGAAAGCTTCTTCCTTTTTGAAACTTCCTGATAGGGACAGTAGCATCATCAGGGCAGCTCTTGCCGGAGGCTACGGTCCACAGTAAGGGTTGGAATAGCTGGGTATTGTCTCGATCCACTACTAGGATACTAACATCCTGCCTCTTACCTAGGTGTTTGTCGAGCTCTATGGCCGCCTGTATGCCCCCAAATCCGGCTCCTAGTATGAGTATCTTATAACTAGCTTTTCTGTATTCCTCCTCAGACTGACTTCTATGTCCTTTACTCAGCAGATCAATACGGGCACTAACAGTCATTGAGATAGCCCCTCCTAGGTTATTGTGTCTAACAGCTAAACTTTCAGCAAGTTTGAGGCCGTGTAGCTTAGTAACTATAATGGCTGAGGACTTATTAGAAACTCTGTGTAGGGGTGAGGTTAGGTGTCTTTGAATAGCGAGGTTAGGGTACGCTTCCCGCCAAGTCCTACTGGATACTTGCATGTGGGCAACTTAAGAACTGCCGTCTTCAACTGGCTATTAGCTAGGCATCATGGTGGCAAATTTATTCTGAGAATCGAGGATACAGATCGCGCTAGAGTTGTACCTGGTGCCGTAGAAGTAATTTATGAAACTTTGCGTTGGATAGGTATCGACTGGGACGAGGGACCAGATATTGGTGGCCCTCATGCACCCTACGTGCAATCTGAGCGCAAGGAGATATACAGGGAATATGCCGAGCTGCTCATCTCCCAGGGCAAGGCTTACAGATGTTTCTGTTCTCAGGAAAGGCTAGAAGCTTTAAGGGAGGAACAAAGGAAGAATAATTTACCTACGCGTTACGATCGCAAGTGCCGATATTTGGATCCCCAAGAGGCCAAGAGGTTAGCAGAATCAGGACAGCCATACGTGGTAAGGTTTGCTACGCCGCTTGAAGGTATTACTACCATGTTTGACCTTCTGCGTGGTCCTGTAACCTACCAGAACGATCAAATAGATGATTTCGTCATTCTGAAAAGTGATGGTTATCCTCCTTATCACTTTGCAGTTGTGGTAGACGATCATCTGATGGGTATAACCCATGTACTTAGAGGAGATGAGTATATAAGCTCTGGTGCTAGAGATATTCTTTTGCATGAGGCGCTTGGGTGGAATCCACCTCTATATGCTCACACAGCGATCATATTAGGTCCTGATAGGTCGAGGCTAAGCAAGAGGCATGGAGCCTTGCCAGCACTTGAGTATCGGGATATTGGGATAATTCCTGAGGCCATGTTTAATTACCTTGCTTTGCTTGGTGCCTCGTACAGTGCGGATAGGGAGATATTCTCAAGAGAAGAGCTGATAGAGTTGTTTGACATAGACAAAATGAGTCCTTCTCCTGCGATATTTGATGCAAATAAACTCGAGTGGATGAATGCCTATTACATAAACCATATGCTCAGTGTCGATGACCTGGCAAGTAGAGTCAAACCTATCCTTGAGAACGCTGGCCTAGTGAAGGCCGAAGAGTTGGATGAGGGTTATTTGCTTGAAGTTATAGGGCTGGTAAAGGATAGGATTAAGCTTCTACCGGATGTAGTAGAGCTTACGGACTTCTTCTTTAAAGATCCAGACCCATCTGCAGAAGAGATTGCTGGAAAGAAGCTGACTTTGCAGGAGGCACAAGAGCTCTTACAGAAAGTAAAAGATAGGGTATCGCCTATTGATAATTGGTCAGAAGAAATACTCGAGACCGAGCTGAGATCTATGGCATCTGAGCTTGGCTTGAAGACTGGAACGCTTTTCATGCTCATTCGGGTGGCTATAACAGGCAAGACTGCGTCTCCTGGACTATTCGAGACGATGAAGGTCTTAGGTAAAGACCGAACTATATCCAGGATAGATAGAGCTATTGACAAGCTCGATTTGGTAGTTCATGGGGGATAAGCTCATCCCCCATGATTATTTTCTACAACGAATAGCCCTGTCTTATTCAGTCTGCGCAACAGATTCGAGACCTCACGCTCATAATTATCTTTGGGAAGGAATAACAGCACCTTAGTCTCGCCTATGATCATAGGGTGAAAGTGCTGAATAAAAGATAGCTTTTGAAGATCTCTAACAGCCTCTATGCTGTCTAGAGTAAGAACCAATCCTTGTGCAAAACTGGCCTTATAAGGCTCTTTCCCCCATTCTCCCAACTTACTAATAATAGAATTAGGGAGCTTTTCTTTGGAGTGCTCCTCCAGAAACTCAACTATTCCAGATGGACTAAGGTTTACACCCCTAGCCCTGGCTACGGTTCTGCGATCTGCCACGTATATTCCCAAGCCCGACTCCTGCCACTTGTGGGGTCTGGCAAAGGCAGATAAAGTCCAGATGAGGGATGATTCTGGTCTAGTTACTCTGATTTGTAGCCCATAGTTATGGTTCTGGATGGACAACGATTTTGCAAGCCTGGACTCGTATTTAGTCTTTGATTTGCCTATAAGAAATGCACCATCCGGTGTAAGGGAGAATGCTGGATTGAGTTCATCAGAGGATGTCTCTACTACGTGTAGCCATGTAAGAGGCCCTTGGAATAAGAGCGTTATCCAACGACCTTCATACCTTGGCCATTCTTCTAAGGCCTTCTGTGCCCCCTCTAATCCTAGTTCTCTAACTAGTCGGTTATTGGTCCTTATGATATAAGGATGCTCTTGCTTAATTATCTCGGATACCTGTTCTATGCTGTACCACTTATCTACATGACACGCAGATAGTATCTCTATTAACTCCAAACGTGCCTTTTTCAATATGTCCTGGCTGTCACTGTAGCCCGGGGCTTGCTTAAGAAGCCCGTGAGATTCATCATATTTCGTTTCTATCCAGGCTTTGAATATTCTCTTGGCTTGAACCTCGATTGGTAGCTTTACCCAGCTCTCGACCGCCTGTGTTGTGGTAATTATCCCTGCATTTTCGGATATTAGTCCCAGGTCGGAGCTTAGATGGAATAGCAACTTGGCGTGCGAAGCTTTGTCCTTTGAGCTGGTAAATATGAGACTGGCTAGTCTGTTAAACAGTGCCTCTTCTATTTCAGCATTATTGGGATAAGGTAGATCATATAATTGGTACGCACGTAGTAGGTGTAACATGTCCCATGCTGGGGCATAATCAGGGTTTTTTACTTGCTTGCGAGGTGTATAAACCTCAGGAGGGGAAACATAGTTCTTAGACTTGGTTGTATGTATCAACCCTCTGGTGGGGAATATCAGCCATCTGTCGTTGTATAAAGCTTCTTGCACAAGAATATTCTCGGTCAGCTCTATTATGGCCTCTCGCATCGCTGAAAGAGACAAGTTCAGACTCTTGGTAAGTTCGAATCCGTAGGCTTTGCCTTCTTCTAACAGGGATCGATAGACCATTAGAGCGTTGGTAGTAAGCTTTTTCAATACTCTTGATGTAGGAGTCTTCCCCAGTTCCTCTAGCAGGGACTTGATTATCTCTTCTCTGGTGTAGCTTCCGGGTTCATCTGCCAAGCCCCAATGTAGCGCTACGGTTTCCAGCTCACCAGTCCCCATGCTCTCCAGGTAAAACTCTAAGGGCTTGTCTGAGGTGTCGCCTTCTTGAAGTTTTCTCTTTAGTCTCGTGATCATACGTGTTAGCTCTCTGGGGATTAGCAGATAAGGATCGGAAGAAGGGGTACGTTTATAGACTCTTTCCGACCTTAGATCGGCTTCGCTTAGCATCCATACTATTCCTGACGTTAGTAGTCCCCTGAGTGCTGGGTCGTCCTTACTGATTGCCAATTGTGAGAGCCTTAATTCGGAATGTTCAGCGATTCTTAGTAGCAGATCCCTAGACTCAGGACCTATTCTTTCCCAATACATATACAAAGATGTATCGGACCTCAGGATCTCCCTTGCAAGCGTAGTTGCCTGTTCCGATCTAGACCCATTTGGGAGGTCTACACACCACCAATGTGCGATATCCTTTAGCTTTTCTACCTCTAGATTGAGTAAGAGCGACAATAAGCTTCGAGGCATGTTCCCTTTACCTGGTCTTAGGAGATTGCCGTCAATAGATATATTGTCAGGATAGCTATCCCAGAAGTTAGATCTACCATCAGGGCTAACACAAAACCTACGACGGCACCCGCCCCACTTCTAAGGGCCTTGCGTATAGATCTGTTGACTGGTAGGTCCGTAAGCGCGGCACCTCCGAATGCTCCAAGGAGTGCACCAAAAGCTCCAAGGTATAGCGTGCCTAGTATTCCTCCCAGTAAGGATCCAAGGGAGGCTAATCTAGAGCCCCCGAATTTTCTGGCCATGATAGCTGATAGGATAAAATCTAGGGTTATCGATGCTAAGGCTATAAGAGTTATAATTAGCATCCATGGCCAAGTGAGCTCTCTAAAACCAGTCATAGCGCTGTAGGCTAAGGCTCCCAACCACATAATTGGTATACCTGGGATGAATGGTATTATTATCCCCACGAAGCCAACAAGTATCAGCGTCAAACCCAGTAGAAAGGCTGTTTCATTCATAGTAGAATACCCTTATGTTATGGATGATTATACTTGTCATGGTTCTATTTTGCGTACTCAAGGTTATTTGACAGAAAAACAACCCCATCAATATAATTGTATTAGTATATAGAACATTTTTTCTGCGAATTAAGCACAGGAGTTTTATGCATGAGCGATCGAGATAAAGCCTTAGAGAGTGCTATAGCTCAAATAGAGAGGGCTTTTGGTACAGGCTCTATCATGAGGATGACGGGTGATAGAGCTAAACTGCAGATAGAAGCAATTCCTACGGGCTCCATAGCCCTGGATATAGCCTTAGGCGTTGGCGGAGTTCCAAGGGGGAGGATAGTTGAGATTTATGGACCAGAATCTTCTGGTAAAACCACTCTGGCGCAGCATATCATAGCTGAGGCCCAGAAGCTTGGTGGTACTGCTGCCTACATCGATGCTGAGCATGCTTTCGATCCTTCTTATGCTGAGAAGTGTGGTGTTCAGCTCAGCGATCTGCTCATCAGCCAGCCCGATACAGGTGAGCAAGCTCTGGAGATAGCAGAGACGCTAGTAAGAAGTGGTGCGGTTGATGTGGTAGTAATAGATTCTGTGGCTGCCTTAGTTCCCAGGGCAGAAATAGAGGGCGAAATGGGGGACAGTCATGTTGGCCTCCAGGCTAGGTTGATGAGCCAGGCTCTGAGGAAGCTTGCAGGAGCTGTAAACAAGAGTAAGACCGTACTGATCTTTATTAACCAGATCAGAATGAAGATTGGCGTGATGTTTGGTAACCCGGAGACAACAAGTGGTGGAAACGCCCTCAAGTTCTATGCTTCAGTGCGTCTCGAGATAAGAAAGGTCGAATCTATAAAGCAAGGTCAGGATGTTGTTGGTAACCGGGTGCGTGTCAAGGTTATCAAGAACAAGGTCGCTTCGCCTTACAGGACTGCTGAGTTCGATATCATGTTTAATGAGGGTATCTCTAAGGAAGGTAACCTGATAGATGTTGGGCTGTCTGTTGGGGTCCTACGTAAGAGTGGTTCGTTTATATATCTTGATGATGAGCGCCTTGGCCAAGGTCGAGAGAACGCTAAGGAGTATCTCAGGCAGAATCCGGATGTTGCGGAGGAGATTGAGAGTAGAATCAAGGCCGCAGGCAATCTGGATAAGGTATTGATCGGTAGTAACGGTGGTCTGTCGGATATAGATGTGTAGTAGCAGAAAAACAGGGTTTTCTGACAGGGGTTCCTCAAATATACCCGATAACAATCGGGAAGGAACCCCAACCTCTTTAAATGGCGAGAAAAAGCTTGTTGTTACTGGCATAGAGCGACAAAAAGGCAATCGAAACAGGGTTTCCGTTTATCTGAATGGAAAGTACGCATTTAGCCTAAGTGAATTATTAGCCCTGGAGCACAGGATCGAGGAGGGTAGGGCTCTCACCGAGGCGGAAATCGATGAACTGGTACACAGGGATAAGTTCGACAAGGCTTTTGATGCTGCCGTTCGCTTGTTAGCTATAAGGCCTAGGTCTGAGTCTGAGCTTATTCAAAGGCTAAGACGTAAAGGTATTGACGAAAACGTGATAAATGAGGCAATCGATAAACTCAGGGCTCTGGGGTACGTAAACGACGAAGACTTTGCGCGTTTCTGGGTGCAGAACAGGGAACAATTCTCACCTATGGGGTCTAGAAGGTTAAAGTTCGAGCTTCGACAAAAAGGAGTGGAGTCAGATACTGTAGACGAGGTCCTAGAGGATGAGGTAGGCCAAGATGAATATGAGCTAGCCTATAGAGCAGCAAGATCGAAGCTTAGGTCTTACACTGGTCTAGAATACCAGGACTTCTATAGACGTATGGGTGGGTTTTTATCCCGCAGAGGATTTGATTATGAAACTTCATCTAAGGTCATAAAACAGTTGTGGCGTGAATTACATGCAGATCAAGATGAAAGAAGTGTAGAAAATTAGACCTATTAGGTTGGATGCTAGTTGATAATTTGATAACTTTTCCATGTAACAAAAGCTAGGAGTGGTCTAGTTGGAGATAACTTGGCTTGGACATTCTTGCTTTAGGATTAGGACAAAAGAAGCTACCGTGATCATGGACCCATACTCTAAGATGGAGGGGCTGGATCTGGGCAGGCCCAAGGCTGATATAGTCACTGTAAGCCATGACCATCCAGGACATAACAATGTGAGTTCTGTAAAAGGTGGAGATGATCTCAAAGTAATAACAGGTCCGGGTGAGTACGAGATCAAAGGGCTCTTTATCACTGGCGTCAGGACGTATCATGATAAGCAGCTTGGCAAGAAGCTAGGTAAGAACACAGTTTATCTTATCGAGACCGAGGGGTTGGTTCTGGCGCATCTTGGTGACCTGGGACATGTGCTGGATGAGGAACAGGCTGATCTTATGTCCGAGGTTGACATACTGCTTATTCCTGTAGGCGGAGGTAACTCTCTGGATGCTGAAGAAGCAGTTGAGGTTATCTCCCAAATAGAGCCTTCTATTGTGATTCCTATGCACTACAAAACTGCACCTGGTCAGACTAACCTTGAAGGAATAGAGAGGTTTTGTAAAGAAATGGGACTAACTAACTGGCAGGCTGAAGAGAAGCTTGTTGTTCGCAAGTCTGATTTTGGCGAGCAAACAGAAGTCAAGATTCTTGGAGTAAAGGCGAACTAGGTTTCAGGAGGTTGACATCGTGCCCAAGTTCATCTTCGTAACAGGTGGAGTCGTTAGCTCGGTAGGTAAAGGTATAGCTGTTGCGGCTATCGGCAGGATACTCAAAAGTAGAGGGTTGTCGGTCTCAGCTCAAAAGTTGGATCCGTATATAAATGTTGATGCTGGTACGATGTCGCCTTTCCAGCATGGAGAGGTATTTGTCACTGATGATGGGGCCGAAACCGACCTCGATTTGGGTCACTATGAAAGATTCATAGATGTCAATTTGTCGCGCAATAGTAATGTCACCACTGGACAAATATATCTCGAAGTACTGACTGCTGAGCGGAGAGGAGATTATCTAGGGGGGACGGTACAGGTTATACCCCATATAACAAATACTATTAAGAACAGGATATGGTCCGTAGCTGAGACCAGCGGTGCAGACGTAGTAATAGTAGAGGTCGGAGGCACTGTTGGAGATATAGAAGGTTTGCCGTTTCTTGAAGCCATAAGGCAGATGAGGAGGGAAGCAGGTAGAGAAAATGTATTCTATGTACACCTAACTTTCCTTCCCTATATAGCGGCTACTGGAGAACTCAAGACCAAACCTACCCAGCACAGCGTGAATGAACTCAGACGCATTGGAATTAATCCAGATGTATTGATCTGTAGATCTGATTATCCAGTCACACCTGAGATCAGACAGAAAATAGCTTTGTTTGGGGATGTGGATGTTGAGGCAGTCATACCCTTGGAGACAGCTGAGACCATATACGAGGTCCCTATATTGCTCGAGGAATCGGGACTTGGTACGTATATAGTCGACCGTTTGAACCTTAATGCAAAAGAACCGGATCTAACCGGCTGGAGAGACATGGTAGCCAAGCTCAAGGCTCCTAAGGATCATTCAGTCAACATAGCGTTGGTAGGTAAATACACAGAGTTGCGAGACGCTTATATAAGTGTTGCTGAAGCCTTGCGCCATGCTGGGTTAGCTCACAACCTCCAGATCAATATAGACTGGATAGATTCTGAGTCCCTGGAAAATGAGGATGTTGATCAGAGATTAAGCCATGTGTCAGGCATAGTTGTGCCGGGTGGTTTTGGTCCAAGGGGTGTGGAAGGTAAGATAGCAGCAGCCAAATATGCGCGTGAAAATGATATCCCCTACCTAGGCTTATGTTATGGTATGCATATGCTCACCATCGAATTCGCTAGAAACGTATGTGGATTGACTGGAGCTAACACAACAGAGGTAGATCCCGATACTCAGTATCCAGTGATAGACCTGATGGCAAGTCAGAAGTCTCTTTCTGACAAGGGCGGAACTATGAGACTTGGAGCTTATCCATGCTCTCTTGTTGCTGGTACTAGGGTTTCCAAAGCCTATGAAAAATCGCTAATACATGAGAGACATAGGCACAGATGGGAGTTTAATAATAACTATCGTGAGATTATGGAAAATCATGGTCTAGTACTAAGTGGTTTGTCTCCCGACGGTAATCTAGTTGAAATAGTCGAGCTCAGGGATCATCCTTGGTATGTGGGGACTCAGTTCCATCCCGAATTCCTGAGCAGGCCAATGAGACCTCACCCTCTATTCCTTGGGTTCATAGAGGCAGCTAGCAAAGTCTTACTTGAGGGCCAACAGCATGAATTGCCGCTTGAGGAGGATGCCCTTCAGAGCCTAGAGGATGAAATACAAGTGGGAGTATGAAGTAGAGGAGAATTGTGAAATCTTGCACTAATTGGTATACTCACTATCGGTTCAGCTATGATATAATCCGGCCTGGCTGGTGGTAATGTGAAATTCGATAGATCAACTTTGCAAGCTTGGGCCTTGGCCAGCGAGGTCGGATGTTCAATAGCGATCTTTTTAGTGGGTTGCATAGTTGGAGGGGCTTTCTTAGATCGTTATCTACATAGTTCCCCAATATTCCTACTTATTGGTATATTTATGGGGTTAGCTTTAGCGGGTTACAACCTTTATAGACTAACCTTATTCAGGACTAGCAGAGAGATTCGGAGATCTCGTAATAAAAGATCGAACGATTCTGATCAGGAGTAAGAAAGGTGCCTTTGATGCTTGCTGGACAAAGAGTCGGTGGCCTAGCCAGGATACTAGCTCAGGAAGAAGAGCACGGCAAAGGGCTTCTGGGGACTCCTTTCCACCAGCCAACTTTGGCTCCAGAGACCCTCTTCCATATCGGTCCTATCCCGGTAACCAATTCTATGCTAATGACCTTAATAGTGGTTGTTGTCTTGTCTGTAGCTGCTGTGTGGTTGAGTAGAGGTCTCTCATTGGTCCCTAGCAAGCGCCAGAACTTTCTAGAGGCAATAGTTGAGTTGTTGGATAACCTGGTGCAAGCTACTGCTGGTAGAACTGCAGGCAGGGCAATACTCCCGCTAATAGGTACACTTTTTATATACATACTCGTGGCTAACTGGGCATCTTTGCTGCCTGGTGTTGGTACTATTACCTGGCATACTGAGCATGGAGATGTTCCCTTGCTTAGGGCTCCCAACGCTGATCTGAACATGACCTTAGCTATGGCGATAGTAACTATAGTGGTTGTGCAGATAGCAGGTGTGGCTGCACATGGTGTTGGAGGTCATTTCAAGGAATATCTCAATCCAATGCATCTAATAGATGAAGTGGCTCGTGTTATCTCTCTATCCGTACGACTTTTTGCCAATGTTTTTGGTGGGGAAGTGCTTCTCACGGTAATGTTGGCCCTGTCGTTCCTAGGGGCTATAGCTATAATACCGGTTGTTATTCCTATGGCGTTCATGGGACTGGAAATGTTTATAGGTCTGATACAAGCCTTGGTATTTTCGTTGCTGTCGCTCATATACATTACGCTAGCAGTTGCTGGTCATGGCCATCCTGCAGATGCTGAGGATGCCGAATCAGCGACTCATCATTAGTAAAACTTCTCATCTCAAAATATTTACTTAAGGAGGATTTTTCGAAATTGGATTTGGGTGTATTGACGGATCTAAGTAACACTATAGTTGCTGCAGCTCAGAACGCTCCAGCACTTCAGGAGCAAGCTGCCAACCTGACTCAATTCAAGGGTTTTGCTTCGGCGATTGCTATTGGAGTGGGTGCTCTAGGGCCAGGACTCGGTATCGGTCTTGCAGTCCGTGGCGCTATGGAGGCTACTGGTAGGAACCCCGAGGCAAGTGGTGATATTCGAACTACTCTGATCATCGGTGCTGCTCTGGCAGAGGCTGTAGCTATTTACGCCTTCCTAACAGCGCTGTTGATCCTGTTTACGACCTAGTACTGTAATTTCTGGTTATAATCACTGAAAGTTTATTAGTTTGGTGCCAGGTGGAAGGATTTCCGCCTGGCATCGATAAAGAAAGAAGACTATAAGGTAGGGTAGATGTCAGCAGTACTAGAGAACCTAGGTTTACAGCTGTGGCCTTTTATATGGCAACTTGTAGCTTTTCTTATTCTGGTTTATGTTCTCAAGCGGTTTGCTTTTGGGCCTGTCACTCGTATCTTAGATGAGCGCGCTGCAAGAGTTCGTGAGAGTATAGAAACTGCTGAGCGCATCCAAAGAGAGGCTGCTGAGCAAGAACAGCGTACGAAGCAAATGCTTGAGGATGCTCGTCGCCAAGCGCAGGCTATCCTGCAACAAGCTCAGCAGGCAGCTGAGCGCATTCAAAGCACAGCTCAGGATAACGCGCGTGAGCAGGCTAACCAGATTATCCAGAGAGCACAGGAAGATATAGATCGCATGAAGGCTGAGGCTATAGATGAGCTCCGGCGCCAAGTGGCAGATCTAGCTATTGCTGCTGCTTCCAGGATAATACGTAAAGAGCTTGATCCTGCTACTCACAGAGCACTGATCAACGAGGTGCTAGCTGAGAGCGTTGATCAATTCAGAGGAGGCAGACCAGTTGCCTAGTGTTGGATCAAGTGCTCGACGTTATGCTGAGGCTATATTTGAGTTGGCCCAGGAATCTGGCAACCTCGATGCATGGCACGCTGATCTCTCTTTGCTCGCATCTGTGTTCAGTGATGCGAGCGCTCTTAGGTTCTTCAAGAATCCTCGTAGGTCAATTTCCGAAAAGCAGGATATGGCTAAGCGATTGTTTGAGGGCAAGGTACAACCTCAGGCCATGTATCTGCTACAGCTCCTTGTGGATAGGGACAGAGTAGACATAATTCCAGCCATACTAGGTAGGTTTGAAGAACTGCTGCGTGAAGCGAGAGGTATAGTTGTAGCAGAAGTAACTACAGCTGTTCCAGTAGACGATAATGAAAAGCAGCGAATAGTTGAGCAGCTCAGTCAGGTAACAGGTAAACAGATCGAGCTGCATACCAAGGTTGATCCCTCTATCATAGGGGGTATAGTTGTAAGAGTGGGTGATAAACTTGTTGATGGAAGTGTAGCTACTGCGCTTAATCAGCTACACAGAAGCCTTACTCTGAGATAGTTATGTAGTTTCAGGAGTAATGGGTCATGGCAATCAAAACAGAAGAAATAGCTGAAATAATCAAAAAACAGATAGAGTCCTTTGGTCAGCCTGTAGTCACCGCTGAAGTAGGTACGGTAGTCGAGGTTGGTGATGGTATAGCCAGAGCATATGGGCTTAGCGGTGTAAAGGCTTCTGAGTTGGTTCAATTTGAAACTGGCGTATATGGTCTTGCACTTAACCTTGAGGAAGATAACGTAGGTATAGTAATTCTGGGACCATATACTGATATCGAGGAAGGGCAGCAAGTCAGATCTACAGGACGGGTGGTGGACGTTCCTGTGGGCGATGAGCTTATAGGGAGAGTCGTCAATCCCCTAGGGGAGCCTATAGACGGCAAAGGCCCTATCAACGCTACCAAGCGCAGGGTGATCGAAAGGATAGCCCCTGGTGTAGTTGCCAGAAAATCAGTTGATACACCGGTACAGACAGGTATCAAGGCTATAGACTCCATGATTCCCATAGGTAGGGGACAAAGAGAGCTAATCATCGGCGATAGGCAGACAGGTAAGAGCGCGATTGCTATCGATACCATCATTAACCAGAAGGGTAAGGATCTAATCTGTATATATGTGGCAATAGGGCAGAAGACTTCCAAGGTTGCTCAAGTGGTAGCTACTCTCGAAGAGTACGGCGCTATGGAACATACCATAGTGGTCGCAGCCAACGCCGATGATCCTGCTTCCCTGCAGTACATAGCTCCATATGCTGGTTGTGCTATGGGTGAAGAATTCATGGAGCAGGGAAGAGATGCACTAGTGGTTTACGACGACCTTTCCAAGCACGCTGCCGCCTATCGCGAGATAAGCCTGCTCCTGAGGAGACCGCCTGGGAGAGAGGCTTACCCTGGTGATGTGTTCTACTTGCATTCTCGCTTGCTAGAGCGTGCTGCTCGTCTGAACGACGAGTACGGTGGTGGTAGCCTGACAGCCCTGCCTATTATTGAAACTCAAGCAAACGACGTATCTGCTTACATCCCTACAAACGTTATCTCGATCACCGATGGTCAGATATACCTCGAGAGTGACCTGTTCTATGCTGGTATCAGGCCAGCTATTAACGTGGGTCTATCAGTCTCGAGGGTAGGTGGCGCTGCTCAGACTAAGGCAATGCGCCAGGTGGCCGGTAAGCTGAGATTGGATCTAGCACAGTTCAGAAGCTTGGCGGCGTTTGCTCAATTTGGCTCAGATCTTGATAAGGCGACAAGGGCGCAATTGGAGAGAGGTCAAAGGCTAACTGAAGTCCTGAAACAGCCACAGTACTCTCCTGTGCCTCTAGAGCGACAAGTAATGATCATATTCGCGGCCACAAACGGATACCTGGATGATATACCTGTTGACAGCGTCCGCGATTTCGAAAACAGATTCTATGAGTACATGGACTCCGTCCACCCAGAGATAGGTCAGGAAATAGCTGATAAAAAGGCTCTTAGCGATGAGCTCACTGAGAAGCTGCAAGCTGCTATTGAGGAGTTCAAACAAGGATATACTCCACAGCAGTCCGCGCCAGCATAGTATACACGAGAACTAGAGATAGGGTTGCCACCAGTTATCTGGTGGCAACCCCTGGAGGTGTCTTGTGCCTAGCACTAGGGAAATAAGACGTAGGATACGTAGCATCAGAAATACAGCTCAGATAACTCGTGCGATGGAAATGGTTGCCGCCTCTAGGATGAGGAGGGCTCAGCAGGCTGTGACAGCATCGAGGCCTTTTTCAGAAAAGATAAGGCACGTGCTGGCTGACCTAGGTGCCTCCACTGGGGGTGGTGATTCAGTAATGCATCCACTCTTGGAAAGGCGTCCTGAGAACCGAGTTACGCTGATACTTATGACTTCCGATAGAGGGCTTGCTGGTAGCTTCAACACGAACATAATAAGAACAGCTATCAACTTCATATTGGATAGGCAAGATCAGCAGGTTTCTGTAATAGCTGTTGGTCGTAAGGGACGCGATTATATGGTACGCCGCAGGAGAGATCTTAAGGCTGAATTTAGTAACATAGGAGATTTGCCCGGACTAGAAGTTATAACCCCTGTGGCTTATATGGTGATGGATGAATTTACATCGGGACAGACAGATGCGGTCTATCTCGCATATACTGAGTACATAAGTACGCTCAACCAGCGACCAACACTCCTGAAGATACTACCAATAGAACCTCCAGAGGTAGAGGAAGGAAGATCAAATAAAGTCCCTGATTACATCTTTGAACCTAATCCTGCTATGCTTTTGAAGGCCCTCCTTCCCAGATACGTAGAGGTACAGTTGTACCAGGCTCTACTCGAGAGTAAGGCTAGCGAACATTCAGCGCGTATGGTCGCTATGAGAAATGCCACAGACAACGCGAATGAATTGGTAGACGAATTGACTTTGACTTATAACAAGCTAAGGCAAGCTAACATCACCAAAGAAATCATTGAGATAGCTAGCGGTGCGGCCGCTCTTGAAGGTTAATTAGTTTTTTCAGTCGTAAATTTGGGGGTGAAAGACTCAAATGGCAGTGCAAGCGAAAGCTAAAGGTAGAATAGTCCAGATAACAGGTCCTGTGGTAGATGTGGAGTTTCCAGATGGCAATCTGCCCGAGATACTTAATGCGGTCAGAGTCGAGAGAGAAGACGGTGAGCCAGTAGTTCTAGAAGTGCAGGCGCATCTTGGAAACGACTGGGTAAGGTGCGTTTCCATGCGTAGCACAGATGGCCTATATAGAGGCATGGAAGCTATCGATACAGGTGAGCCCATAGCTGTTCCTGTTGGCCCCGCTACCTTGGGCAGGATATTCGACGTTCTTGGCCAACCGGTAGACGAAAAAGGTCCGGTCAATGCTGATGAGAGGTGGCCCATCCACAGACCAGCTCCAGAATTCGAGGAGCAATCAACTGAGGCGGAAGTATTCGAGACTGGCCTTAAGGTTATAGACCTGATAGCTCCGTTCACACGAGGTGGTAAGACCGGTGTGTTCGGTGGGGCCGGTGTGGGCAAGACCGTTATCATCATGGAGCTCATCAACAACGTTGCCAAGCAGCACTCAGGTGTGTCGGTCTTTGCTGGTGTTGGTGAGCGTACTAGGGAAGGTACCCAGCTTTACGAGGAGATGACTGAGTCCGGAGTGCTTGGCTCTACAGTGCTTGTCTTTGGGCAGATGAATGAGCCGCCCGGAGCTAGGTTAAGGGTAGGACTGACGGGACTAACCATGGCCGAGTACTTCCGGGATGTAGAGGGCAGAGACGTGCTTCTGTTCATGGATAATATCTTCCGCTTCGTGCAAGCAGGATCTGAGGTATCAGCGTTGTTGGGTAGAATGCCCTCGGCAGTAGGTTACCAGCCAACCCTAGCTACAGAGATGGGACAGCTTCAGGAACGAATTACATCTACCAAGAGAGGAGCTATTACCAGTGTGCAGGCTGTGTATGTGCCTGCAGACGACTACACAGATCCTGCTCCTGCAACGACCTTCGCGCATTTGGACGCAACCATAGCTCTTGAAAGATCTATCGCGGAGCGTGGTATATATCCAGCCGTGGACCCACTAGCCTCTACGAGCCGTATCCTTGACCCTCGTATCGTGGGCGAGGAGCACTACGAAGTAGCAAGAGGTGTGCAGAGGGTTCTCCAGCGTTATAAGGACCTTCAAGATATTATCGCCATTCTAGGTGTTGAAGAGCTCTCTGATGAGGATAAGCTAATAGTTGCGAGAGCACGTAAGATCGAGAGGTTCCTCTCCCAGCCAATGTTTGTTGCTGAGCAGTTCACAGGCCGTCCTGGTCAATACGTGAGACGAGAAGATACCGTTAGAGGCTTCAAGGAGATCTTGGAAGGTAAGTATGACGATCTTCCTGAGCAAGCGTTCTATATGGTAGGTACCATCGAGCAAGCTGTGGAACAGGCCGAGAGGATGGCAAGAGAGTCCTAATGGGTTTATTGAGGGTGAGGGGCAGGAGAAACCTGCCCCTTTATTGTGAATGTGAGAACAATTACAGGGCGGAGGTATTATTGTATGCCGCTGCATCTAGAAGTGGTAACCGCAGAAAGAGTAGTTTTCTCCGATGATGTGGATATGGTCGTGGCCACTGGGTTGGAAGGCGCTTTAGGTATATTGCCTAAGCATGCCCCGCTAATGGCTGTGCTGGATGTGGGACCCCTCAAGTACAGAAAGGGCAATCAGGAAGATGAGATAGCTATAGGCGGGGGCTTCATGGAAGTGCTCAACGATCGTGTCACTGTGCTGGCTGATACCGCCGAACGCTCAGAAGAGATAGATATCGCTAGGGCCGAGGAAGCTCAGCAGCGGGCGCAAAGGCTCTTGGCAGAGAGACCCTCGGCTGAAACTAGAGCAGCCATGGATTTGGCCCTACGTAGAGCACAAGTTCGTCTAAAGGTCGCTAGGAGGCGCCGTAGAACTGGTCAACCTATACCCTAAAAATGCCGTTGTGCTACCGCTATAATTTTCATGACTATATAGTCTCGATCCCGTAGATTCGGCCCTACGGGATCGAGATTTTATGCCTATTAGTAATGCGAAGCTGTCTAGTGGAGGATAAGGCTTGGTATTCTCAAAGCGCATAGGAATAGACTTGGGAACGGCTAATGTGCTGGTTTACGTCAAGGGCAGAGGCATAGTTATCAAGGAGCCTTCTGTAGTTGCGGTGAGTACTAAAGATGGCTCCATAAAGGCAGTTGGGGCGGAAGCAAGAGATATGCTTGGTAGAACGCCAGAAACCATCGAAGTCGTGCGGCCTATGAAAGATGGTGTGATAGCTGATTACGTCATTACCGAGGAGATGCTCAGACACTTCATAGGTAAGGCTGCCGGTAGATTCTCTCTGGGCGGTCCAGAAGTAATGGTGTGTGTGCCTGGCGGGGTTACCACGGTTGAGATGCGTGCAGTCAGGGATGCTGCCCTAAATGCTGGGGCCAAACATGCTTGGCTTATCAGAGAGCCTTTAGCTGCGGCCCTGGGTGCAGGTATACCGGTATCTGCGCCTAGCGGCAATATGGTCATAGACATAGGTGGGGGTACAACCGAAGTTGCAGTTATTTCTCTCAATGGTATAGTAGTGGGCAACTCCGTGCGCCTTGGGGGCAATCACATAGACGAAGAGATCATGAACTATATGAAACGCAGCTATGGACTAATAATTGGCGATCGCACTGCAGAAGAGATCAAGATTGAGATCGGAAGTGCAGTGCCTCTCCCGGAGGAAGAAAAGAAGACTATGAATGTCAAGGGAAGGGATCAGGTTACTGGCCTGCCAAGAACGGTAACTGTAACCTCAGATGAGATAACGGAAGCTATTGCTGAGCCACTAGATAGTATAGTCAATGCTGTCTTAGTCGTCCTCGAGGAGACTCCACCGGAGTTGATGTCCGACATAATCGACAAGGGAATGGTGCTAGCCGGTGGAGGTGCGTTGCTAAGAGGTATGGATAAGCTTCTGGCTGAAAGAACCGGGATTCCTTGTTGCATAGCTGAGAATCCCCTGGATTGTGTTGCTATTGGAACTGGTATAGCTCTTGAGCATCTGGATGTTCTCCGTGATAGCCTGATAGAGGACTAATATACATCTTTCCCACGTAATTAGTAAGGAGAGTTGCCTTTGAGCTCTCGCGAGGAGATAACAACTCCTTGGTGGCGTAAATTCGACTGGGTGCTTTTGTTATGTACCTTGGCTCTTAGCTCTTTTGGGCTTGTAATGATCTATAGTGCTACCAGCGATCCGGGGCCGCTAACTCTAAATCCCCTGGTGATCAGACAGTTCATATACCTGCTAGTTGGTTTGCTCTTTATGAGCATAATGTCGACCATAGATTATAGATTCCTGCTCAACTGGAAATGGGTAATATACGGCCTAGTGCTTTTTCTGCTCGCTTTAGTGTTTGTTATAGGTCATACGGCATATGGATCGACCAGGTGGATAGATCTAGGCCCGTTCCCATTACAACCTAGCGAATTGGCCAAGCTGCTAATGGTTCTAGTGTTATCAGGATATCTTTATGAGAAGAAAAGAGGTGAGCGGGAGCTAAAGCGCTTGATAATCTCCATATGTATTATTGCTCCCCCAACAGCCTTGGTATTCCTGCAGCCAGATTTAGGTACCTCGATGGTGTTGGGTGCAGCATGGGTATGTTTAGTATTGTTTGGAGGCATACCCCTAAAATACCTGGTAAGGCTTTTCCTGCTCTCGATTCCGCTTGCTGCGATTGGTGCCCGTTTCCTACTTAAGCCCTACCAGATTGAGCGTATAGCTATATTCCTGAGACCAGAGGATAACCCTTTTGGCTCTGGCTATAACATTATCCAGGCGACCATCAGTGTAGGATCTGGTGGTTTTTGGGGACAAGGTTTCATGAGTGGATCTCAAAGTCAGCTGCACTACCTGAGAGTACAACACACAGATTTTATAGCGTCTGTGATTGGAGAAGAATTTGGATTCATTGGTATGATCGCGCTGCTAGTAGTTTATAGTCTACTTCTTTGGCGTATCATAAGGATAGCCTCCAAAGCCAGAGACAAATACGGTGAGTTGATAGCTGCAGGTATAGCCGCGATCATACTATTTCAGGTCTTCGTAAACATCGGCATGAATATACAGCTAATGCCTGTAACAGGTATTCCTCTTCCATTCATATCGTATGGCGGTAGCTCTCTGGTTACTTTGCTCACTGCAGAAGGGATACTTCAAAGCATCATACTTAGACATAAGAAAGTTAACTTGTAAGACTGGTATAATTTGCTTGTCAAAAACGAAGTCTAAGGAAGATATATGGGGCTTAGTCGAGAACAGGTGTTACACATCTCTAAATTGGCTCGCTTGGGCCTTACAGATGCTGAAGTAGATCTTTTTCGCGAACAACTTTCCTCAATAATTGAGCATGTAAATAAGCTTTCTGAGCTAGATACAGAAGCTATTCCTCCTACTGCTCAAGTGATTGAGCTTCTAGATGTCTTTGCTAAGGATGAGCCCTCAACTAGCTACTCCACGGATGAGATGTTGGCTAACGCACCAGAAAAAGAAGAAAACTGCTTCAAAGTTATAACGGTGTTGGGGTATGAGACATAGAGATAATAGAGATTTGGTGGATCTGAGTATTAGGGAGCTTAGAAAGCTTCTTGATAATAAGCATGTAAGCTCTGTAGAACTTACAGAAGCTTACCTTAGAAGAATAGAGCAAGTCGATCCTCAGATCAGATCTTACCTAACTGTTACTGCGGACTTGGCTCTTCAGCAAGCCCGAGAGGCAGATAAAAGGCTGGCTTCTGGGGAGAAATCCCCTCTGCTAGGTATCCCCATGGCCCTAAAGGACATTATATCTACAAAGGGTATAAAGACCACTTGTGGGTCTAGGATGCTTGAGAACTATATACCTCCGTATGATGCCACGGTTTACGAAAAGCTATGCACTGCTGGCTGTGTGTTGTTAGGCAAGCTGAATATGGATGAGTTCGCCATGGGGAGCAGCACTGAGAACTCTGCTTATGGTCCTACGAAAAACCCTTGGGATCTTACAACTGTTCCCGGCGGTAGCAGCGGAGGTTCCGCCTCGGCGGTTGCGGCAGGTGAGGCGGCTTTTACCCTAGGTTCGGATACTGGCGGAAGTGTCAGGCAACCAGCTGCGCTTTGTGGTGTAGTGGGACTCAAACCCACGTATGGCAGAGTATCTCGCTATGGTCTTGTGGCTTTTGCCAGTTCTCTTGATCAGATAGGTCCTATCACAAGGACGGTAGAAGATCTGGCCGATGTGTTACAGGTAATAGCTGGTTATGACCCTAAGGATTCTACTAGCGTTCCGATAGATGTTCCTCAGTATGGGGATGCATTGAGTGAGGATATTAGAGGTATAAGAATCGGAGTTCCAAAGGAATACTTTGTTGAAGGCATGGAGCCTGGAGTAGAAAGGGCTGTAAGAGAGGCCATAGACAAGCTTGAATCATTAGGTGCTGAAATAGTAGATATATCTCTACCTAGCACTGATTACGCTCTGGCTACATACTATATTATTGCCCCTGCTGAGGCATCATCGAACTTGAGCAGGTATACAGGAGTGGAGTATGGGCATAGAGCTCATGACTCTGAAGACATAATCGATATGTATATGAAGACTAGAGAGGAAGGCTTTGGCCCTGAGGTTAAGAGGCGTATCATGCTGGGTACTTATGTACTATCTGCTGGTTACTATGATGCCTATTACCTCAAAGCTCAGAAGGTGCGAACTATTATTAAGTCAGAGTTCGATGCGGCGTTCAAGGAATGTGATGTTATAGCAACTCCTACAAGTCCTACAGTAGCCTTCAAGCTTGGATCCAAGTTACAGAACCCGCTATCCATGTACCTATCTGACCTGTTTACGATTCCCGCTAACATGGCTGGAATACCGGGCTTAAGCATCCCCTGTGGGTTCAGTGATGATCTACCAGTAGGACTCCAGCTTCTTGGTAAGGCTTTTGATGAGTCTATACTACTAAAGGTAGGTTATGCCTACCAACAGAATACTGAGTGGCACCTGAAGCGTCCGCGGATCCTGGCTTACTCATAGGTTGATACTTGTCTCTTTCCCTGTTTACACTAGGTTATACAAAGAAAGGGGAAGTCTGGGATTGCTGAACCTAGACCTAATAAGAGATAGACGTTCTCAGATTGCCAGATTAGTCCTTCTGCTCTGTGCTGCTTACTTTGCTTTGGCCTTTGTTGCACAAGCTTGGAAGGCTAGAACCCTGAATCAGGTTCTGGTTCAAGAGAGGGCCAAATTAGAACAGCAGGAAGCTAGGAATAAGGAGCTTCAAGAACAACTGGAAATGCTGTCTGGGAAGGAGTACTCAGTATATGTAGAAAGAGTGGCAAGAGAAAAGCTAGGTATGGTGAAACCAGGCGATATTCCAGTCTTTGTAGTTCCGAACCCACAAGCACCTAAACGGCAACAAAAGGTGCTAACTACAGGTGAAGAACAAGCTGGTACGAGCGAACGATCTGACATACCTGTATGGCGACAGTGGGTTTCTGTACTCTTAAAGTAAGCTTATGACAGCTGTTACAGATCTGCTGCTGGTTTTAGCTCCTCTGATATCTCTTGTAGGCGGCATAATCCTGATTTTTTGTGGGGCTAGATACCTCTTGGGTTATCGTAAACTTATATTGGATCTAGAGATAGCTAACAACAATGCGGCTCTTGCTACCTGTATACTAGGAGTGTCATTCGCCGGCCTTGGCTTGACTTACATACTTACTTCAGGATCGGTGGGGCATGACCTGTTGTACCTTTTGTGGCTAGCAATGGCCTTGTTGGCAGGTATATTGACTTTCTATATCTCAGGTAACAGCCACCAATAGGTGCTCTATTAGTTCACCTTAGGCGGATCTGAGCCAACTCTGTTTTTAGTATTAGTAAATGCTACGACTTCTAACTTTGCTTGGTCTTTTGTAATGATGCTAGTTTTGGAGAAGGATCGTACACCAGTAAATAAGAGGCCACCAATTGGTGGCCTCTTATTACGAGATTCCCTAATACCGTGGCGGTCTAGCGAGACAGTAAATCCTTCCTTCGAAGAGCAGACCATCCGGCGTAAATAGCATCATCACCAAGCTCGTGCTCAATTCGGAGCAGGCGATTATACTTGGCTGTTCTTTCACCTCTAGCAGGTGCTCCAGTCTTGATTTGTCCTGTCCCAAGAGCTACTGCTAGATCAGCTATAGTCGTATCTTCAGTTTCTCCGCTACGATGAGACATTACAGCAGTCCAGCCAGCTTTATGGGCAAGCTCCACGGCTTCTATAGTCTCGGTAAGGGTACCTATCTGGTTGGGTTTGATCAACACACTATTAGCAGCTCTGCGAGTTATCCCTTCCCTGATGCGATCTGTATTAGTTACGAAAAGGTCATCTCCGACTAGTTGCACACTGTTACCTATGGCTTCAGTGAGCTGTGTCCAGCCCTCCCAATCATCCTCAGCAAGTCCGTCTTCTATTGAGACTATAGGGTATTGTCTTATCCACTCCTGCCAGAAGTCTACCATTTCAGAACTAGTGAGCACTTCGCCCTCTTTCTTGAGGTGGTACTGTCCACCTTGATACAGCTCTGTAGCTGCGGGATCCAGGGCTATAACTATTTGCTCTCCAGGAGTGTATCCGGCGTTCTCTATCGCCCTAAGAACAGCCTCTATAGCGGCTTTGTTGGAGTCCAGCGAAGGAGCAAAGCCGCCCTCATCGCCTATGTTAGTGTTGAAACCTCTGTTATCAAGGTCCTTCTTGAGGGCATGATACACTTCAGAACCCCACCTCAGCGCTTCCGAGAAGGAGGAAGCTCCAATGGGCATGATCATGAATTCCTGCATGTCAGTGCTATTGTCAGCGTGCTTACCACCATTGAGGATATTCATCATGGGTACTGGAAGGGTTCTGGCTATGGCACCTCCAAGATACATATATAGAGGCAAATTAAGATCTGCTGCCATAGCATGTGCAAATGCAAGGCTAACGCCAAGAATAGCATTAGCACCTAGATTGGATTTGTTGGGGGTACCGTCCAGCTCTAGTAGTATTTGGTCTAGTTCTCTTTGAGAGTTAACGTTCTCTCCTAGTATGCTCTCGGCTATGACTTCGTTCACGTTAGATACAGCTTTAAGTACCCCCTTGCCACCAAAGCGATTCGGATCTTTATCGCGTAGCTCTATGGCCTCGTGTGCGCCAGTGGATGCGCCTGATGGGACTGCAGCTGTGCCATAGGCACCACTGTCAAGGACTACGGTTACTTGAATAGTTGGATTACCTCTGGAATCCAAGATCTCTAGTGCGTACAAGTCATCTATTACTGCCATGGATCTCCTTCCTAATTTTGATGATTTCTGGTATTACACTGAGAGTCCAGTGTAATGGGGAGGTAAGATACACGCAAGATATGGATAATTTAGTATCTCTTGCTTTTCAAGTTTACCGAATGATTGGGAATTTGACCCTCTCTGTAGCTGAGAGTTGTACTGGAGGATCGCTGGCTTCGTCTATAGTGTCGATTCCAGGTAGTTCCAGGTTTTTTCTTGGTGGTGTTGTAGCTTATTCAAACGACACAAAGATTGGAATACTTGGTGTTTCGGAGCGTACAATTCGTATCCATGGTGCTGTTTCCTCAGCTTGTGCGCTTGAGATGGCTGATAACGTAAGAAGACTTATAGGTACAGATATCGCTCTATCGACTACTGGGATAGCCGGACCTGAAGGAGGAACCGAAGAAAAACCAGTAGGTTTGGTGTACGTAGCGATATCTGCTCCTGAGGGATCCTGGTATATCCGAAGGATTTGGCAAGGCACACGAGCTCAGAATATAGCATCTACTAATGCTGCAGCATTGAGCTTACTAATAGAGTATTTGGCTCAGAAAATAAATCCAGACTAGCAAGCTAATCTTGGACTAAAGCACCCACTATTCCATCGGGACCATCCCTATTAGCTTGGAAGGCAGCTTCCCTGATGAATGACTCAAACAGACGCCTTGCCCATGAGTGTTCCTCCCATAGCTCTTCAGGATGACATTGGATACCTACTATCCAAGAGTTGCTCTCATCCTCAACGGCCTCTATTATCCCATCCTCGCTCCAGCCTGTAACAGTCAGTCCTTTGCCTACTTCTTTTATGGCTTGATGATGCATAGAATTCACTGGAATCTCTTTCTCTAAGATGCTTCTATAAAGCCTTGTACCTTCTTGTATCGACATTTTGTGGGTGATGTAATTTCTTTTCCCAGTTTTGGTTGATAGCCTGTGATCTAAGCCTGTGGGGTTTTGAGCTTCTAGATCCTGATAGAGCGTTCCACCATACGCTACGTTCAAGATTTGTATGCCCCGGCATATGGCTAGCAAGGGTTTATTATCCTCGCGTGCCCATCTTATAAGTGCTAGCTCGAGCTCGTCTCGATATTCCTCGACATCTCCTAGTTCGGGAATAGGACTCTCACCATACCTTTGCGGTGCTACATCTCCTCCGCCCATAAGGAGTATCCCATTCATTCTTTCGTATGCTTGACGTAGTGTATGTTCATCCAGCAGTGGTAACCCTACTGGCACGCCTCCTGCAGCTTTAATGGCTCTAAAGTATTGGAGCCCACCATAGAATCGAGGAGTTCTATCCTTGCTTGAGTCAAGAGAGAGTGCTAACCCAATTATTACTGACATATCATAAGTCCTGCTGAAATCTATCCTCACCCGTAGTTATTATATGACTCTCACCTATCAGCTTGGGTATTTTGTGAGAGGCTGCTTCATGCGCTAGCCTGATAGCGTTTTTTATAGCCTTGGCGTTAGAACGTCCATGGGCTATGAAGACGTTCCCCCTGACTCCGAGTAATGGGGCACCACCATATTCTGCGTAATCGAGCTTTTGGGCGACCTTTCTAAAAGCTCTCTGAAGTAGTAATGCACCCACCTTGTTCAGTATGCCAGATGTTATCTCTTCTCTTATAATACTGACTAGGTCCTCAGCGACACCCTCTACAGTTTTCAGGACCACGTTCCCGGTAAATCCATCCGTTACTATGACATGTACCGTGCCCTTGGTAACATCTCTGCCCTCTACATTACCCTGGAAATTCAGGTGAGAAGCCTTAAGTAGTTTGTGAGCCTGTAGAGTGAGCCTGTTGCCCTTAGTATCCTCTTCTCCGTTGCTAAGTAGTCCCACTTTAGGGTTGCTAACCCTCATAACTTCTCTGGCATAGATGCTGCCCATGAAGGCGAATTGCAGGAGATGTATAGGTTCAGGATCTACATTGGCTCCCGCATCTATAAGTAGCACAGGTCCCTCCTTGCCGGGAATTATAGTGCCTATGGCAGGTCGGTCTATGCCTGTGCATCTTCCAAGTACGAATAGAGAAGCAGCCATCACAGCTCCAGAATTACCAGCTGAAACAAAGGCATCTGCGTTGCCGCTCTTGAGTAGCTCCAAGCCCCGTACGATACTCGAATCTTTCTTCTTTCTTACCGCCGTTGCAGGGTGTTCGTCCATCGCTATGGTCTCGGATGTGTGTACTATCTCTATGTGTCTCTGGAAAGTCCTGTTACTCAGAAGTGGAGCTATGACATCCTGATTTCCAACTAGGGTTATATCAATACCCAGTTCGTTTGATGCCCTGATGGCTCCCTCGATCACCTCCTCGGGTGCTTTATCACCGCCCATGGCATCGACAGCTACTCGCAAGTATATAGTCCTCCTAAAATGAAAATTTTTCTAACGCTATTATCCAGCTTGAGATGCTAAATAAGAATAGCCCACCAAAACATTCTAGGTGGGCTATCCATTTCCTCTATAGGCTTAGTTTCTATATATCTAGATTTCTTACGCTCTTGGCGTGGGACTGTATGAACCTCTTGCGGGGTGCTACATTAGAGCCCATAAGCATGTCAAACAACTCATCTGCCTCCACAGCGTCCTCAATCGTGACCTGCATAACAGTCCTGGTGCTTGGGTCCATAGTAGTTTCCCAAAGCTGTTCTGGATTCATCTCTCCTAGACCCTTGTACCTTTGTATGACCGCCCTGGATCTATTACCGTTTAGACTAGCCAGGATCCTATCTCTCTCCTCATCTGAGTACACGAAGTACTTCTCTTTTCCTACCTGTATCTTGTATAGCGGAGGCATAGCTATATACAGGTGTCCATTCTTGATAAGATCTGGCATATGCCTGAAAAAGAATGTAAGTAGCAGGGTCCGGATGTGTGCACCGTCCACATCAGCATCGGTCATTAGGAATACCCGATGATACCTTAGCTTCGATATATCAAAAGAGTCTCCTATACCAGTTCCAAGAGCTGTAATTAAAGCCTTTATCTCAGCACTAGACAACATCTTGTCCAGCCTTGCCTTCTCGACGTTGAGGATCTTACCTCTAAGTGGAAGTATTGCCTGGAATCTTCTATCTCTACCCTGCTTAGCAGAACCTCCAGCTGAGTCCCCCTCGACTATATAGAGCTCGGAATGCCTTGGATCCCTCTCAGAGCAATCGGCAAGCTTGCCGGGCAGAGTCATGCCATCCAAGGCTCCTTTGCGAACCACTAGATCTCTTGCCTTTCTGGCAGCCTCTCTTGCACGAGCTGCAGTTATTGCCTTCTCGATTATCCTCTTAGCATCCGAGGGGTTCTCATCAAAGTAGCTAGATAGGCCGTCCCTTACTATGCTCGAGACTACTTTTTCCGCCTCGGCTGTTCCTAGCTTGCTTTTGGTTTGTCCTTCAAACTGAGGATCCGGTAGCTTGACGCTGACTACGGCCGTAAGACCTTCACGTGCATCCTCACCTGTAAGTTTTGGATCAGAATCTTTAAGTAGACCGTTCTTGACTGCATAATCGTTTAGCGTGCGGGTTAGAGCGGTCCTAAAACCGGTCAGGTGAGTACCGCCATCGACCGTGTTAATGTTATTTGCAAAGGTATGTAAGGATTCATTGAAGCCGTCGGTATACTGAATAGCTACCTCAACGTCGATCCCATTGAGCTGTTTATGTATGTAAATTGGCTTCTCAGAGAGGACATTACGATTTTTGTTTAGATGCCTTACAAAGGAAACTATACCTCCTTCAAAATAGAACGTAAGCTCTCTGTCCTCCCTATCGTCGATGAATGTGATCTTGAGTCCTTTGTTGAGATAAGCTATCTCACGAAATCTCTGTGCAAGCGTGTCAAACTGGTAGTCGAGAGTGCTAAATATAGTGGCATCTGGCTTGAATGTTATGGTGGTACCCGTCTTGTCTGTTTCGCCGATGATCTCTACTGGTGTTGTTGGCACACCACGCTGGTAACCTTGCCTCCAAATCTTACCCTCGCGATGCACCTCTGCGATTAGATATTCGGACAAAGCGTTGACTACAGAAGCCCCAACACCATGTAAGCCACCGGAAACCTTGTACCCCCCGCTGCCAAATTTGCCACCGGCATGCAGGACAGTCATTACCACTTCCAGAGCTGATTTCTGCAATTTGCTATGAATACCGACTGGTATACCTCTACCGTTGTCCTTGACGGTTACTGATTTATCTCTATGAATACGGACCTCTATAAAATCACAATAACCCGCCATAGCCTCATCTACGCTGTTATCCACGATCTCGTAGATGAGATGGTGCAGACCGCGCACATCGGTACTGCCGATGTACATACCAGGTCGCTTGCGGACGGCTTCTAGCCCTTCAAGCACCTGGATTGAGTCGGCGGTATAATTGGTTATGATTTTCTCTTCCGACTGAGCCAAGGATTCACCCCCGTAGGTGATTTCAGTTTGAGGTTGCTGGAAACCCTAGGTACTACCTTAGATTTTATCATATTTAATGATAAGCTTGCTTGATTGGCCTTCCTTGTTAATGCAACTTTGATGGTTATTTAGAATGCTTATGGAAGTCTTTAGCATTGTTTTAGGCGTTTGTATTGTCCTGCTTGCGATAACCGATATAGTACTCACAGTGCTGCATATACAAGGGCGCAGTCTAATAGAATGGTTGTTTACGCGATCTTTGTGGTCTCTGCTAAGAGCGATTGCCTCTCCACTTCCTGGGAGAGCTAAGCATCGCGTGCTTTCATGGGGCTTTCCCCTGATGATTGCTGGGCTGATTGGGATTTGGGTATGTCTTCTTATAGTGGGCTATTGTCTTATATACTGGCCTTTCATTTCTAACAATGTTTATTTCTCTCAAACTCAGTATCATCAGGGTTTTTGGGAGGCTCTATATTTCAGTGGTGTCACACTAGTGACAATAGGCTATGGGGATATTCATCCACGTTCTACGCTATTGGGTTTTGTAGCAGTCACAGAAGGCTTCAGTGGTTTTATTGTAATTACGATGTCTGTTACCTTCCTGTTATCTGTATATCCCAGCTTGCTCAAGAAGAGCAGCCTTGCTTCAGCTCTCAATAGGGAAGTTGAGGGAGATATATCTGCTGTTCCTATGATTGCTAGATACATAGATGCAGGTAGTCTTGAAGCTTTGTACACAAGAATTACAGACATCAACAAGGATCTACTAGAAGTAATTGAAGCTCACAGGGTACACAGTGCTTTGTATTACGCTCACCCTTTAGAGCCTGATAGAAGCTTGGTAAGGATACTTCTCATAATAAGAGGAATCATAACCGCCTTGCGCTTCGGTTTGTATGACCATTCTAGGAAGGCTGGGAAACTTTGGAATGATCCGAGAATATTGGTACTTGAAGATTCATTTACATATGCATTAGCTATGTTTGCTGGGTCCGTGTATGTGGCTTCTAGGCAGTCAGATTACTCTGAAGGAGAGGTGAAAGAGTATCTGAGAAAGGATTATAGATCATTGAGACGCAGATTATATGAGATCGGCCTTGTACCTTCTGTAGATGATGGTGCAGAGGAAGAATATGTTCGATTCAGACTAAGTGTAGATCCATATATAAATGCGTACAGAGAACATTCCGGATACACTACGAGCGAAGTGGAGAGTAAATTAGAGTTAGCTGCTCACCCATTGAAGAAATAGTTTTGGGAGGAGCTAACCGCTCCTCCCAAAACGGGGTCTTATCTAACACTCGGAGTAACCACAAGTGTAACACTTCTTACAACCTTCTTGGGCTATGAGGCTATTGCAACCACAGCTGGGACATAGATTACCCGTCAATTGATAAGTCTTCTCGAGTAACTTTTGAGCTATGCTCTCTGGGGTTTCCTCTACATGATTACCATTTTGGGCTACGACTGCTACTAGCTCTTTGCTCTCGACATTAGTATGCCCATTTCCATTTCCGTTGCTTAGGGCTATACCTTCAGATTGTAGGTGCTTGAGTAATGCCTGCCCGACCGCGTCAGGTAGGCTCTTGACCTGGCCTGGACCAAAACCTACAGATCTAGAGCCTCCTATGCCCCTCAGCTGATCAGCTATCTCGGCGGCGCGCTCGTTAGGGGACATTGGCGACGGCATCTGCAGCGCAAAGGATATCAGCCTGCCGAGGGCCTCGGCCATCGCCGCTATGTCCGACCCCGCCTTGCCCAGGTTGATGAACACCTCCAGCAGCCCCTCGTCGTCCGAGTTGAGGGTGATGTTCACCTTCCCCTCGGGAGCGCGTATCTGCCTGGTGTAGCCCGAGACGACGTCGGGCCTCTTCTTGAGTGTGGATCTATGTACTTCTGGATGCGATGCTTTGGGGGCTTCCTGAGACTTCTCCCCTTTCTCCTTGGGCTTGGTGTCCACGGCCTCCAGCACTGCATCTCGAGATCCCTGCCTGTAGTAGGTTATGCCCTTGCACCCTGTGTCGTAGGCCAGCATGTAGAGCCTCTCCACGTCCTCCACGGTGTTGGTCTCGGGGCCGTTGACCGTCTTGGAGATGGAGGAGTCCGTGTACTTTTGCACCAGCGCCTGGATGCGGATGTGCTCCTCCGGGGTGAGGTCGGCCGAAGAGACGAAGTAGTCGGGCAGAGGCTCTCCAGGATGAGCGTCCATCCACTGCTGAGCCAGGGGATGGTACAGCAGGTGCTCTCCCAGCCGGTCGCGCCTCTTAGTGACGAACGCGAACACGGGCTCTATTCCAGAGTTGACGCCCGCCAGGGACGAGGTCGTGCCGGTTGGAGCTTGTGTTAGGAGCACGGCGTTGCGGATGCCCTGCCTGCGGATCTTCTCCTGTATCTCCTCCGGCAGCTCGCGGATGAACTCTCCTTGCATATACTTGTCGCGATCGAACTTGGGGAACGGCCCCTTCTCGGCCGCCAGGTCCGCGGAGGCATCGTAGGCTGCGTCCCGGATCGTGCGGTAGATGCGCTCCACCAAGGGCTCCGCCTCGGGCGAGCCGTACTTTACTCCCAACTTGATCAGTACGTCCGCCAGACCCATAGTGCCCAGGCCCGTGCGCCTGGCCCCGTACTTTTGGGCCTCCTCATTCTCTGGGAAGGGGTACACCGTGGCGTCTATGACGTTATCCAGGAACCTGATGGCTACCCTAGCGGTGTCCGCCAGATCCTCAAAGTCAAAGTAGGTGTCTCCATCTATGTGCTTGACAAAGGCCAGGAGGTTGAGGGCTCCCAGGTTGCAGACGCCCCAGGGAGGCAGCCCCTGCTCGCCACACGGGTTGACGCAGCGGATGTTCTCGAAGTACCAGGTGTTGGAGCGCTTGTTGTAGCGATCTATGAACACCAAGCCAGGCTCCGCGTACGCCCAGGCCGATTCCGCGATCTTCCTCCATAGATCCCGCGCCCTTATGGTCTTCCAGACCTTGCCCTGCCACTTGAGATCCCAAGGCAGATCTTTCTTGACGGCCTCCATGAAGGCGTCGGATACTGCCACCGAAAGGTTAGCATGGTCTATATGCCCAGGGTGCTTGCGCTTGTACTCCACGAACTCCTCGATATCGGGGTGATCGTCATCGAGCATGATCATCAGGGCGCCCCGGCGGCTGCCCCCCTGGATGATCACCTTCCCCGTCATGTCTGAGTACAGGATCGCCCAGGAACATGGCCCGCTGGAAGTACCGTTGACGGTCTTGATGTAAGCTCCGCGTGGGCGCAGGCTCGAGAGGTTTACCCCCACTCCCCCAGAGCGACGCATTATATGCGCTGCAGTGGTTATGTTCTTGAATATACCTTCCACCGAGTCCTCTGGTGAGGGAATAACGAAGCAGTTGTAATAGGTTACCTCGGCCCCGGAGCCCGCGCCAGAGAGGATCCTGCCTCCCGGCACGAACCTGAAGCCCTGCAGGATATCGTAGAACCGGAGCGTCCACTCCCGCCGCGCCTCCTCCGTGGGCTCCACGGCGGCTATGGCCTTGGCCACTCGGAGCCACATCTCCTCGGGGTAATGTTCCAGGGGAGTACCGTTAGGGTCCTTACGAGCGTACCTGTCCAGAAAGATCTTCTCGCGATAGCCCTCCAGCCGCGTGGCCCTACCGGAGTCGATCAGGGCCTGCACTTCTCGTTCAAGGTCCTCTATAGTGTTTATGCCGCTTGTATCTATGTATGTTGTCCCACTCAATTTGACCCTCCTGTTGTTCCCACCCGAGCCATCTATATACAACATATAGTAGTGACTCTATGTTTCTAATACTAATACTAGTGTATCACCAGTGAGGCTTGGTTGCAACAGGTTGGAGGGGTGTAAGCAAAAGATTTTATATGTTCATGGGTATCTGTTCTTCTGGTGGTTTCTGTGGACGCCTTACTTGTTCTACTGCCTCGATGAAGCCATTTACGTCGTGGAATCTAAGATATACGGATGCAAATCTTATATATGCCACTTCATCGAGTACCCGGAGCTTTTTCATTACAGCTTGGCCTATCTCTGAGCTGTCTACTTCCTGGCGTCCAGAGAACTGTTCTTCGATTTCATCTACTATCTGCTGCATAGTAGAGTAGGACACCGGTCTTTTGTTGCATGCTAGTCTTATTCCTGTGAGTAGCTTATTTCTATCCCATTCCTCTCGAGTGCCGTCTCGCTTTACAACTAGAGGCATGATTTGCTCTATCCTCTCGTACGTCGTGAAACGGTAGCCACAATCCTCGCACTTTCTTCTGCGCCGGATCGCGTTAGTAGTCTCTCGAGAGTCGGTTACTCTAGTCTTGGTAGATCCGCATTTAGGGCAATGCACAGGAATTCTCCACTAACAATATATTGTAGTAGAGGTTGTAACGATATACAACATAAAAGCTTCTATTGCTCTCTCAATTTTCTCTTCATCCTATGCTTAGCTATCTCTTCAGCTACTGAGGTCATGTCTGAGTCCAGTGATTTTGCCAAGCTCTTGAATAGATCTTTGCATTCTTGATCTGTGGATTGCTTTATGGCCTTTTTGTAGAAGTCAATCAGTTCCTTCTGTTTACTTAGGGTTTCCTCAAGTATTCTGTCCTCTGGACCATGATTCATAATTTGCCTTCTCCTGTTTGATCAAGTAGTCAGCTGTAATCTATCATTTATGATAGTCTAACTATGATAGGCTAACCTAGCAGTAGCTAAAAACCTTAGATCGGAAGTCGAGTGAATACTAATGCTGCAGCAGTTGGATAGGCTTGTACTACTGACTCATAACGCTGAAGAGACCAAAAACTTAGGTAGAACTCTAGCACAACTAGTGCAGCCTGGCGATGTGATACCACTATGGGGTGGTTTCGGAGTTGGGAAGACTACTTTTACCCAGGGCTTGGCAGAGGGACTTGGAGTACGCGAGGCTGTAGTTAGTCCGTCCTTTGGTCTGGTGAACATCTACCATGGTACTAGAAGGCCGGAGATAACCCTTTACCACCTAGACCTATACAGAATAGGTAGCAGGCAGGAAGCTGAAGGGTTTGGAGCTGATGAGCTCATAATGGACGAAGGCGTTGCTCTTGTAGAATGGCCTGAGGTCATAAAGGATTTGTTGCCTCCAGAGAGGTTAGATGTAAACTTTGAATGGATAGACGAAAACAACCGCAAGATAACGCTTGCTGCTAGCGGTAAAAGGTTCTTGACGCTTCTAACTGACCTGAAAGATAAACTTAGGCAGGATAAAGTTGCTGTTGATAAGGAGAGTTAGTTGGCAAAGGATCTAATACTTGCTCTAGATACTTCTGATCGTAGATGCGGGCTGGCTATTAACCGCGATGGTGAGAATTTGCTTGATTTATCTTGGGATTCCGGCAGGTCGCATACTGTTCAACTTATGCCCTGGCTAGATTACGCATTCAAACAGTTGAGGCTCTCTAAGGATAGTATATCTGCAGTTGCTGTAACTACTGGTCCTGGGTCGTTCACTGCTATGAGGGTGGGCATGGCAACTGCTAAGGGCATATGTAAAGCACTAGATGTACCCATCATAGGCGTATCCACTCTTCTCTACGCTGCATGGCCCTACAGGTACTTCTGTAAGCATATTGTGGCCTGTCTTGTGCTAGGTAGGGGGAGAGTGGCTGCTGCGCTTTATGCATCTGAAGGTGGAGGAAACCTTAGCTTAGAATGGTGCAGGAGTTTATCCTTGCAGGAGCTGGTTAGCGAATTAGATTCTCTACCTTACGCTAGGGTTCTATTGTGTGGGGATATTCCAGTTGATTTAAGGGAGAATCTAAAGGATAGTACTAAGTATTTATTACCATCCCCTGCAGAGTCTAGTAGACGTCTGGCAGTCCTTGCTGAGATTGCCTGGCAGAGATTTAGATCAGGGGCTATAGATAATCCAGCCACTTTACAAGCGGAATATCTTGATCGTAAGTAGGGTTCTACAAGTATGACGACAAAGAAAAAGCAAAGGTTGTAGAGCTATGCCCTTCAAAATCGAGCGCATGAAGGTTGAAGACATCCCTGAAGTGGCTGAAATTGATCGTATATCTTTTTCGACTCCTTGGCCTCCCAGTGCTTACAGAAGAGAGATAGAGCATCCGGATAGGAATTATTACATAGTGCTTCGCAGAGTCGGAGAAGGGCCCCTTAAGGACAGGGAGATGGTCAGGCATGGTGTACTAGCTAATATCCTGCCTTTTCTAAAGGATGAGAAGTTAGAACCCAATCCAAATCCCATTATTGGATACGCAGGGCTTTGGATCATTGGGGAGGAGGCACACGTGACGACTATAGCAGTTCTTCCCCAGTTCAGAGGAAAGAAATTAGGTGAGCTGTTGTTAGTCAGTCTTATAGACTATGCTAGGAAAAATGGTGTTCATAGGATGACTCTTGAGGCTAGGGTTTCGAATCATGTAGCTCAGTCCCTGTATCGCAAGTATACCTTCAAAAATGCCGGTTACAGAAGGCGCTATTACAGCGACAATGGGGAAGATGCCCTTGTAATGTGGTCGGACCGTATAGACACAGATGAGTTTGCCAACAAGTTTGAAAGTCTCAAGCGCGAGCTTTTTGAAAAGCTGAATGGACAGCTGATATTGGAGGATGATTCTATAAAAGATGTCTCCCATGAACATGTTGGAGGGAGTATAGAGCATGTAGATAGGGAGTCTCCTTAGCTCCTTCAGATAAGGAGGTGCCATGAACATATTGGCTATAGAGACAAGTTGTGATGAGACTAGTGCGGCGGTAATCGCAGATGGCTACTTGGTCAAGTCAAACATAGTAGCTTCTCAGATAGATATACACCGTCGCTTTGGTGGTGTCTTCCCGGAGGTTGCTAGTAGGCAGCACGTATTAGCGATATTGCCTACCATAGAGGAGTCTTTATCTAAAGCTCAGGTAGGATGGGAAGATATAGACGCAATAGCCGTAACTAAGGGCCCTGGATTAGTGGGTTCCTTACTGGTTGGTGTTAATACTGCTAAGGGGATAGCTTGGGCAAGGGATTTGCCTCTTATAGGCTCCAACCATATAGAAGGGCATATATATGCCAACTGGTTGCAGGAAGATCCCAACGCTCCTCGACATATACCACAATTTCCACTGCTTGCCCTAATAGTGTCGGGTGGACATACGGAACTCATCCTAATGAAGGATCATGGAGTCTATGAGAGGCTAGGACGTACTCTTGACGACGCTGCAGGTGAAGCCTTTGATAAAGCCGCTAGGATTTTGGGTTTGGGATTTCCAGGAGGTCCAGCAATTCAGAAGGCGGCTGAGAAAGCAGAAGGAAGGGAGTTTGTATTACCGAGAGCTGAGTTGCCGGGAACGTTCAACTTCAGCTTTAGCGGCCTAAAAACAGCGCTACTAAGGGCTGTTGAGACTTCCGAGAATGTCGATGTATATGCTTTGGCTAATGGATTCCAAGAGTCAGTGGTCGATATACTTGTTCGCAAGACTGTAGCTGCAGCCGAGCACACTGCCGCAAAGGAGGTAGTCATAGCTGGTGGGGTAGCGGCCAACACAAGGCTGAGGGAAAGGATAAAGCAGGAGCTCGGAGAGAAGGTACGTGTTCCTAAGTTTGAATACTGTACGGATAATGCTGCGATGATAGGTGGGCTAGCTTACTATAGGTACATCCGAGGCAAGACGGACCAGTTAGATCTAGATGTTGATCCTAACCTTGACTTAGTCTTAGATACATAATTTTGGTATAGATTTTGCTCCTTTGCATCGTAACTTCCTGCTATTCGTGCAGTTTTAACTATTGGTATAACCATGGCTTTCAAAAGGAACCACTCAATTAGTCAATAAATATTTATTATTGGTTTGTCTTATAAAGTAACATATTTTATTTTCACTCTTGTTGGTGTTTGAGTAGGGGTTGGATCTATGGAAACTGGTCAAGTAAGAACTCTGCCCTCTGCCTTCGGGCTAGCTAAATGGTCCTGGAATCGTAGTAGGCTGTTACTAGCTGGAATGCTAGCATTTATACTGCTCTTGCTAGCTGCCTTGGGTGTGTATGCTATCGCTTATTCTGGCAAGATTTATCCTGGCGTAAAAGTCCTTGGAGTTGATCTCTCTGGAAAGACTAAGCAGGAAGCCGCAAGATTACTCCAATCTAGGGCAGATGAACTCTTAGAGTCTCCTGTAGTTCTCACTGCCGACAAACATAGATTCCAAGTAAAATCCTCAGATCTTGGAGTCAATTTTGATATCCAGGCAATGGTGAATTCGGCCTACCAGTTTGGCCGTTCGGATGCTTTTGCCTCAAGGTGGTTTCAGCGTTTCATGGCACCTTTTAAGGAACATGAAGTAACTCCTGTCGTAGCTCTTGATAATGCTAAGACTAGAAATGCTCTGGAATCTATAGCTTCTACTGTTGATCGCCCAGTTAGGGATGCCAAGATCATACTAGGTGAGGATGGTCCCAGGTTTATTACTTCACAAGTGGGAGTCAGGTTAGATGTAGATGCCAACCTTAAAAGTCTCTCTAATTCCATCCCGAGAGCATACGAAAAGAGTACTACTGTATCACTTAAGGTCGTATACACCCGTCCTTCTATTAAGGACAGCGATTTACAACCGATCTATAAAGGATTGGTAGCTGCTTGGAACAGACCTCTAACTCTAAAGTTTGGTGATAAGCAATGGTCTATGCCGGTATCTGAGGTCAGGCAGCTGCTGCGGTTGGATACTTCGGGTAAGTTGCCTAAGCCATATCTACTTGAAGCTCCAATTAGGAACTGGTTGGAGGATATTAGTCAAGAGGTAGATTCTGACCCTGTTGATGCTAGGATAAAAGTTCTGTCGCAGTCTGTCGAGCTAATGCCTCATAAAGATGGTTATACGCTTCTTGAAGATCAGACTGCAGAGCGCATACAAGCAGAAGCATTTAAGAGTGGCACTATAGATGTGGTTGTGCAGGTTACCCACCCTAACATTACCACCGAAAGTCTTAAGCCTGTAGTTGATAAAGCCAACGTTATGGTCAGCCAACCCTTTGAGGTATTCTACCGTAATCGCAGTTGGACTCTCGAACCTCAAGATCTAATCCAAATGCTAAGGTGGAACCAAGATGATACTCCACCTACACCCTACATATCTAGGAACAAGTTGCGTGCGTGGTTATCTGGAATTGCTGAGCGCATAGAGCGTTCTCCCATAAACGCCAGGGTAACTGTCGATAACGGCAAGGTAAGGATAATCCCAGCAAGGATAGGTGTCAGACTAAACATAGATACCAATTTGAAGGCCCTGATATCTGCTATTAGCTCTGGTAATACCAGGCAATTCGCTCTTCAGGTACAGCGATGGGAGCCTAAGATCAAGAGCGCAGATCTAAGACCTGCCGTTGATCTTGCTAACCAGCTTATATCTAAGCCTATAACAGTTAGCTACTCTGGTGGAAGCTGGAGTATAGATTCAACAACGCTTGCGAGCTGGCTTCATTGGGAAGGTAAGGGGAAGAATATAACGCCTGTTCTCGATTATGACAGTGTAAGAAGCTTTGTTTACCAGATAGCCCAACAAGTCAATAAGGACCCTTCTGATGCCTATCTCAGTGTAGCTGATGGTTATGCCCATATCGTGCCTGAGACGGTTGGAGTCGCTGTTAATATAGAATCTACCACGCAAAAGATAATCAACGCTGCTTCTACCCCTACCAGGAATGTTACCTTGGATGTAACAACTTCTTATCCTCAGGTAACCTCGGATGATCTAAAACCCACTCTAGATAAGATGCTCTACTGGACAGGGGAAAGGTTCTACATGTCATTGGACGGTAGAACTTGGTGGTTGGATCCGAGCGATTTGGTGCTGGCCCTGAGATGGTATGGAACTGGCGAAAATACTGTAGTCTACTTGGACGAGAGCGCTCTAGAGCAACAGATAAGGCGATGGGTACCTCAGGATTCTGTAACGAATATGGATATAAATTATTCAGCTACCGCTCAGGTGGCTATGAAGGCAATCATCAACGGTAATAGGCACATCGCCATAGTGGCTGAACCCATCAAAGATAACACAAATGATCAGGAACATAAGGGTTATGAGTCATTCTGGAAAGGAGATTTCCCCACTAAATGGATAGACATAAATCTTTCCTCTCAGAGTTTGGCTGCATATGAGGGGTCGAGGCAGGTCAAGGTTTCTCTAATTACTAGTGGTAGACCTGAACTGCCTACTCCCACTGGTTTGTTCCACGTGCTATCAAAGATTAGCCCTAAGGTCTTCATATCTCCATGGCCTAAGGATTCCGAATGGTACTACCCACCGTCTAAGGCTAATTTTGCGCTTTTGTTTAGATCCGGAGGCTACTATATACACGATGCGCCATGGAGGAGCGTTTATGGACCGGGGACTAATGGATCCGGGCCTCCAGGTGACGCGCGTACTGGGTCTCACGGATGTGTCAACGTACCTTATAGTATGATGGCTTGGTTGTATTCCTGGGCAGAGGTGGGTACGCCGATCCTGATACACTATTAGGTCTTGGTTTGTACTTAGCTGAGTGGCATATTAAGCACTTAATATGCCACTCAGCTAGCTAGGACTTTGGAACTTCTACGACTTTAGTAGTGTCCTATTTTCGTGGCAAATAATAAATTGCAAGAAAACATCTTTTGTTGCGGACAGCTTTTAGCATATGCACTTAGCATGGCGTAATATAATGTGCTTTTCGATAGGTGGGTGGAACTGAGTTAAGATATTATCATCGAGATTATAAGTGATGTTGAAGCTATAAAAAGCGTACTTATACCGCCTGCCAATAGCGGCTTATATCCTACCTTGCTCAAGTCACTCCATCTTAGTCTAAACCCTATTCCCGCAAATGCCATCAGGAAGAACCATGAAGATAGATTATATAGAGATGTTTTATCTTCTGCCGATAAAAAGCCAAGGCTGGAAATGATAGATAAAACCACAAAGGCCAATATGAATTTGGGCGTGTGCTTCCAGATGTTGCGGATAGCTGCGCCTTTTGAGGTGCCTTCTTTGTTATCTATTTGATCGATAATTGAGATCACAGCTCCAAGCGTGAGTATGCGGCATAGTTTAGTGGCTATAGCTATAGCACCGGCCGCTGCCCCCAACGTATAACCGGTAGCAACCACCTCTGCAGTGTTGTTGACGGATAGTCCAGTCCATGTGCCGTAAATATGCTCTGATAGACCCAGGAGTCTGCCCAAGATTGGGTACAAGACTATAGCCAAAGCTCCAAAAACTAGCACCGTGCCTATTGCATATTCTGTTTCTTCTTCGCTGGCATCTATTCGTTTAGACGTATTTATAATTGCCGAGACTCCACATATACCGGAGCCGGCAGCTATGAGAATAGCTAGAGATCGGGGTAACCTAAACCATTTACCTATTACTAGAGTTATAAAGAA
This sequence comes from Thermobaculum sp. T2p, assembly GCF_059335935.1. Classification (NCBI taxonomy): domain Bacteria; kingdom Bacillati; phylum Chloroflexota; class Chloroflexia; order Thermobaculales (SeqCode); family Thermobaculaceae (SeqCode); genus Thermobaculum (SeqCode); species Thermobaculum sp. T2p. The sequence goes on from NZ_JANZYQ010000004.1 coordinate 65,449, forward strand.
ACCTAATAGTACTATGAGCATTGCTGAAGGTAGAACCTTTAACCAATATATACCCAACTGTGTGAAGGCAACTTGAGCTCCAAGAAGGACTATGCCTACCTTGAGCCATAGCTCATAAGTGCTGATTCCCTTTTCTAATACCGGATGCAATCCGAAACTATTACTTATGAATGCTCCCACGAGTATTGACATGGGGATATAGCTTAGCCCTGTCAGAAAGTATGAACACACGAGCGCAAAGTAGCCGACAGCTACCAACAAAAGTATTCCAGGAGCGTATCTTTGGACTCTTCTCCATATAAACACGTGTATGGGAGTTTCCTTAATCTCCTGGCTAACAGCTTCGATGTGAGGGTGTATCTCCGTTAATTCAGCCATAGCTTCCAACCAGTCAGAAATAGTACTATAGCCAAGATGGTTCGTAGCAGTCTTTCAGGTACCACCTTTACTAGCCTGCTGCCCAGGACTATGCCTGGCACTGATCCAATCAGCAGGTTGCTGACAAGTATTAGATCGACATTACCTGCCATGAGGTGTGAAGCTCCTGCGGCTGCGGTTAATAACACAGCATGGAATATATCAGTTCCTACTAGCGTAGACGTTGGCATTGGGTAGAACATTATCAGGATAGGCATTAGGAGACTACCTGAGCCTACGCTGGTCAGACCAACAAGAAATCCAACAAAGAATCCTAGGATAGGGGTTAGTACCTTCCTAGCTAGCGAGAAATTCTCCATGTTGGCCTTAGAGTAACTTTTTATGGGAAGAAATGTCCGCAAGATTATTGACGTACTAACTAACATGAAAGTTACAGCGAGTACTTTGGTTATAAAGCGTTCGGCATCGTCCCCATAAGACCTATGAATCAGCTCTACTGATTCAGCTCCCAGAAGCGCTCCTGGAACGCTACCTATAGCTAACCACGCCGTTAATCGGACATGCACCGATCCATGTTTATAATGCTGAAAAGCTCCAAACACCTTAGTGATAGTGGCATATATAAGATCTGAGCCTATAGCCAGCGAAGGTTTTACTTTGAGTATAAGTATTAGGAGTGGAGCCATTAGAGCTCCACTCCCCATTCCTGTCATGCCAACGAGGATGCCAACAAGAAGCCCCCCAAGGGCTATTCTTATTTGAAAGTGTGCGCCCCCTTGTGCCCATGCTGGCAATAGCTCATTCCAAGGTATGGCCAGCCCAAGCTTGACTGCTATCAGGAAGAGTATTGATAGCAGGAATACTACCCAGTCTCTATTCAAATGCCACTCTTCTGAGCGTCTGGCCAGATTTCTCATGGGAACACTATGCTTTTGATTTATGCGAGATCCGCGACTGATTGCCGAGATCTGTAAGCTTCGATTAGTATTTGCGCCACCTCAGGCCTACTGAACTCTTTAGGAGGCATTTGCCCAGCGGCCAGCATATTTCTTACCTTAGTACCACTTAGTACAACCCTGCTGGATTCGGGGTGCGGGCATGTCTTAGTTGATGCCATGGCCTCGCATTGATTGCACCAGAAAGCATGCTCAAATTTCATTGGTGTAATGCCTAGCTCCGAAGGCTCAAACTCATCAAATAGTTTTTGAGCATCATAGGTACCATAGTAGTTACCTACACCAGCATGATCTCTGCCTACTATGAAGTGTGTACATCCATAGTTTTTACGTATAAGTGCGTGAAAGATAGCTTCCCTAGGACCAGCATATCTCATGGCTGCTGGTAGCACGCCAAGGATGACCCGATCGCGTGGATAGTAATTTTCCAACAGCACCTCATAGCACTTCATCCTCACATCTGCTGGTACGTCATCACTCTTGGTTTCCCCTACTAGGGGGTGAAGCAGTAGACCGTCTACTGTCTCTAGTGCGCATTTTTGTATGTATTCATGAGCTCTATGGACTGGGTTCCTGGTCTGGAATCCTACGACGGTTCTCCATCCCCTCTCCTGGATTAGCCTTCTGGTCTCTGCAGGAGTTCGGTTGTATTTAGGAAACTGTAGCGGAGCCCTTTCGAAAACAGTGACTGTCCCGCCGATAAGTATCTCTCCCTGGGCGTACATAGCCCTCACACCCGGGTGAGCTTCTTCTGATGTTCGAAACACTTTTTCTGCGTCAGAGACCTTGTCGTAGCTAAATATGTCTTGGACTTCTATTGTCGCTACGATTTTCTCATCTCTAGTTAGAGCGGCCTTTGAACCTATACTTAGCGATCTTGCTACATCTTCAGTGGTCGAAAGCGTGATAGGTAGGCTCCAGGGTAAGCCATTGGAGAGCCGCATGTTATCTACCACGCTCCTGTAATCATCCGAGCTCATAAAGCCTTCAAGCGGGCTAAATGCACCTACTGCTATTAGATCAAGGTCGGACTGCTCCCTGGCATTTATAGGGATTTTAGGCAGGTTTGCAGCTTCAGCCCGCAAGTCTTCCAGCAGCTCTTGCGGTGCCATTCTGTTGATCAACTTTCCACCATGGGGATCTATCAGCTCTTGCTGCATTCGAACAACTCCTGGAGTAAAATCTCGCTCTTGAAAGCTACTTTGCGCCTACGGCAACATCTACCTTGGGAAGGTATCCTAGCTCTTCGAGACGCGTCACTATCTTATTGAGGCTTTCCTCAACGGTTTCTTTCTCCGAATCTACAACTATTTCAGGGTTTAGAGGTTCCTCGTAAGGATCGGATATGCCAGTAAAGTTGGAGATCTCTCCTCTCAGAGCCTTAGCATATAGACCTTTTACATCTCTTCTTGCAAGTTCTTCTATGGAGCACTTGACATACACTTCCACAAAATTACCTATCATCTCTCTAGCTTCTTGTCTTGTCTCTCTGTAAGGAGATATGGCGCTGGTTATAACTGCTACGCCATTTCTGGTCAACAGTTGTGCCACAAAGGCTATGCGGCGTATATTAGTATCTCTATCTTCTTTAGAAAAGCCCAGGCCCTTTGATAAGTGGGTTCTCACCACATCACCATCTAGCTTCTCGACTTTGAGTCCCCTTTCCCTAAGGATCGGCTCAAGACGATCAGCAAGGGTGGTCTTGCCAGCACCTGAAAGTCCAGTAAACCAAACCGTAAAGCCTTTTTGATCCAAAATGCGCTTCCTCCTTTTGTTTTGTAAGTTTATAGATTATGCGAAGTTTGTTGAAAAGTTTTCTCAGTGCTAATACTCACCAGGTGAGACTATCTCACCTGGTTTTTTTGCTCTTATTGTCTGGAAGATTCCGTTTGAGGTAGCTTGATATGCAGTCCGCACTCCACCTTACCAGTACCTGCCCATCTGCCAGCACGGCTATCATCTGATCCATAGACAGGCGAGGTGCAATGGGTGCATCCTATACTAGGGTATCCCCGATCATGTAGCGGGTTATAGGGAACATTATGCTTGAAGATGTACCTCCATACATCTTTTTCTGTCCAATAGGCCAATGGGTTTATTTTGTAGAGTCCAAACTTAGAATCCCATTCCACAGGTCGTACGTTTCGTCGTGTTGATGACTGGTCCCTTCTAAGTCCTGTTATCCAGGCTGACCTGCCCTTGAGCGCCTCTCGAGTTGGTTCCACCTTTCTAAGATGGCAGCAGAGATCTGGGTTTCTCTTCCAGAGCTCATCCCCATACTTCTCTGCCTGTGCTTCCGGAGTAAGTGCAGACTTGAAAGCTATAGGCTTTATACCGTAGCGCTTGATCGCCTCCTCTTTTGTCTGATGAGTCTCTGGAAACAGGAAATCAGTATCTATATAAAAGATATCTATATCAGGCTTGATCTTCACGGCCATGTCTAGAATGGCCATACCAGAGATGCCCCCAAAGGAGCATGCTAAAATCAAACCGTCGCCAAATCTATCTACGGCCCACTTGATGATCTCTTGTGGTGTCGTATCTTCTAGCTCGGCATTTATTCCGTCCAATTCTTCTTTTGTCGGCTCTTCAACGATTTTATCAACTAGGCTCAAGGTTAACCTCCCATTGACCATATACCGTAACCACTTTACTAAATACAGCTTATATGTAGCTACTAAAGTAGTTATAGTTTGCGTAATTACTTTTATCTTTAGCATAAGAGTTTCTTATAAAAACTTTTCCGCGACACCTGTATTTGTATGCGCTAAAATGATCTATTGGAGTAACCCATGATACTCCATATATTCAGGAGGCTATTGAAGTGGAAAAGTCTACGGAATTAACCAAGCGTGGTTTGGCAGAGATGCTTAAGGGTGGCGTCATAATGGACGTCGTGAATGCTGAGCAGGCACGTATTGCAGAAGCTGCTGGTGCTGTCGCAGTCATGGCCCTAGAAAGGGTCCCAGCGGATATAAGAGCGCAAGGTGGTGTGGCTCGAATGAGCGACCCTGCTCTCATAGAGGAGATCATGAACGCGGTCACCATCCCAGTGATGGCCAAAGTGAGGATCGGACATTTTGTGGAAGCTCAGATCCTGGAGGCTCTCGGAGTTGACTATATAGATGAAAGTGAGGTATTGACGCCCGCTGACGAGATGCACCATATAGACAAGAAGAAGTTCAAGGTGCCTTTTGTCTGTGGGGCTAGAGACCTTGGCGAGGCTCTAAGACGTGTGGGCGAAGGTGCTAGTATGCTGAGGCTCAAGGGAGAAGCAGGTACTGGCAACATAGTAGAGGCAGTTAGGCACGCTCGCCTTATATACAGCGAGGTTCGTCGACTATCCACTATGCCTGAAGATGAATGGATGGCTTATGCTAAGCAGATTCAGGCGCCATATGAGCTAGTTGCTGAGGTGGCACGTACCGGTAAGCTCCCAGTAGTTAACTTTGCCGCCGGTGGTATTGCTACACCAGCGGACGCTGCGCTCATGATGCAACTCGGGGTGGATGGTATTTTCGTGGGTAGCGGTATATTCAAATCAAGTGACCCTTACAAGAGAGCTAAGGCTATAGTGGAAGCTACCACCCACTATAATGATCCGGATGTGTTGGTTAGAGTCAGTAAGGGGCTTGGTGAAGCTATGCATGGCATCGATATTAGGACTTTATCTCAGGAAGAGCTGATGGCTCCTAGAGGCTGGTAACAGCTCATCGTAGAGGTTCAGAGGTGAAAGGCATCACAAACGTTGGAGATCATAGGGACTTGAAGATAGGTGTTCTGGCCCTGCAGGGGGACTTTAGAGAGCATGAGCAGATGCTTCGCAGGATAGGTATTATTCCTGTTGAAGTTAGGAAGCCCGAACACCTCTACGAACTAGATGGGATTATCATCCCTGGGGGAGAAAGCACTACTATCGGGAAGCTGGCTGTTAACTATGGCCTGATGGAGCCCTTGAAAGATTTTGCCGCTCAGGGGAAGCCTGTGTGGGGTACATGTGCGGGTATGATTTTCCTCTCAAAAGATGTGGGTATGGAGCAGCCCTTACTTGGGCTGCTCGACGTAAAGGTACGGCGGAACGCGTTTGGCCGGCAGCTTGATTCCTTCGAAGCTGATATAGAAATGCCGGAGGTTAGCGAACGCCCTGTACACGCAGTGTTTATAAGAGCTCCGATAGTGGAATCAGTTGGGCCAGGGGTGCAGGTATTGGGTAGGCTTCAGGATGGTACGGTAGTCGCCGTGAGGCAAGGTAATATACTAGCAACATCTTTTCACCCAGAACTTACTCAAGATCCCACCATGCACCTCTACTTCATCTCTATGGCAAAGGGAGATCTGGTAACCAATAGATCTTGACTATAGGACTATCAAGTTTCCATCTTTAGTTATTCCGATCATAGTATCAAAACCCTCTCTGTTAATGGAGACTACTTTGCGAGCGATCTCTTCAGCCTCCAACTTATTGTCCTGCGACAATGCTGTGAGCAGGAGATAGCTTCTGACTCCTTCAGGTTTGCCCCTTAGTATGCCCAGAGGAGATGCTAGTATCTTTGCAAACGCTTCAACTGTAAGAGGAGATGAAGGATCCATACAAGCTAGTTTCTGACCTTCTTCTGGCCGGTGACACGCTTCTGATAGAGACATGCCCAGAGCTTTGAGGCTTGCTATGGCAACGAAGTGAGTAGTATATGGAGGTACAGCAGGTTCGTGCTCGGCGGGAGCCTTGATGAATCTATGCCTGGCCCCATCGGCCTCGACTATCACTGAGTCGGCGGTATTTTTGATATGCCAAAGAAAATCAAAATCTACTCCCTGCAACTTGTCCTTGCGTGATATTGCGCCAACTATAGTTACGTGTCGGTACTTCTCTAAAGCTTCAGGTAAGTAATTAACCTTCTGCTCAATCTCCTCACGAGTCAGTAGCAAAGGTGTTTGATTTTTGGACGGCATCTGTATAGCGGTTGTAGTAGTGGTTATGACTCTTAGTCCCCTGTCCGATAGCTCATGGGCTATTCGGAACATAGTGGTGGTTTTCCCGCCAGCACCTACTAGGGATACGAAGCTAGATGGTCCTATTTCGAGATACGAGCTAAGGTTGTTGCTAAGCATTTTGATAAAGCATCTTACTTATGGTTCTAGTATCCTTATTATGGTAAAAATTGCACTTAGATTCCAACGGGGGATACTTAATGAATTCCGATATAGAGCAAATTCTCATAACTGAGTCCGAACTCCAGGCCAAGATCAAGGAACTTGGTAGCCGGATAGCTGAGGACTATAAGGATAAGATACCAGTGTTGATAGGGGTGCTAAATGGAGCAGTTATGTTTGTGTCTGACCTTATAAGGGCTTGCCCCATTCAGCTCAACATAGATTTTATGGCAGTTAGCTCTTATCAGGATAGCACTGAAAGTAGCGGTGTAGTGAAGATCATCAAGGATCTAGATCGTAATATCAGCGGCAGACACATATTGATCGTTGAGGACATAATCGATACGGGTTTGACCTTATCCTACCTTCTTGAGACGTTGCAAGCCAGGCATCCAGCCAGCATCAAAGTATGCGCTTTGCTGGATAAGGCCAGCAGAAGGCGCGTGAATGTGCCTATAGATTATCTGGGATTTCAGATACCAGATAAATTTGTTGTTGGATACGGATTGGACTTTAGAGATCTATATAGGAACCTTCCTTATATAGGAGTACTTAAGCCTTATCTGTATGAGGGAATAACCGGAGACAACGATATATAACAAACGATCTGTATGCTTGACTCATAAAAGGCTATACTGTTGTGTGATCTTTGAGATGAACTTTATAAATGCTGGAGGATTTCTAAAACATGACTAACGGTCATGATCCCAGCTCAGAGTTAGATGTAAAGGAAGTTAGGCGGGGCAGACATCCGGGTGATAGGTATGTAAGAGTCCAGCATAATCCAGGATTTCAAAAAGTTGGCCGTGGATATATATCGGTTACTCCCAGAGCAACCGAGCCTAGGACTTTCGTTGGCAAGGCGCTAAGGAGTGTTAGAAGGTTTCTAATTGGTTCGCCAATAGAGACTGCAAGGGAGGTTCATGAGCGCCTCACGAAGATAAAAGCACTGGCAATTCTAGGTTCGGATAATATCTCCTCCTCATCGTATGCTACTGAAGAAATTATGAGGATCCTGTTGCTGGGTGGAATATCTGCATTGTCTCTAACCCTACCTATAACCTTAGCAGTTATAGGTGTCCTCATAATAGTTGTTATTTCCTATCAACAGACAATAAGAGCCTATCCTCATGGCGCTAGCGCCTACATAGTAGCGTCCAACGAGTTGGGGAAGCTTCCAGGACTGACGGCAGCTGCATCTCTTCTCAACGATTATGTGCTTACTGTTTCGGTATCTATTGCTGCCGGTGTGGCGGCATTAGGATCTGCGGCTCCGTTCTTCCTGGGATCAAGCGCTGGTGACTTCTTCTATAACCATAGAGTGCTCGTATCAATTGTGTTGATAATGATCATCATGATAGGTAATCTGCGGGGAGTGCGAGAGGCTGGAACAATTTTTGCGGCTCCTACTTACATCTATATAATTTCTATCCTTGGTCTCCTAGCTTATGGCTTTTACAGATTTGTTAACGGCGATCTGCCTGAGTATAACCCGCCTCCTGGTTGGGTAGAGGAATGGCAGCATAGATCTCTAGGTGCACTAAGTATATTGCTAATACTAAGGGCTTTCGCCTCAGGTTCTGTAGGTCTAAGCGGTACTGAAGCCATTTCAGATGGGGTGCCGGCCTTCAAACCACCTGAATGGAAAAACGCTAGGATAACCCTTATATTCATGGCAGGGACTTTCGGGATACTATTCCTAGGTATAAGCTTCCTTTCGGGTCAACTGCACATAATTCCTGCCCCTGAGGAACAAGAGACTGTCCTCAGCCAACTGGCTCGTACCCTTGTAGGTACAGGCCCTTATTACTTGCTAGTTCAGGCAGCTACTGCGGTAGTACTGGTATTGGCTGCTAACACGGCTTTCTCCGACTTCCCTAGATTGGCTTATTTCCTAGCACGCGATGGCTATATGCCTCACCAGTTCTTGCATAGAGGTGATAGGCTGGCATTTTCTGTGGGGATAATCTCTTTGTCAGTAATAGCTTCCCTCTTGCTGATAATATTTGGTGGTAGCGTGACAGCTCTAATCCCTCTGTATACGGTTGGTGTGTTTGTGGCTTTCACTCTTTCCCAGTCCGGCATGGTTGCTCATTGGCGTAGACAGAGAGGAAAAGGATGGAGGGTGAAGGCTGCTGTAAACGGTGTAGGGGCCACTATCACGGGCATAGTGGCCGTGATAGTGGCAGTGACTAAGTTCTCCAGTGGTGTTCCCCTGTTCAACATAGGCAGTTTCACCGTACATGCAGGCTCTTGGATAGTTCTTGTACTCGTACCTCTTATGATATTGATGTTGATGTCAATCCGTAGCCACTACGAGAGAGCGCAGAGGGAGCTACAACCCGAGATTCCCATTAATCCATCTGATATCAAGCACACGATCATAGTACCGGTAGCCAGCCTGAATAAAGTAGCTTTGCAAAGTCTTGCATATGCTAAATCTATAAGCCCGAACGTCACAGCTATACACGTAGTAGAGAATCAAGAAGAAGCGGAAGAGTTTAGGAAGGAATGGGAAAAGTTTGGCAGCCCATGTAGCCTGGTTATCATGGAGTCTCCTTATAGGTCTCTCGTTGGTCCGATATTGGCTTATATAGATGCGGTAGACAGGAAGAGACCGGATGATACCATAACTGTAGTACTGCCCGAGTTCGTGCCTAAGCATTGGTGGGAAAGGCTGCTACATAATCAGACTGCACTCAGGTTGAAGGCAGCGCTATTGTTTAGGCCTGGCACGGTGGTAATAAACGTGCCCTATCACTTGAAGTAAGCGATAGGGGGGCCAGCTGGCTGCCCCCCCTATCGTGCGTCTTAATGCCTAATCATCTAGTCTGTGTAGAAAGGAAACTTGCCTGTCAGGCGCCTCACTCTTTCTCGAGCCTCGTCGAGTACTTCACCTTGTCTTGCATCTATTACCGTAGAGATTATATCGGCGATCTCCTCCATCTCTGGTTCCTTCATCCCCCTGGTGGTCACTGCAGGAGTGCCTATTCTTATACCGCTGGTGACGAAGGCGGACTGTGTATCGTAGGGCACGGTATTTTTGTTAACAGTGATTCCCACCTCGTCCAGCAGAGATTCGGCCTCCTTGCCAGTGATGTTTTTATTCCTTAGATCCACGAGCATCAGATGGTTATCTGTTCCACCACTGACGAGGTTGAATCCATGCTTTGTCAGGGATTGGGCAAGAGTTGAGGCGTTTCTCACTATCTGTCTCTGATACTCCTTGAATTCAGGCTGTAGAGCCTCCTTGAGGGCCACAGCCTTAGCAGCGATGACGTGCATTAGTGGTCCACCTTGCACGCCAGGGAATACGGCTTTATCGAGAGCCTTGGCATGTTCTGCTTTACAGAAGACTAACCCTCCCCTTGGGCCACGAAGGGTTTTGTGGGTGGTAGTGCTAACGAAATCGGCGTATGGAATGGGTGACTGATGCAGTCCAGCGGCCACCAGTCCTGCTATGTGGGCCATATCTACGAACAGATAGGCTCCGACCTCGTCTGCTATCTCTCTGAAGATGTCAAACCTTATCTCTCTTGGGTAAGCGCTAGCGCCAGCAATAATCATCTTGGGATTGTGCTGCTTAGCTAGGTCCCTTACTTGGTCGTAGTCTATGTATCCAGTCTCTCTCGAGACACCATAACGGAAAAAAGTGAAGTACATACCTGATATGTTAATTGGATGCCCATGTGTGAGGTGGCCACCATGAGTAAGGTCCATGCCCAGCACCGTATCTCCGGGTTTAAGGGTAGCTAGGTATACTGCGGTATTTGCTTGTGCACCGCTATGAGGCTGCACGTTGACGTGGTCGGCCCCAAATAGCTGCTTAGCTCTCTCTATAGCCAGGCTCTCCACAACGTCCACATATTTGCAGCCGCCATAGTATCTTTTGCCTGGGAGTCCTTCGGCGTACTTATTAGTAAGTACAGAACCTTGAGCCTCCATCACCGCTTTGGAAACGAAGTTCTCCGAAGCTATAAGCTCCAGAGTACTCATCTCGCGATGCTTTTCGTTCTGTATAGCCTCATATATTTCAGGGTCGAATTCTGCCAGCGAGGGAAACCTTACTTTACTTTCGCTTATCGCCATATGATTCACCTTTTGGAGTATATGTTTTCATTTTCTTCTGAGCATTCTAGCATTTATCGTTATCCAAACGCATCTAGTTTACTCATAATACTTTTTGACGTAGAATGCAGAGGGAGAAGAAGGAGACTTTTGGGGCTGTATCATGAGTAGGTTCCATTTGATAAGACTTATTGTTACCCTCTCGGTAGGTATAGCGTCCATAGCACTTTGTATAGTTCCTCAAACTAGAGCTCAGATTCTCTTCCTTAGTGCTGGTATCCTTACAAGTATAGGCATAAACAAACCAGAACTCATTTTTCTGCCCGCTGCTCTGATCATAGGTTGGGTGGTGCTTGATATTCTCGCTGTGTTTCTCGGATTTTGGGTTTTTGATAGAAGAGAAGCTAAGAGGAATGCCTTGAGGCGCAAGCTTCTCATAGAAGAAGGTCTTCTTCCTGACGAGGAAGAAGACAAGGGGGCTATAAACGTCAAGAAACACCCTAGAAATTAGAAACAACCTCGGGGAGATTAGATGAGAGGTAGTATTGTGCTGTTTGTTGTAGGACTGGTGCTGGTGGCTGCTATAACTGCCTGGTTTGCTTTCGGATATTTCCTTTCACAGTCAATCGTTAGCAACACTCCCTCGGTAGTCTCACCGGCCCCGGGCAAGGTGATTCCTATACCCACTGGAACAGCTGTTGATCCAGGGGTGATCTACAACTCTCCAGTCAGATAAAGCTTTATTCGCTGGTATTCTGATCTCTGATTGTGGTCCTCTGTGAGTGCCTATATTCTTCTATTAGTTTGAAGACTGTGTTCTTATGAGGTCGAACTTTGCAATGCTCATCCGCGTTACGAGCCTCATCACAGTAGCCCATCCTAACGCATTTTATTACTAGAAACTGCGCTAGGAAGGGATGTGTTCTGCGCACCTCAGCCTTGATGAGTGCGAATAGCTTGCGGATCTCCCACTGCGCCATGGTGCACAGCCTCAATCCACTCATGTGTATAAGCTCGCGTAGATTGACGGTCATTACAAGATTGGTCTGTATGCCGTTGGGAAATAGGAAGCGTGCGTCCTCTGCAGGCACTCCTTGGGATAGCATCTCGGAGTAAAGCTCCATATTACCTTCTATAGCCTGGACAAACTTCTCCAAGAGATCTGAATCTTCGGCTATGGATTCAGGCACTGTATACTGTGGGTGTTTATAACGAACATACCTTTGAGATTGCTGGTCAAAGCTCACGCCCATCCTGTGGCGTACCAGCTGATGAGATAAGGATCTTGACACTCCGGAGATGGCGAATGTGAACCACAGGTGCTCTATTACTGTGCCATGCCCACTCTCTATTATGCTCTCGATGAGCTTCTGCATCTTCTCTTCGGGAATCTTCCCTGAAAGAGCGTCTTCCCATATATCTTCTGGGTATTTCTCAGAATAGCATGTCCTGGCTGCAGTGTAAGCGATTGGGAGATAATACTGTTCAGCTATCTCCTTAGTTGGGAACAACAGCTTGACCTTGATATTAGTGGTTTTTTCTCCTCTTGTAAGGGCTATGCTATTATTAGTGGACTGCTGTGCCATTTTGTGATCCCTTTTTGAATTCTATGGTACTATAGTGCTACTTACATTAGTGTTTGTCAAACTAAAAGTGCTGATTCGTAGGCGCGAGACGATGCTAATTATCCACCTTGGTACAATAAGATTGAAACAACTTATTAAGATTCTTTTTCAAGGTGATTCTGGATTAGAGGTATGGCAAAGAGTCAGGAAATTGCTAGCAACAGATATTGTGTAGACCCCTACTCCTACAAGAGGCGGCGTACTCATGAGGTAATGGTTGGTAATGTGGGAGTTGGGGGGAATAATCCGATAAGAGTTCAGTCGATGACCACGACCAGGACAAAGGATGTGGAATCGACTGTTAACCAGATAGTGTCCTTGGTAAATGTGGGATGCGAGATAGTGAGAGTTACTACTCCCACGCCTGCTGATGCCAGGGCCATAAAGGATATCAAGAAGGAGCTTCAGTCCAAGAATATACACATTCCTATAGTGGCTGATGTTCACTTCAGTCCTCACGCAGCGATGGAGGCTGCGCTATGGGCGGACAAGGTAAGGATCAATCCAGGTAATTTTGCGGATACTAAGCTCTTTCACATAAAAGAGTACACCGATGAGGAGTATGCTAAGCACCTGGAGAAGATAGCTGAGAAGCTATATCCTCTGGTGATGCGTTGCAAGGAGAGAGGAATATCAATGCGCATCGGCACTAATCATGGTTCTCTCTCCGACAGAATAATGTCCAGGTATGGCGATACCCCTCTGGGCATGGTGGAGTCTGCCCTCGAGTTCGTGCGTATGTGCGAAGAGTGGGGATACAAGGACATAATACTTTCTATGAAAGCTTCCAATCCGAAGGTAATGATAGCTGCCTACAGACTCCTCGCTGCCAGGATGCTTGAGTACGGTATGACTTATCCCTTCCACTTGGGTGTCACAGAGGCTGGCAATGGTGAAGATGGGCGTATCAAGTCAGCTATTGGTATAGGTACTTTGCTTGAGGATGGGATAGGCGACACTGTAAGGGTTTCCCTTACTGAAGATCCTGAAAATGAAATACCGTTCGCCTACGAACTGATCAAGAGATATGCTTATGGTATAGTCCCGGACAGCGATGAGGCCTCATCTATAGGTACTCTGCTGGATCTTAGGTCACCTTTTGACTACTCTCCAAGACCGACCAGGAAAATATTCCTGGGAGAGCACGTGCTTGGAGCTAATAATCCTCCCCTAGTGCTCTACAAGCAGTCATCTCCTCTATCGATTAATGGGGTGGTCAGCATAAATAGGCCCGTTGGTCGCGATAGCCTGAGGGCAGATGCACTGTCTCTAGAGGTGGTATCTGAGAAGGACAAGGACGTTTTTCAGACGTCGGCTAGTGGTTTGCAGTTTGCATCCAACAAGCCAGCCTTGATTGCGACCCTTAGATCCCCTGTGGATGTAGGAAATCTTGAAGCCGCGGCCTATATGTGTTCCATAGAACAGGGCCAAGAGGATAGTTTGTCTATGGTTGCACGGCTTGCTGTTGAGCACAAGCGTCCGCTTGTTCTAGAACTTATTGCTGATATTTCCTATGATCAAGCACGCGATCTTGAGAGTAAGCATGATTATTCTGTGGTTGATGAGCTAATAAGTTATGCACTGAAGGGTGAGCAGGTTGGGGTAAGTGATCTTATCCTTGCTCTGAGAATACCTGATAGGTCTTACCGTATTAGGGCCTATAGACTACTAGATTCGAGGCTAAGGGAGCTAGGGAAGGATTGGAACCTCCTTTTGACGGTCACCGAAGATGACCTGATCGATGCCTCGATTGGCCTCGGTTCTCTGTTGTGCGATGGTATAGGTTCTATGGTCTCTATAGAAGGCAATAAGTCCTATGAGGAAAAGATAAGTTTGGTGTTCAATATCCTCCAGGCTTCGGGTGCTAGGATCAGCAAGGCAGAGTTCATAGCCTGCCCTAGCTGTGGTAGAACGCTCTTTGATTTACAGACGACCACTGAAAAGATCAAGAGTAAAACCGGTCATCTGAAAGGCGTCAAGATAGCCGTGATGGGTTGTATCGTGAATGGCCTTGGGGAGCTGGCAGATGCCGACTTCGGCTACATGGGAAGCGGCGAGGGTAAGGTAAATCTATTTGTAGGCAAGACCTGTGTCGAGAAGAATGTACCGGAAGAAATAGCTGCAGACAAACTAGTAGATTTGATCAAGGCTCATGGCAGGTGGATCGATCCTCCGGACAATAATTCCCCTATGGGTGAGGGCTAGATTTTCCCTGGTGGGTGTTAGCAGATATGCAGTCTAATAGAGGTAACGAGAGTAACCTGGCTCGCTATGCTTTCAGTAGTCTGTTAGTTGGTATATTTTGTGTCGTATTGTTGATCATAGGGGCTATAACTAATGAAATCCTCGTAGTTCCTAAGGGTTATGGTAGAACCTTTTCGACGTTTGGTTGGATAGTGCTGATAATCCTTGCGCTTTCAGCTGTGACCGGACACGTACTTGGACTAATGGCCTTTGCTGATGAAAAGGTACGCAGTCGTAAGGTGAAAGGGGTAGAAAAAGCCTTTGCCAGTATTGTTGTGGGCTGGGTGCTTTTCGTAGCCATTCTACTGCTTATCCTTTTTGTAGGGGTATAGAGTATCGTTATCATCTCAATGGTATAATCCCTGAGTGTGTATTGTTCCTCTATAAGTCTTACCAACTTTCGAAACTACACTAATCTGCAGGTCGATTTGCCCAACGGCCCTATACTCGTCCTTGGCCCCAACGCGAGCGGCAAGACTACGTTGCTTGAGGCTATATATCTACTTGCTACTACTAAATCACATCGGGCTGGCTCGGATCGAGAGCTCATCAATTGGAACGCGGAGAGCGAAGAGGGTGTGCCGGCTTTCGCACGTGTGGCAGCAGAGGTGAGAAGGCGTAGTCCAATACAGGTGGAGATCACTATCCTGAAGGAATCCACCGTACAGGGTGAGAACGTACGCAAGCGTATACGTATCAACGGTGTAAATAAGAGGGCTATAGACCTTATAGGGCAGGTGAACGTGGTCATGTTCGGGCCCCAGGATCTCGACCTTATAGTCGGAGCTCCCAGCCTCCGAAGGCGTTATCTTAACATTACGATTTCTCAATTGGATCATCAGTATGTAAGGACGCTTCAGACCTATGAGCGTGTAGTGCTCCAACGTAATACCCTAATCAAGGCCCTATCTGAAAGAGCTTTTAAGCTGAGTGATGAGTCTATAAACGACCAATTTGCCTATTGGGACAACGAGCTAGTCAATCAAGGGGCATACCTGCTTGCCAGGCGGTTGGAGATCCTGAGTAGGATGAACGAGCTAGCTAACATGGTGCATAGGAAGCTGACTGGATCATCTCAGGAACTGAGTATTGCTTACAAATCCACACTATTCGACTCAATGTCCCTACAGTTAGATAATCCGCGCGAGGAGGAAATAAGGGATCTATACATAAAGAAGATTCATGATCTGCGTCGAGAGGAGCTTAGACGCGGCATGACGTTGGTTGGCCCCCATAGAGATGACATAAGCTTTCTTGTGGGAGGCGTCGATATCGGAGTTTATGGCTCTAGAGGGCAGCAACGCTCTGTGATACTGGCCATAAAGCTTGCTGAGGTTGATCTTATGAAGAGCATTACTGGAGATCTCCCCATCTTGCTATTGGACGATGTGGTGTCTGAGCTCGACCCTGAGAGAAGGCGATATCTGCTCCAGAACGTGCTACAGCTGTCACAACAGGCATTAGTGACTACCACAGACCTGCTGACTATAGGCAGAGAGTTTCTTGCTGAGGCCTCTCTATTTGAGACTACGTCGACAGGACTTCTACAGCCCATGAAGAGAACCTGGAAAATTAGTGGAGAAAGATAGAGTTGGTAACGTTTGGCCTGTTGATCGTCACCGCCATATGGGGTTTGACCTTTGTTACTGTACAAAGTGCTGTAGCTGATTACAGCGCTTTCTCTTTCCTTACCCTGAGGTTTGCTCT
Organism: Thermobaculum sp. T2p; assembly: GCF_059335935.1. Lineage (NCBI taxonomy): Bacteria > Bacillati > Chloroflexota > Chloroflexia > Thermobaculales (SeqCode) > Thermobaculaceae (SeqCode) > Thermobaculum (SeqCode) > Thermobaculum sp. T2p. Next base: position 81,578 of record NZ_JANZYQ010000004.1, read on the forward strand.
TGCAGCTCTAGCATTACTTCCCTTCTCAGCAACCCGTATCGGCAAGAAGGAGTTGCTTGTGGGCGTGCCCGTAGGAGCTACCTTGGGGCTAGGTATGTTACTTCAGACTGTTGGACTTCGCTCCACAACTGCTACAAACTCGGGATTTATCACAAGCCTGTATGTGGTATTTGCACCGATAATATCTGCCATCTGCTTTCGCATTAGGTTTCATCCCAGAATATGGGTGGCTGTAATACTGAGCACTATAGGATTATTCCTGGTAAGTAAGGCCGGTTTCTATAGTGTGAATCCTGGAGATGCTCTGACGTTAGGGTGTGCCATGCTCTTTGGTATCCAGATAGCACTACTTAGTAGGTATTCCCCTGGTCTAGACTCTGCAGCGCTAGCATTCGTACAAACAGTTACTTCGATGCTCATGTACTTACCAGTTGTTTTTTTGACTGGGACTCCATTGATAACTAACAACTTGGGTGTATGGTTGGCGTTGTTGATAACAGGTTTGGGGGCAAGTGCCTTTGGCTTCTGGATGCAAACTTATGCTCAACAAAGGATGTCTGCTGCTAGGGCTGCTGTCATAATGGCGATGGAGCCGGTGTTTGCGGCCATCGGCGGATATACCTTTGCGGGCGACAGGATGACTGTACTTCAGTGGATCGGTGCTGTCTTCATGATGGCGGGACTGTTTGTAGCTGAGATCTTGCCTTATCTGAAGCATCGTGTTTCAATGTCTCAGCGGCTAGGTGAGACACTTGGTGAAAAAGACTTATCAGCCTAGCAGCTCTGAAGGAGTTCCCTGTGATAGAGGAACGAGAAGTAGTTATTGTGGGTGGTGGACCCGCAGGGTCCTCAGTTGCGAACGTGTTAGCTTCTCTTGGGCATGATGTGTTGCTTCTGGATAAGTCTAAATTCCCTAGGACAAAACCCTGTAGCGAATACATGAGTCCTGGAATCCTTCCTTTGCTCTCAAATCTCGGGATAGATGCTGATCTCTCAGGTATGCATATGCTAAAGGGTATGAGGATACATACCCCTGCAGGAAGCCAGATAACTATCGAGTACATAGATGAGCATCGCGGAAGATATTATGCCCCCACTATGGAGAGGCATGTGTTCGATAAGATGCTCCTTGATCGTGCTGCCCATAAGGGTGTAGAGGTTAGATATCAGGCCAAAGTGGTGTCGGTTGTACCCCAAGATAACTGTTCCCTCCTTAGAGTGCAGCTTCCGGACAGAGCGCAGATGGATATACGAACCAAGCTGGTGATAGGAGCCGATGGCCTGAGGTCAGTGGTGGCGCGTAATCTGTCCAGAAGGTATCCCCTCATCTGGCCCAAACGAATGGGACTTGTTACTCATATCAACCTTTCGGGGATAGATGCAGACTACGGAGATATGTATTTGCATCCATGGGGTTACTGCGGGGTAGCGGCAACTAGTAACTCAAGTGCTAGCGTAGGGATAGTGCTCGATTTGAGGAGGATGGTGCTTACACGTGGTAGAGAAGCCATTTTTCAGGATTCCCTCAAGCTTTTTCCTAAGGTCCATAAGCAGATATGTGGAGCTGCTAGCTTTGATCGTATCATGGGTATATCACCTATCGGACATGGGGTTAAAGAAGTATGTGGCCGCAATTGGGCGCTAGTAGGTGATGCAGCAGGGTTCTTTGATCCTTTCACTGGGGAGGGAATATACAAAGCTGTTAGGGGTGGGATCTTGTTGGGGGAGGTAGTATCCCCTTACCTAAAGGTTGATAGGATTAAAGAAGGTCTGGAAAGGTATGCGACTGAAAGAGCACGTGTGTTTCGGCGCAAGTCTTTGCTTGTATCTCTGATACAGGTCTTTATCTCCTACCCTTACATGCTGGAGTATGTAGCGGACAAGCTGCAGGATAGAGAATCGCTTCGCTTGTCCCTTAGTCGTGGAATTGGAGATCTTCAAGATCCGCTGTACAATCTAAATCTCAGGTTTCTCTTTAGGTTGCTTAGACCTTGATTATTTTAGTACCTGAAGGACATAAGCTATGCAAGCAACTAACAGTATATTCATCAAAGCGCCTCCAGAGAAGATAATGGATTTGGTGGGTGATGTTCAGAGGTGGCAGGAGTATCTGCCTCATTACAGGTATGTAAGAGCTCTTGGGGATGATGGAAGCGTTAGAACTTTTGAGATGGGGGCCTCCAGAAGTGGTATACCTGTATCATGGGTGGCTGAGTTTCAGGCTTTTCCTGAGTCCCGTAAACTTAGGTTCACCCATGTAGGGGGTATCACCAAGGGGATGTACGTGGAGTGGCGCTTGAGGCCATCAGAAGGAGGCACCGACGTGGAGATTTACCACGACCTGCGACTAAGGTGGCCGCCAGTGTTCAGGCAGATCGGCGAGTTGGTCATAACCAAGTTCTTTATAGAGCACATAGCTTCCAGGACCTTGAGAAGGTTTAAGGAACTTGCCGAGTCGAGCGAAGAAAGGCATAGCCAGCATGAAAACTGATAGGCGCGTGGTTATAACCGGTATAGGAGCAGTCACACCTATTGGAACTACGCGTCAAGGACTATGGTCGGGGGTATGTAAGGAGAAGTCTGCAGTTGGTAGGATAACGCGTTTCGATCCTTCACAATTCAGGTCACAAGTGGCTGCTGAGGTCAAAGACTTCGACCCCTCGGACTATCTGCCCCCTAAGAAACTTGCCAGGTTGGATAGGTTCTCACAGTTCTCAATAGTAGCTGCTATGCAGGCAGTAGATGACGCTGGATTGGATATTGATGCTCTAGATAGGGATAGAGTCGGCATATTCATAGGAAGCGCTTTGGGAGGGGTAGGTTATGCCGAGGAACAGCACTCCATATTTGTGGAGAAGGGTTTGAGGGCTGTAAGCACTTCTCTTGCTCTCTCCGTGTTTGGAGGAGCTAGCAGTAGCAATATATCTATGCACTTTGGTATAACTGGCCCTCAGCTTTCCAATGCCAATTCATGTTCCAGCGGCACTATCGCCATAGGAGAAGCTTTTATGGCGATACGATCTGGTAGAGCTGATATCATCTTGGCAGGTGGTGCAGAGGCTCCTCTGTACCCTCTTACCTTTGGAGCTTTCTCCTTGATCAAGGTGATGAGTGCTCGTAACGATGATCCTGAGACAGCTTGTAGGCCCTTTGATCGAGATAGGGATGGCTTTGTGATGGGTGAGGGCGCTGCTGTACTGGTGCTAGAGGACCTAGAGCATGCTCTTAGGCGTAATGCCCAGATACTGGGTGAGATTATAGGTTATGCTAGTACCAGTGATGCATATCACATGACGGCTCCTCTGCCTACTGGGGAGCAGGCCTCGAGATGTATGGCCTTAGCCATGGCTAATGCTGGCTGCTCGATCTATGAGATAGATTATATAAATGCTCACGGCAGTTCCACACCACTTAATGATTCTACCGAGACTTTGGCTATCAAGAAGGTGTTTGGAGAACGAGCATATAAGATCCCAATAAGCGCTACTAAGTCTATGCACGGGCATGCTCTCGGGGCTAGTGGGGCTATAGAAATTGCTATATGCTGTATGGCACTAGCATGTGACTATATACCTGCTACTGTAAATTTGATCTCCCCCTCGGACGATTGTGACCTAGACTACGTGCCAAATAGGGGGCGTAAAGCCAAGGTCGATACGATATTGAGTAATTCATTCGGCTTTGGTGGAATAAATGCTTCGATTGTGATTAGGCGCTTTGAAACATGAGATTTATGCTACATACAGCGCCAGGACTTGGTGAGATCCTTCAGAAACAGCTTCGGTCGTCTGCAGGGAATATTAGATTTCTCTCCAGAAGATTTGTCAGCGATAAAAACGACCTATTGGTAGTCGATGTTGACTCTCCGCAGGAGGTCCTAATATCCAGGGTCGTGGAGGATGCGTTCTTCCTGTTCCTTTACAGGGATAACATAAAACCTAACATGCAGGGGCTAAGGGATTTAGGTCGAGTCTTGGCGTCAGCTATCAAAACAGACAGGTGGCAAGAAGCCGTTAGGTACAGATTTGAGCAACTGCCTACAAGCCGAAGAAAACATAGGGTAATTACCTTTCGTCCTGTAGTTCGACTCCAGGGCAGTCATGCTTTCACTAGAGCTCAGCTCAGGGCTACTGCAGAAGAAATTCTAGTCTCAACTTTGCCTGGAAATTGGCGACTAGTTGAGGACAAAGCCCTTGTAGAAGTTTGGATTACTGTTATAGACAATGAGATCTGGGGAGGTGTAAGGCTTACTCCTGAGCATTCGAAAAGATATGCTTACAAACAATATCATGTAGAGGCATCGCTAAGGCCATCGATAGCCGCGGCTATGGTGTGGTTGTCTCGCCCGAGAAGCGATGACGTGTTCCTTGATCCTTTCTGTGGGGCCGGTACCATACTGATAGAACGGGCTCTAGCTGGTAGATACCGACTCATCATAGGTAGTGATAAATCTGGAGAAGCTATTGAGGTGGCCAGGTCTAACATCGGGCCAAGGTATAAACCAATAGAGCTTCATCAATGGGATGCCACCTACATACCTCTTGAGCACGATTCTGTGGATGCGATAGTAACCAATCCTCCCTTTGGTCACCGCTATGGCTCCAAAGAGAGTAATAAAGAGCTCTACCCAGCTTTTCTGCAGGAGGCTGGTAGAATACTCAAGCCTGGTGGCAGGCTGGTACTAGTGACTACGGAGGATAAACTGATGCATCACTTGACCAGGCGAGATTGGAGGGAGCTAGTCACAGTTAAGGTGTGGGTGCTAGGTATGAGAGCCACTATATTTGCTATGGAGAGGAGATAGGATCAACTCGTCATGAGAAACAGGTTGGCACTTAGTTGGAGTGGTGGTAAGGATAGCTGCCTGGCACTATACAAGCTCCTAATGGATGATAGATTCTCTGTAGAGAGGCTCATCTGTACTGTGACCGAAGGCTACGAACGAGTGAGCATGCATGGGGTGAGAGTAGAATTGATAGAGGCACAAGCAGCTTCTCTAGGTATTCCGCTTTACAGGATCTATATTCCCCAGAACTGCTCAAACCAAGTGTATGACGATAGAATGAGATATGCCCTCTCTGAGCTGATGAGCCTAGGTATAAATACAGTCGCATTTGGTGACATATTCCTGGAAGATATAAGAGCCTATAGGGAATCCCGCTTGTTAGAGGTTGGTGTAAGGGCGCTGTTTCCGCTTTGGGGGAGGAGTTCGAAGGACATCACGCTTAGTCTTTGTGAGTATGGCTTTAGATCTGTGGTAGTTTGTGTGGATTCTACCCTACTAGATCCTTCCTTCTTGGGTAGCGATATTGATCTAGGGTTTCTAAGTTCTTTACCTGAAGGAGTCGATCCTGCAGGGGAGAATGGAGAGTTTCACTCATTTGTGTACGATGGCCCTATCTTCAGTCGCAGAGTTTCCTTTAAGAAGGGAGAGGTAGTAGTTCGGGACAACAGGTTCTATTACTGCGACCTCATTCCCATTGGATAGTTGTGTCAGGAATATTCCTGACACAACTATCTTAGACTTTAGATTTGGCAGATTGCTGAAGAGCTAGGGCTACTGCCCCCGCCAAGCCCACATCACCTCCCAGGCTAGCTTTAACTATCTGTAGGTCCTGCTTGAAGACCGGCATTAGTCCTTCGAATACGACCTTTCTGGCGGGTCCTAGCAGCAGCTCGCCAGCTTCGGATACACCCCCTCCTATGGAGATCATTTGAGGATTGAAGATGTGTATTAGGTTGATGAGTGCGTATCCTAGCCATTGTCCTGCTTGCTCCAGAAGCTTGAGGGCGAGTGGGTCGCCTTTCTTGGCAGCCTCATCCACGATCTTGGCATTGATCTTGTCTACGGAGCCCGCAAGCTCAATCATGACTGTGTCTTTGTTAAGGGACGCGGCCTCCCGAGCCCGTTTGGCTATGGCTGTGCCAGAAGAGAGCGCCTCGAGATGGCCGTATCCTCCACAGGAGCACTTAGGTCCTCCAGGCTGAACGACCATGTGGCCCACCTCCCCAGCAGCACCATTGTGCCCCTCCAGCAGCTGCCCGTCTATAATGATGCCACCACCTACACCTGTGCTGACGGTGATGTAAATCAGGTGCTGCACATACTTACCAGAGCCATAAGTGAACTCTCCAAGTGCTGCCAGGTTAGCATCGTTACCCAAGAAAGTAGGGATGCCCGTCTTCTCTTCTATGAGTTTTGCAAGCGGTACATTGACCCACCCAGGCAGGTTTGGAGGATTACTCACCACACCTTCCTTGGAGTTGATAGGGCCAGGTGCTCCAACGCCGATAGCATCTATTCTAGGGGCATTGGAGGATACAGATCGGACGCACTCCAAGATCCTCTCTAGCACAAAGTAGAGCCCCTTATCTGCTAGCGTAGGGAACTCACAACGATCCAAAAACTCTCCCTTCTCGTTGGCCAATACTGCTCTTACTCGGCTACCTCCGAGGTCTACACCTATAACGTATCTATTGCTCATGAATCCTCCTGTGCACTTTAGGATCGAAAATATGATCCAGCGGACATTCTAGCAGGTATTTGCCTGACTGCGCCTTGTTGACATGTGCTACTTTTGTCTTTAGTATCTTTTTGTAATAATTAATCTGTGGAAGAATCCGAAATAACATATAGTTATACTGTGCCCGGAGGTTTATTGTCTTGCCCGAATCATTAGGCATCGTCATCCTTGCTGCTGGTCAGGGCACTAGGATGAAGGGGCACATTCACAAGGTGCTACATACTGTAGCCGGTATCCCCATGATCGAGCATGTGCTTCGTAGCGCCCTCCAGTTAGAACCCTCCAAATTAGTAGTTGTGCTGGGACACAATGCAGACCAGGTAGCTGATGTAATAAAGCGTAATTATCAAGTAGATTTTGTGCTCCAAGATTCCCCTCGAGGCACGGGCGATGCCGTGAGAGTTAGCAGGCCTGCAATGGATGACGTGAAGCATGTAATGGTACTTTATGGAGACACTCCCCTCATCAGGCCCGAGACACTGCGTAGGCTGATCGATCACCACCTTGCTGAAAGCCCAAGAGTTACTATCTTGATTGGTGAGACGCATGATCCCGGTAGGGTACTGATGGATGAGTGGGGTAGAGTAATTGCTGTTGTGGAAGAAAAGCAAGCCACGGAAGAGCAACTCAAGATAAGGGAGCGCAACAGCGGTGTAGCAGTATTTCAAGCAGATTGGATGTGGGAACATCTTGAGAGCCTCCAGCCTTCCCCAGTATCAGGCGAGTACCAACTCACTGATTTGGTAAATATAGCTGTACGAGAGGATATAGATGGACATTGGAGTGCATATACGCCGGAGACGGCTTCTCAAGAGATCTCTGAACCTATGGATACCAAATGGCCTGTGCAGTACGTGAAAGTCGAGGATCCTAGCGAGGCTCTGGGAATCAACAACCGACTGCAACTGGCGATTGCAGAAAAGATTATGAGGCAGCGTATACTCGAGTCTCTCATGCTCTCAGGTGTAACTGTGACTGATCCTGATAGTACATACGTAGATGTGGATGTACAGGTAGGTACAGATGCGATCCTGTTACCAGGAACCCATCTCATTGGTAAGACAAAGGTGGCAAGCGGAGCTGTTGTAGGTCCTTATTCCTACATTAGGGACTCTTATCTAGACGAAAACTGCAAAGTGCAGATGTCGGTTGTAGAAGAGTCCTACGTAGGAGCGGATTCGGACGTTGGTCCGTTCTCGCATCTGAGACCGGGAACCCGGGTAGAAGCTGGCGTCCATATAGGTAACTTTGTAGAGACTAAGAACACGGTGCTCCACGCTGGGGTCAAGTGTGGTCATGTCAGCTACCTTGGGGATGCCGAGGTTGGTGAGGAGGCTAACATCGGCGCAGGAACGATTACTGCTAACTACGATGGTGTGAACAAGAACCCGACAAAGATCGGTAGAAGGGCATTTATAGGTGTCGACACGATGCTCATAGCGCCTGTAGAGGTGGGAGAGAGTGCCAAGACAGGAGCTGGAGCAGTTGTCACCAAGGATGTACCTGCTGGCAAGCTCGTGGTAGGTGTGCCCGCTAGGCAAGTACCTCAACATGCTCGCAAAGACGAGGCTTCAGAAGAACTGGAGGATGAGAAATAGATGAATCGCTTGCGCATCTTTACTGGTAACGCAAACAGGAAGCTGGCCTGCGATATCGCCCGCAACCTCGATATAGAGATCGGAGATGCGCTTGTAACCACCTTCAAAAACGGTGAAACTAGGGTAAGGCTTGAGGAGAATGTCCGAGGGTGTGACGTATTTATAATCCAGAGCACCTCAATGCCTGTGGATCACCATATTATGGAACTCCTGCTGATGATAGATGCTGCTCGTCGGGCATCCGCAAGCAGGATCACCGCGGTCATCCCATACTATGGTTATGCCAAGCAAGAGAAGAAGACCACTGGTCGCGAGCCTATATCCGCTAAGTTAGTGGCTAACATCATTATGCAGGCTGGAGCGGATAGAGTTCTGGCAGTAGATCTGCATGCGCCTGCAATAGAGGGTTTCTTCGATATTCCAGTGGATCACTTGCGTGCTGCTCCGTTGCTGGTCGACTATTACAAGAGGAATCCCCTCCCAGATGCTGTAGTGGTATCTCCAGATCCTGGTGGAGTGCTGAGGGCTAATGATTTCAGGTTCAGGCTTGGTGTGCCACTAGCAATAATTGCTAAGCAACGTCCTAGGCCCGACACCGCCGAAGTGCTAGATATGGTAGGGGATGTGCAGGGCAAGAACGCCATTATAGTGGACGATTTAATCGGTACTGGTGGTACCTTGGCAAAGGCTGCCGATATGCTACTCTCAAGGGGTGCCAAGTCGGTGCATGCAGTTGCCACCCATGCTGCCTTTGTGGGATCGCCGGCTGCCGAGGAGGTCAAGAAGATTCTTGAAGGTAATGCTATAGAGAAGATAGTTGTGACTGATACTATATATATTCCCCCTGAGGAAGTTGATTCCAAGATCGAGATAGTATCGGTAGCATCTCTGCTGGCAGAGGCTATAATGAGGATCCATAAAGATCTCTCTGTCAGTGAGCTGTTTCGATAACGCTACTAGGAAGGTCTTAACCGATGTTTACTATACCCCAAGAGGATGAACCTCCCTCAAGTACCTACCTAAACCTCCATCTTTCATATACCTGTCTCCCGGAGAAAGCAAAGTGAGTGGCTCATTATGGCTTTCTGGCCTAGTGGGTGTATGTTTGTTCTGCCTACTTGTGTTTTCATCTATGGCTGATGCAGCATTGCGCGCGCTAAATCAGGTGAGGTTGAGAGCGCTGATTGAGCAGGGATTCGGTAGGGCAGAGGCTATGGATAGGCTGCTGGAGTATCCACATAGGATCACGGCAACTACCCTTATAATCAACACTTTTGCATTGGCGGGATTGTCAGCCCTCACTGCGATCCTCGCGCTTCAGTTGTCAAGCAATGGTGCGCAGTGGTGGTTGATAACTCTTACTATTATCGTGCTAGCTCTCTTTGTGCTTATCTTTGGGCAGCTTGTCCCTCGATCTCTAGCCGTTAGAAGACCTGAGAGGACGGCTCTGCGTATCACCCGTATGCTGAGTGTAGCGTATTTCCTCATAAGCCCGATTGCACGAGTAGCAGAGTGGGTGACCAATACCTTTCTGAGTATCTTCGGTGTAAAGGATATGCCTCGTAACCCCTTCATCACTGAGGATGACCTGCGTATGCTGGTGAATGCGGGTGAAGAGGAAGGTGTAATAGAGCAGGAAGAACGCGATATGATAGCTGGTATCCTGAGGTTTGGTGATATAGCTGCCCATGAAGTGATGGTTCCAAGGCCAGACATAGTAGCTGTGGATGTCGATACGGATCTCCGGACAGCGCTTGACATTGCACTGGAGAAGGGCCACTCTCGACTCCCAGTTTATGAGGAAAGTCTCGATAATGTGTTGGGCATAGTATATCTGAAGGACTTGGCAAGGGCGATCGTATCCTCTAGCAACTTGAGTCTTCGTGACCTAGCCAGGCCAGCTGTGTTTATTCCCGAGAGCAAGAGGCTAGGTGAGCTATTGCAGGAATTTCAGAGCAGCAAGGTACATATGGCGATCGTGGTGGATGAGTACGGTGGCACTGCTGGACTAGTTACTATAGAGGATATTCTTGAGGAGATAGTGGGTGAGATACAGGATGAGTATGATGTCGAGCTTCCAGATATCGAGAAGATATCTGAGGATGAGTGGATAATCCGAGCGAAGATCGATCTGGATGATGTCAATGAGTTGTTAGGGATCCGTCTGCCGGCAGAAGAGTACGATACGCTTGGAGGTTTTATTACCGCCCAACTTGAGAGACTGCCAGTACCTGGTGATGAGGTGGAAGTGGAGGGCGTACTGATGAAGGTGCTTGATATAGAGAAGAGGAGGGTAGGGAGAGTGCTCGTGAAGAGACTACCAGTATCCACCACCTCCGAAAATCAGGAAGAAGCTGATGAGTCTTAATCCGGCCTTTTGAGCTTTTTGAGGTAAGACTAAAGCCTCTACTAAAGCAGAAGGAGGCTTTTTTGCTCTGTTTATATCGAGTCTCTTTAAGGAGTGAGGGCTGAGTACGTACTCAGCCCTGATTGAGTTAATCCTTAGCTGTTTGCTAGGTGGGCTTCCTCGCTCCAAAGCAGAATATGTATAACTACTCGAACTTTCGAAAGATAAGACAGGAATTATGACCTCCCAACCCTAGGGAGTTAGATAGTGCTACCCTTACATCAGCAGATCTTGCTGTGTTAGGAACATAATCAAGATCACATTCGGGATCCGGTGTCTCATAATTTATTGTAGGGGGGATACACCCTTCGATGATTGTCTTGACACATGCTACCGCTTCTATTGCGCCTGCTGCTCCCATGGTGTGTCCTATCATGGATTTGATGGAGCTGATAGCGAGCTTATAAGCGTGATCGCCAAACACCTCCTTAATAGCTGCAGTTTCCCCTTTGTCGTTTATCTGGGTACCTGTGCCATGGGCGTTGATGTAGTCGACTTCTTCAGGAGCTATGTTGGCCTTACGAATTGCCATGCGCATTACCCTGGCTGCACCCGCCCCACCTTCGGGCTGGCTTGCCATATGGAAAGCATCATTTCCCGTGCCGTAGCCTATTACCTCAGCCAGAGGCTTGGCGCCTCTTGATAAAGCATGCTCCAGCTCCTCAAGTACTAGTACTGCCGCTCCTTCGGATAGCACGAATCCAGATCTGTTTAGGTCAAATGGTTTACATGCTTTCTCTGGAGGGTCATCGTTAGCTAGTGCTTTGATCACGCTAAAGCCAGCAAACATAATGGGTAGATGGCTACCACCCTCAGTACCTCCAGCTATCATGACGTCAGCATCTCCTCGCCTGATCGTCTCGTAGGCCTCACCTACAGAGTGGCCTCCGGTTGCACAGGCGGATACGGGAGCCATGTTAGGTCCCTGAGCTCCGTACCTTATTGCCATGTGGCCGCTGGCGGAGTCCACAATGAAGTTAGGCATCAGGTATGGACTAACCCTCCTTGGGCCTTTCTGCTCTAAGACCTTTTGTTGCTCTAGGAGCAGCTCTATACCACCTGCGCCACTACCCATATAAATACCCACACGTTCGGCGTTTTCTGCGGTAATCTGCAGCCCTGCCTGCTTTATAGCTTCGTCTGCTGCAGCTATTGCGAAAACGGTAGCTCTGGACATGTAACGGGCTTCCTTGGGATCTACTACCGATGCAGGATCAAAGCCCTTTACTTCCCCCCCTATCTTGACTGGGATATCGCCTAGGTCGTATCTGGTTACATAAGAGATTCCTGACCTGCCTTCTACTAAGGCTTTCCAAGTATCTTCTAAATTGTTGCCTACAGGTGTTATAGCTCCTAGTCCTGTTACTACTACCCTTCTGTCAAACAACTTGGCTCCCTCTCACTAGGAATCAGTACTGATAGTATCTACGCCAGGGCTTATCCTCTGTATAAGTCCTGTTAGGACTCTCTTGGGTCCCAGCTCAATGAAACCGTTCGTACCATGTGATAGCATCTCCCGAATGCTCTTCGTCCACTGTACTGGGCCAGTTATATGATGAGATAGTTCTCGTCTTATGTCTTCCACGTTAGTCAATATCTGGCCAGTCACGTTAGCGACTATGGGGATCTGCGGATCTCGAAGTCTCATATGGCTCACGATCTCAGCAAATTGGGCAGCTGCACGCTGCATGACCGGTGAGTGGGAGGCTATGCTTATGGGGAGTTTGATCACCTTCTTGGCCCCCTGTTGTTGCAGGAGTTCCATAGCTCTGTGCAGTGCTTTTAGCTCTCCTGAGATCACTATCTGTCCTGGTGAGTTTGAGTTGGCAATACCTACTATCCCCTCACTTGATGCTTCTTCACATGCTCTTTGGATGACCTCTTCCTCAAGGCCAATAACAGCTGCCATCCCACCTGGAATCTTCTCGCCTTCCTCTTTCATTAGTCTTCCTCTCTCGCGGACGAGGCGCAGACCGTCCTCGAAGTCTATAACGTTGGCTGCTACCAACGCTGTGTATTCTCCTAGACTATGACCAGCTACGAACGATGGATTCAGCTTTACGCCTGCTTCGTGTAATTTTTCTTTTATCGCCGCAAGAGTTGCCAGACTGACAGTGAATATCGCTGGCTGCGCGTTGATTGTGTCCTGTAGATCTTCCTCTGGGCCCGAGAAACAAAGATGTGAGAGGCGGAAGCCCAGTATCTCGTCAGCTCTTTTGAAGACTTCTCTAGCTGCCTCGGAGGCGTCATGTAATGCCTTGCCCATACCTACATACTGGGAGCCTTGGCCAGGGAAGACGAGGGCTATCCTCCTGGATGACATACCAATAATAGTACCTATTACAGCGGGGTCTAGTAGCTTCATTATCATTGGTCCTCCGTTGGTTATATCATGACCATCCCACCATCAATATTGATGGTCTGGCCATTTATATAAGCCGCTTTATCACTAGCTAGAAAGGCAACTAACTCTGCTACCTCTTCAGGCTTGCCATAGCGCCCCGCTGGTATCTGTGACAGAATGGCTTTCTTTATGTCCTCAGAGAGGGCGGCCACTATGTCAGTCTCTATGTATCCTGGTGCGATGGCATTGGCCGTTATATTTTTGCTGCCAAATTCTCTGGCTATAGATTTCGTCAGGCCGAGTAACCCTGCCTTCGCGGAGGCATAATTCGCTTGTCCCACGTTTCCCACCAGACCCACGACCGACGATATATTGATGATTCTGCCCCACCTGTTACGTAGCATAGACCGTACGGCCAGTTTGCTGCACAGGTAGGCTCCTTTTAGGTTGGTGTCTATTACAGCTTCCCACTCCTCTTCGGACATCCTCATTAGGAGGGTATCGCGAGTGATGCCGGCGTTGTTCACCAAAATATCGATTCTGCCCCATGTGTTAAGGGCTGTGTTGACCGCATTTTCAGCACCTTCCTTGGTGCTTACATCTCCAGGCGCGACTACTGCTTCACCACCGGCCTCTGAGATCGCGCGCACTACCTCCTCTGCAGCTTCCTTGCTGCGGTTGTAATTGATCACTACCTTAGCACCAAGTGATGCTAATTTGATGGCTGTGGCTCGTCCTATTCCCCTGGATCCTCCTGTCACCAGGGCCACTTTACTTTCTAGATCCACTCATTCCTCCATATAACGCAAGCATTAGTCGGATTACACTATCTGACTAAACTGGACATAGTTTAGCAAATTTGATCTTGTATCAAGAAGATGTTTCTCCTTGAGTAATCTCGTATGCTACGCTTTGAAGGAATGCCTTGCTCTCGGCTTCTAGACCTTCTGTGATTATCTGCACCTCACTATCTGGGCCCTGTTCATCCACGGTAATATTTACTGTACCTTTGTTCCCTGAGAAGCTAATGGCATTAACTGTTTGTGATATGACCTCTAGGTTGTGATCTCCTATGAAGTACTTCATGGCATGTTCGATGATCTCAGCTTCGCCCATCTCAGATTTGCCACGTATGATCATGTTACTCCTCCAGACGATTGTTTTCTCCGAATATATCCTCAAGACCTGTGCCTAGGATTGGAGCCCTAATGCTAGGAAGAGACATTTTGCTCCTTTGGAATAAGCTCATCTGAGATGGGCTTCAGGAATTCAATGACGTTAGCAATATGGGTGTCTAGGTCTACTCCCAGCTCTTCAGCTCCTCTATATATGTCATCTCGGTTCACATTGCGTGCGAAAGCCTTATCCTTCAACTTCTTTTTGACCGATTTGACGTCTACCTCATGGATGCTGCGAGAGGGTTTGACGAGTGCTACAGCTACTATGAAACCTGAGATCTCATCAGAAGCATAGAGCACTTTGTCCAATAGGTGTACTCGAGGTACTCCCGTGAAGTCGGAGTGGCTTTGAATAGCATATATAACTTCTTGAGGCGCTCCTCTGGCTTCGAGTATGGGCTTGCCCATCGATGGGTGCTGGTCAAGCGTAGGGTGTATCTCGTAGTCGAAGTCGTGTAGCAACCCTGCCAATCCCCATAAATCTTCGTCTTCACCATACAGACGAGCGTAGCCTCTTACTGCTGCTTCCACTGCTAGGCAATGCCTTATAAGGTTCGGAGATTTTACGTACTCGTTCAACAGTTCCCATGCCTCTTGTCTGTTCACAGCTGACCTCCCTGTTTTGGGTTTACATCAACTTTACGCTGACCGGAAGCTTTTTACGTTGTCTTTTAGCTTCAGAGTGTAACCTCCAAGAAAAGTTGTAGTTAGCACAACTGTTTGTGGAGGTTTGTATGCTTTTGAGAGCTAGTATGCGTTTAAGCATTAGGCTATTACCTTTGTTAGCAATGTTCATGGCTATTATCAATCCATCTATATTACCGGCTACAGGAGCTCCGAATAAGGCTACTATAGTTGCTAAGGACTGGTTTGTAAGGAGCCCTGCAACTAAATCGTCCGCAGCTGCTTATAGCTGGAGAGAACGTAACGGTTATCGCACGGAAACCTACGATTCTGCTGTTCGGAATGCATATGTCCATTTTAATGCAATAGCGCCTTCATGGAACATAGAGCTTACAGAAGGCTCTGTAGTGAGAATATTTGTGCGCTCTAGAAGTCATGATGGTAATTGGAGTCAATGGGCTAGTCTGCAGCCGGACGATAATGATGGCATGAATAGTGGCACAAATTACGGTGCCCTAGTAGTGCAGCGGGGTGATGAGGCTCAGCTGAGGGTACAGCTAGTTGGTAAGGTTAGTGGGCAGATGCCCAAATTGAACTGGATCAGACTGACGTTTATAGATTCAGAAAATGGACCTAATCCGGCCAGTATGTCTGCATCTCGTTCCGGCGTTGCTATGGCCGCTGAGCCCAAACCTAGAATTATAACCAGAGCGGAGTGGGGGGCAGATGAGAGTCTTAGGTTCGATAGTCAAGGGCATGAGATATGGCCTCGCCAGTATACCACCCCCCGGAAGGTAATACTGCATGACACTGTAACTATTAATAATGATCCTAATCCAGCAGCTACCATCAGGGCTATCTACTACTACCATGCTGTTATACGTGGTTGGGGAGATATAGGGTATAACTACCTAGTAGACGAGCAAGGTAACATCTATGAGGGTAGAGCAGGTGGTGAAAACGTAGTTGGCGGTCATGCCCGCTGCTACAACTGGGGAACGGTAGGCATAGCTGCCCTAGGCGATCATTCTCTAATGCCTCCATCTCCAAGGATGGTTAAGTCCTTAGAAGATTTGATTGCATGGATCTTCAGCGAGAACCATATTAACCCTCTCGGTCATGGCAGCCTTGGATCGTATGCCCCTTATGATATTCCCAACATAGCAACTCACTACGATCTGATGGGCAGTTGTGGTAACACACATAGGGATCCTGGTTACTATCTGCGAAGATTGCTGCCTCAGATCAGGCGAGATGTAGCTATAAGGCTGGGTTATATCAAGGGTTCTACTGTTAGCAACGATACTGGTAGTAGCAGTAATAACTCTAGTGGGACACCTAAATCATGGGGACCAGGATTGACTTACGAGGTTGTGAATACTCGCGGCACTGGATTAAACCTGAGAGCCAGACCAGATGACAGATCTCCCATACTGGCGATCCTACCGGATGGCACCATCGTTCAAGAGATTCCTAGTCCTATTGACGGTTGGGTCAAGACTACCTACAAGGGTAAGACCGGTTATTTATGGCATGGGTACTTGAAGGTTATTCCGCCGGCAGAGCCTAGTAATCCAGACAGTAGTACTAGCGTCAATAAGGAACCTACCTATGTGGTGGTTGCACCTGCTGTAAATCTGAGGGCTGGACCAGGTATGAATTACAAAGTGTTGGGCACAGTTCCAAAAGGGGCTGTGATTCAGGAGATCACGAGCAAGATCGATGGTTGGGTCAAGACTGTCTATGGTGGGCATACAGGTTACATATGGTACGAAAACTTGAGGGTCATCAGGCGACCAGGGGGCACACCTGCTAGTGGAGGATCCGGGGACTCGGCCTCTAATAGTAGTTTCGCACAGACAAGCCCTGTACAGGCATACATAAGGGGTACTCCTGGAGCACTGAATCTGCGCAAGGGACCAGGTATGCAGTATCAGGTTGTGACCAAGATGTGGGAAGGTATGCCGGTCCAGGTAATTGGCAAGAGCGTGAATGGTTGGGTACCGGTGATCTACAAGGATGGTTTCGGTCGATCTTTCCAAGGTTGGGCTTGGGGAGAATATATATCTACTGATCGCTCTGCTCGAGCTACCGCCGGAGCCTTAGGTTTAGCTGGTGCTGCAATACTACCCGCGTTGAGATTCCGTAAGTGGAGGAAGCGTAAATAGTTTAGGCTTACTTTACAATCCCAAGCAGTTGTCATATAATTCTTGGCAGAGCGGAACTGAGGTGCCTGATAGCCCTCAGTTCCTTTCTTATTGTGTATGAGGTTATATAAAAAGTCCAAAACTCACCATATGGTGTTTTGCAGGAGAGGTGAAAGTGAGTACAAATGAGCGTGTTCGTCTGACAGAACAGGGATTGAGGGAATTGAGAGAAGAGTTGGAACGTCTTCGTACAGTTGAGCGTGCAAAGATATCCGCCCGCATCAGGGAAGCTAAGGAGGGCGGTGATATCTCTGAAAGTGGTGAGTATGAGGACGCCAAGCACAGTCAAGCTTTTCTTGAGGGTCGTATAAAGGAGCTTGAGAAGCTTCTAGCTAATGCTGAGGTTATAGATAGAAGCACCCAACCAGCAGGCACCGTTGGGCTTGGTTCTAAGGTGACCGTTGAAGAGAATGGTAGGACATATACTTACACTATCGTTGACGGTGCTGAAGCTGGTCGAGGTAGAGATGGGGAGGTTAGAATATCTAGCAAGTCTGCGGTAGGGTCAGCTCTGCTTGGTCGTAGGGTGGGAGACTCTGTAGAAGTCGAAGTGCCTGCAGGCAAGCTAACCTTCAAGATATTGTCTGTAGAGTAGTTGTTATGGATCTAGCAGGTTCGATACTACAGGATCTAAATGATCAGCAACAGATACGCTTGGAAAAGCTACGTAAGCTGAGGGATATGGGTATAAACCCATATCCCCCTAGGTCCTATAGGACTCATACGGCGCATGAGGTGTATTCCTCTGTCGATAGTCTTGAGGGGCAAGAGGTTACTGTAGCTGGGCGTCTGACCGCTAGACGAGACATGGGTAAGTCGGTGTTCGCAGATCTCGAGGATGCTTCGGGTAAGATCCAGCTGCTTGTTCGTCTTAATACTGCTGGACCTGATACCCTCAGTTTCTTCAAAGAGCTTATAGATCTGGGTGATATAGTAGAGGCCACAGGATCTCCGATGAGGACTCGTACCGGCGAGCCCACTGTTGATGTCAAGAGCGTGCGCATACTCGCAAAGGTGCTCAATCCTCTTCCAGATAAGTGGCACGGCTTGGAGGATGTGGAGAAACGCTATAGGCAGCGCTATCTAGACCTCATGGTTAATCCTGAGGTTAGGGACGTATTTATTAAGAGGGCTAAAATAATCTCCAGTGTGCGCAGATATCTAGATGATCTTGGCTTTATAGAGGTTGAAACGCCCGTCCTCCAACCCCTGTATGGCGGTGCTAGCGCCAAACCGTTTACCACCTACTATAATGCGCTGGACCAGACATTCTACCTGAGGATAGCTACAGAGCTTTACCTAAAGCGCTTACTTGTTGGCGGTATTGAGAAGGTTTATGAAATAGGCAAGGACTTCAGGAACGAGGGGTTGAGTACCAAGCATAACCCTGAGTTTACTATGATGGAGCTTTACCAAGCCTACGCAGATTACAACTCCATCATGGACTTGGTCGAGAATCTTATAACCTTTACAGCCACTAATGTCCTTCAGACGCTAAAGATAACCTATAGGGGGCATGAGATTGATCTGACACCTCCATGGCGTAGGTTGCCCCTCAGGGATGTGGTGCTAAATGCGACAGGTATAGATTTCTACGCCCTCAAAGATGACGTAGAACTGGCAGAGGCTATAAGAAGGGCCGGTATAGAGCTCAGGCCAGGAGCTACAAGGGCACAGATGATAGATGAGCTTCTGGACAACTCAGAGCACGAGCTGATACAGCCTACTTTTGTCATCGACTATCCAGTTGAACTATCTCCTTTTGCTAAGAGAAAAGAGGATAATCCGGAGCTTACTGAGAGATTCGAGGTGTTTATCGGCGGTATGGAGATAGGTAATGCTTTCACCGAGCTGAATGATCCTATCGACCAGGCCAAGCGTTTTCAAGCTCAACTCGCTAATAGGAGTGCAGATGGAGAAGAAAATCCCTATGATGAGGACTTCATACAAGCCCTCATGTACGGTATGCCTCCAACAGGTGGATTGGGCATTGGAATAGACCGCTTGGTGATGCTACTCACTGATCGTCCTTCTATACGTGATGTGATACTCTTCCCACACTTGCGCGCCAGAGTTGGGGAAGAGCAGCCTTAGCCGCTGATACGAACGCTCCTCCTCAATGCAGCAAATGCTATAGATGAGCCCGCAACTACGAGTGCGGGCTTTATCCATCTTTTGGACTTGGCCATGTCTGACAGTATAACTTCAGCCGTGTTCTTGCCCGCAGCACCCTGTACTCCTCCACCTGGATGTGTGCCTGCCCCAGTCAAGTACAACCCCTTGATGGGTGTCCTGTAGCCCGATAACTCTGGAATAGGTCTCATAAAGAACATCTGGTCTATAGTCATGTCTCCGTGCATTATATTGCTATATGGTAGTTGCAAGTCACCCGCCAACTGAGATGGCGTTCTTATAACTTTGTGTTCGGTTATGATGTCCTCCAATCCTTCTATATACTCTGATGCCGTGTTGAAGATATCTGCGACTACCTCTTGGGTTGCGTCGTTCCAGGATTGACCGCCGGCAAGCTGAAGAGGGTAGGGCTGCGCCCATATGTAGACTAGATGTTTCTCTGGGACTAGCGAGGGGTCTATAACTGAAGGAGTGAGTAGGTACACCGCTGGTTTGCTTGGCTTGTTGCCTATCGCTGCTTCTTTAAAGCTTTTCTCTAGACTACTTAAAGTTGGGCAAAGCAGTTGCATACCTCTATAGTGGTCCTTGTTATCGGATCCCCCAACGGCCTTGTACTTAGGTAAGTTCTTTGCTATGCCTCTTATATATACCCCGCTTATCGGGGATACCTTGATAGACCTAACCTTTCTCCGGAAGTTGTCATTCAGCGCCTCGGACGGGACGAGTTCCAATAGGGTTTTGACGGGAGCAACTGAGCTAATAACTATATCGGAGGAAAACTTCTCCCCGGAAGAAGTCTCTACACCTGTAGCTCTGCCGTTTCTGACAAGTATGCTGGTGACCTCGGTATCTAAGCGTACCTCTCCGCCCATACTAATTAACGACTCTTGTAGGGCTTCTGATAGCTTGCCAGAGCCTCCTTGGGGACGAGTTACGCCGGTAGAGTGGCTCAGTGCATGCCATCCTGCGAAGTTAGCGGTTCCGGGAGTGCTTGGAGATATTCCAGCCTGAGCAGCAAGAAAAGCCAACGGAGCCTTGACGTGTTCGCTCTCAAAAGTCATAGATAGCAGCTTGCCGTAGTCCATAAGTAGCTGGTGTATCCTGTTCTGCAAGGATCTTCTCGCAGCCATCTTCAGCAAGGACACTATATCTTTTGATAGGGCTTTGTAGGACATACTTGGTGCTGATGGTTTTGATGTGAAGGTAGCTGTAAGGATACGATTCAACTCCGTCCAATCTTCTACGAACTTCTTGTAAGCCTCTGCATCCTTTGGAGATACTTTCTCTATCTCCTCACATGTCTTGTCCAAATCCCTGTAGAAACGCAGGTATGTGCCATCTGGGAAGGGGGCGAATGCAAAGGGATCGAGTTGCAAATATCTCAGCCCAAACTTTTCAAGCTTGAGATCATCTATAATGCCTGTCTCGTGAATCAAGGTGTGGACAGCGCTGCCTACGTCGATCTTATACTTCCCAAACATCTCTTCAGTGGCTGATGCCCCACCCACGACTGACCTTCTCTCCAGGACAATCACTTTACAACCGGCTTTGGCCAGATAGTTTGCGCACACGAGACCATTGTGTCCCGCTCCTATAATGATGACGTCGTAGTCTTTTTGCCTGCTCATGATATTTACCTCTTACCTAGTAGACTAGTGCCATCTGGGCTCTCGTTTCTCGAGAAAGGCTTTGATCCCTTCCTGACCATAAGGCGAACTAAGCAACTCCTGGAATGCCCACTCGTCCTCTCTTATGGCTTGCCCTTGGGAGACTCCAGTCCCTTTGTGAACCCTTTGCTTTATAAGATTGACTGCAAGATTTGGCAGGCTGGAAAGTTTTTGAGATATCTCTAGCGATCTATCAATAAGTCCTTCCGGAGATACAACCTCATTAACTAGTCCTATCTGAAGAGCTCGATCTGCGTTTAGGGGCTCGCCTATCAGGCACATCTCCAGAGCTCTAGCTTTACCGAGTAGCCGCGTCAGCCTTTGTATACCTCCCCATCCAGGAAGTAGCCCAAGCTTGATCTCAGGCTGACCGAAAATAGCATTTTGTGAGGCTATTCTTAGGTCACAAGCTAGAGCTAACTCATTTCCTCCGCCAAGGCATATTCCGTTTACAGCTGCTATGACCACTTTAGGATAGGATTCGATGAAGTTAAGTAAGTCGTTTGCTTTTCTTATAAGCGGTATCTCTGGTGAATTTGGATCTTGCTCTAGAAAGCTCTTTATATCTGCTCCAGCAGAGAAGCATCTACCATTTCCAGTGATAATTACTACTTTGGTGTTTTTATCTTCTTCGTATGATGTGAGGGTTTCTTCAAGCTGTTCAATTACCTGAAGGTTGATGGCATTGACGGGCGGCCTATTTAAGGTTATTAGTAGAGTGTTTTCCATATACTGTAGTTGCAGGAATCTCTCAGTATCCGCCTCCACTTATTAATCCTCCTTATAGATGTACGCTGCGCATTCACTATCATACTTTGTGCCACAGGTTTCGCCGAATATCTTATAATTCATACGATCTCTGTAGATATTGCCAGGAGAGGGCTAACTTGGAGGCTATAGCTGTATACGCAGGCTCTTTTGACCCCGTTACCAACGGTCATCTGGACTTAATAGAGCGAGCTAGTCCCCTTTTTAAGAAACTTGTTGTAGCTGTTGGGGTAAATCCAAGGAAGCCAGCTGCTTTTAGTTTGGAAGATAGGCTCGAGATGCTTCGCAGGGTTACAGCCCACATACCGAATGTGGAAGTAGATAGCTTCGATGGGTTGCTAGTAGAGTATGCTAAGTCCATAGGTGCTAAGGCAATAATTCGGGGACTTCGGGCAGTAGCCGACTTTGATTACGAGATGCAACAAGTGCTTATGAACAGGAAGTTGTGTCCGGAGATAGAAACTGTGTTTCTCACTACCAGCACGCAGTATTCTTTTCTCTCGTCAAGCCTGGTCAAGGAAGTGTCTGTACTAGGAGGTTCCGTAGAAGGACTTGTACCTAAGGAAGTGGAACCGTACCTAGAAAAGTTGAAGAGTTCCCATACCTAGAGGGTCTTGTACATATAGGACCAGCTCTTCTCGAATCTGTATCCAAGTATCTGAGCGGCTTCTATCTGGTTTCCGTCAAAAGCCGAGACGTATAATCGATGAACTCGAGCTCCGTATTGTAGGAGCATCTCTTGTAACCTAATGAAGACGCTCGTCATGTTCAATCCCGGTTGAGGCGAGTACAAAGGTGGAAGACTCTCGGTGGGGTTGCCACGTAGTATGTTTCTTGCCGCAATGAACCCTACGGTTTTCCCTTGGTTATATATTGCATACTGCTGGTAAGTGGATAATCTACCAAGTATTGAGGGTAGCCATAAGTTTCTCCAGGCTCTGGAGATGTATTCCTCTTCGTACACCCTCATAATTTCCTCTAGCTTGATAGGTACGTTTGGACTTGTGCTTATGATCTCTCTCCATAGAGGTATATCTGCTCTGGTTACAGGGGAGAGCGAAACCTCAGAAAGGTCTGTGCCGATAGTCATAGGGTTGACTATGTACCGGTAGCTGAGCCTCCTGTCGTATTCCTCCATCCCCAACGATCGATATAAGTTCATGGCAGGAGTATTGTCGGTCATGACTTCGAGGGTAACGATACTTCTGCCAAGCTGTTTTGTTCTTTGAAACATGACGCTTATTAGGCTCCTTCCGATGCCCTTGTGCCTATGGTCAGGATGTACTGCTAGGCTGCTTATGTTCAAGGGGAGCCTTCTTTTTGTAGAATGCAGCATCACGCAACCTAATACCTGACCATCTTCTTCAGCTACCCAGAACTCCAGGGTTACCCCGATTGCTCTGAGAAGGTGCCGTAACCAGGGATAGCTGGCGATAGTCCCTAGGGACACCTGAGCCTTGATCGAATCCCGGTTCAGGTTAGAGAGCGATATCTCCTCCGCAAAGGAAGATGCGAGGATATCGACCAGCTGCTTGGAATCAGATAGTTTTGCTAGCCTTATGCGCATGCTTGCTGATGTTCACAATGTATATACTACATGCCCCTGTTGAATTCCGTACATGATTATAAGTCTATATGACTGCGTGTTCTCAAAATTTTGCTAGTCCTTAGGATTTGGTTTTCTAATGGACTGGCTTTCTGATAGAGGCTTCACCAGCTTGTACAGTAACGAGCTCATTGTCCGGTGTCCTTATAATCAATCCTCCTTCTGTGGAGACTCCAATTGCTATTCCTTGGATATCAGAGCTGTCCGTTATCACAGTTACTTCCTGACCTATAGTAGATGTAGAGTTCTTCCACTCTTCATGTACTTGTAACCAGTTTCCTGAGTAGATCACCTGTAGGCGGGAATCTAGACTTAACAGGATAGATATGAGAAGCTCTGTCCTGTTGATTTGGGTGGTGGCATGGTCTGCTATGCAGGTTGCGTTTACAGACTTAGGATACTCATAAACGTTAATGCCAAATCCCAATATGGTAGTAGTTGTAGTCTGATTGCTGTTTATCTGTGACTCTGCCAGGATACCACATACCTTTAGGTTGCCTATCAGCACGTCGTTTGGCCACTTGATACTTACTGGTTTATCCACCAGGGGCGTAATGGAGTCTCGAACGCTAAGCGCACAGGCCGCAGTTAGTATGTAGGACCTGTTTGGAGTCAAAGGAGGACGTAGAAGAATAGAGCAGCTTATAGAAGACCCTCTTGGCGAAACCCAGGTTCTACCTCTTCGTCCGCGACCCTGACTTTGATGGTCAGCTATTACTACTATTCCCTCATCTGCGTTGTTGATGATCCTCTTCAGGTACGAGTTAGTGGAATCTATCTCTTCGAAGAAGACCACCTTCCTCAGGATTTTTGTGTGCGATAGTATCTGTTGGAGTTTGTCGAGATCTATCTGGTCCATGAGGATTGTGTGCTAGTTGTTATAGAGCATCTCTCTTACTGTCATGACGTCTTGCCGGAGCTTGGTGTCTACTTCTATATCTTTCTCTACCTTCGTTATACCATGAAGCACGGTTGTATGGTCTCTACCCCCTAGGATGGCTCCGATCTCTGAAAGGGACTGATCAGTATCCTCTCTCATGATGTACATTGCTACCTGTCTAGGTATTACGACCTCTCTTGCTCTCGTCTTTCCCTTCAGCAGCTTTTCATCTACGCCGTAGTATGAGGCCACAGCTTGTAGGATGCGCTCAGGAGTGATTTGTCTCTTCTTCCTGGCCATAGTGGTATCGTTGAGTGCTTCAGCAGCAGTCGCCAGGGTTATAGGTTCCCCTGTAAGCCTAGCTAACGCCACAATGCTGTTCAGCGCTCCTTCTAGCTCTCGTATATTGCTTTGCACCTTGCGAGCTATTAGCTCAAGTACATCATCAGGGAGGTCTACACCCTTGTTCTCAGCCTTTATACGGAGTATCGCGATCCTGGTCTCTAAGTCTGGAAGGTTGACCTCGGTCATGAGGCCGCCTTCGAACCTGGACCTTAGCCTGTCCTGTAGGGTCGCTATAGCCTTGGGTGGTCGATCGCTCGTCATCACGATCTGCTTGTTTGCCCCATGAAGATGATTAAAGGTATGGAAGAACTCCTCTTGGGTACTTTCCTTGCCTGCTATGAACTGAATGTCATCGATAAGAAGGATATCGATGCTCCTATAACGAGCCCTGAACTCCTCTGTTCTGTGTTCTCTAATGGCATTAATTAGATCATTAGTAAATTGCTCACTGCTCACATATAGCACCCGCAGGTATGGCTTCAACTTCAGAGCATGGTTGCCAATTGCGTGCAGCAGGTGAGTTTTGCCTAGTCCTACGCCTCCATACAGGAACAAAGGGTTATAGGCTTCAGCCGGGTGTTCAGCTACTGCCATGCATGCAGCATGAGCCATCCTGTTACTGCTACCGACAATGAAGTTCTCGAAGGTATAGCGGGGATTGAGCGGTGTGTTCGGCGCGCCAAACTGGGTGCTTGTGTTCTGCGCAGCGTTCAGTAAGGGTGCCTCCACAGAGTTCTCAGTGCTTCTGGAGCTACGCTCATTTGAGGAGATTATGCCATTTACTACGAAACTAACCTGCACAGGCCTATGCAATATGTTGCTCAGAGATCTTCTTATCTCAGGCTCGAATTTCCTCTCTATAGTCATCTGGGCGAAGCTTGTGGGGACAGATATAACGGCTTCATCATCATCCAACGACACGAGAGAAGTGTTTTTGATCCAGGTCTCAAACTGTGCAGGGTTGAGTCTGACCTCAAGTTCTCCAAGTACGGCTTGCCAGACCTGTTTCGGGTTCATGGGAATAGTACTCCTGGTAAATGCCATCTTGTTTGCAGATTAGCAATGCGTGTTTACGGCTTGCAATCCGTTCGCCAATAAAATTCACAAAGTCTTTATTCTTTGTTAGCAGCTACAGATGCCTATAAATTAAAACAGGCTGTTCCTGCCCTTCTTGCCATTGGGAACGAACACAGACTCCTCTGCTTGTCTTAGCCCTATGGAATCAGGCTCGTACCATCTGTTCCACTCGTCGGGAGCATCTATGCTCTGGCCACCGTGGGATGTGTATCTGGTGCGTACTCGGCATAGCACAGGAGCGTTCAGCGAGTTGCCCGTAATTATCACCTGCCCCTTACTCAGTGAGGGTAACTCTCGTAGTATCTCTCGGCTAGCGCTCTCGACTGAGGAGGCAATGCTGTTCTGATCGATCGGGTTGACTACCTTCATGATGAACTGTGTCATGCACTGCGAGAGTACATCGCTGTCAAGTTTGCCTGGCCTCTGGCTAATAAGTCCTACACCTACCCCGAATTTTCTGCCTTCTGCCAGTATCTGCTTGAGTATACCTGTACTAACCGCGTCACCGCTTGCAGGTGCGTAGTGGTGAGCCTCCTCTATCAGGATGAATACCGGGTATGGGATATAATCCTCATCCAGAGGCGTATTTTCCCTTCGCATAGTGCGCTGCCTAGATCTATAGATCCTGCGTAGTAATGTGGATACTATTACCTGCTGCTGCTTCTCATCAATGTTGTTTAGCTGGATTATAGTGCATTGTCCTGGTTTAAGAACCTCCTTCAGATCCAGGTGTTCTGACTTAGTGAAGTTATTTTGTCCAAATATGTGACTTATTCTCCAACATAGGGCCTCTGCAGTGCTGGAGTAGTCTGATGAGCCTGATTGGGAGCTCTCTAGATCTTCTGCCACTTGCCTGATAGCGACCTGGAGCTCATCTTTCCCCCAGTTGGAATTATTATCTTTGTCATTCATGAGGCGTTTATGAGCCTCTCTCAGGATATGCTCCATTCTGTCGGATATGTTCGGCAAAAGGTATCGGAAGTCTGAAAACTCAAGCGATGATAGTTTGACTTTTATGTGCTTGGGAGGAAAGATACGAGTTCTAGGCCTGTAGTCAGTTGTGCTATTCTTCTCCCTAAGTTGCTCTACGTTGGGCAGTTCTGTTAAGGTCTCGTACTCGGCATGTGGGTCTATGATCAGTACGCAGCCTTTATTTGCAGGGCTCATCAGCTCCTCAACGATCACACCGGCCAGATAGCTTTTGCCTGCGCCTGTGCTAGCTATGATAGCCATGTGGGTGCTCGTGAACTCCTTAACATCAAGGACTATGGGTACGGCATCGCTAGTCCTGCTAAGGAGCGAACCTATGTGGGCACTGCCTCTCTCTCCTATCTTCTTTTTACTAAGCGTATCTCTAAGGAGCTCATCTTCTGCTAGATAGATAGGCTTACCACAGCTTGGAGGTATCCTCGGGTTAACGAATGCTCCAAACTGTTCGTCGTAGTATCCGAGTACCGCTACTCCTATCTCAAAGAGTTCGCTGTTCTTATCCTTGTAGCCTATAGTCCTAGCTATATCTATAGGACTGATAAGAGGGTCAGACAGGAAAGCATCTGGGAAAAGCTTGACGGGCTCTCTGGATACGACCTGCCCTATGATCTTGTGAGGGTGTCCATCGATATCCATGTAGTAGTAAACGAACTCGCCGTTTTTTAGCTGTTGGCTGTGGTCCGGACTTATGAAGGTATATTCGTGTGGGCTTTCTCCCGGACCTTTGGCTATGCCTACAGGTAATACTTCCTGCTTTGTTATCATCCTACCTCTCCCCTGCTGCCATCCTAATCTGTGACTGCCATGCAAGATTAGCTCTGAGTGCGTTCAGTATAGGTCCTGCATCTGGGATTACATCCGCTAAGTCATTGAGCACAGACATGAGTAGGGCTTGTGCCAGTGGAGATCTCATAGAGAGCATCAAGCTATAGTACCCTATATCAAATCCATCCTCTCCTCTATGAAAGGCTACTATTTCCTCATTTTCCATACGGGTAACGAGAGCGCCTATCTCGGGGTGGACGTAACAAAACCCAAGGGCGGTCTTTTTGCCACCGGATACTTGCCCTAGCACCAGCACTCTCACCAGTACAGCCGTTTCGTTGAGATAGTCCGGTGAGAATACCTCAAGCTGCTCCGGCGTGGATAGCCTCGGTCCAAAAACTCCGTAATCTGGGTTATGCAGCTGGGTATCGCTGATCACTCCGACTGCATATGTATCAGGGAGGGAGCCAACTGGTACTTTGACCCAAGCCCCAAATCTGTAATCTTCCGGCGCCGGAGGATTTGCAACCTCGCCTTTACCGTAAACCTGACAGATGTACTCTATTTGAGATGCGCTACTTATTATCTTGCCTATGGTCTTACCCATCTATCATTGCCTTCTTCTCATCTTGCTCTGGATCTTGCTAGCTATCCTCAGCTTGATGTTATTTTTGTCAGCAAAGGATTCAAAGATCTGGTAGAACCTGATTCTATCTTCGCTGCTGAGCACTGCAAGTGCATCAGCGGTTTCTATGACGTAAGGATAGCCGTTCCCAACTATGACCTCTGCTCTTACTATCTGAGCAACTTCTTCTGTCATACCTTCCTCTACTACCCATCTCGGAATCTCTACCCTTGAGGGTACGTTCTGCTCGGAAGTCTTAAGGTAGAAAAAGCAGATTTGATCTCCCCAGTAGGTATCAGTGCTCTTATCTCTATAATCTGTCAAGATTCCGTGCCGATTGCAAATCCAAACGGGAGTTCGGTCTCCCCATCGCATCCTGTTATACAGGATCATGGCATCGCTCAAAGTGTGTGGTTTGTGTTTTATCTTCTCGATCTGAGCTAGCAACGTCATAAGATCTCTAGCTCGGCTCTCAGATACGTATCCTACTACTGGTATCTTGGTTCTATACGAAGTTTCCAGTAGACGTAAGATAAGTCTTAGATATATTTCTCTCTGTGCTTGGTCCAGCCTCTCTGTGAATGAGAGGATAAGCGAGCCATCAAGGAAAGCCATTGGTGTGGGTTGCATACCCTCTACTTTTTCCATCCAGTCACAAAGTACTTCTATCTCCAGCTGAAACCTACGTTGGCTGACTGTTTGATCAGAGAAAACGGAAACCCCGTTGCGATCCACGAATATGTCTTCTGGAGGCAGAATATCTATCTTGATATCTTTAACATAATTCTTGGACGGATTATGAGGGTTCTCAAACCATCCGACCTGCACCGCAGCTACAGGGATGGAAATATCTGGTACGGGCTGGATCTGACTCCCATCTACTGAGAACGTAGTTCTGTCGAATAGCATTTGCGATGCATATGCCCTAGCCTCTTCGTGGTTGTGGAACTCCCGATCAAACGGGTAAATAAGACTTCTGTTCTCCTTCCACTCTCTAGAGGGTAGGGCTCCTGACGGTAATTCCACCAAGTCTAGGATCTCGTTGTATGTGAGTGTCTCAAGCTTATCAAGTGCGTTGCTATAGACAGACATCTCGTCACGAATGCCGATATCGTAGTCTCTAAACTGTTGAATCTTCTCTTCGAGCGCTTTAGCTATCTTGGTGGAATGAAGCATGTTAACTCCTCAGGACTTGGCCTACGAATAGGTCACTTGGCTAATCCCATGGCGCTTGCTTACGATGATGGCTCTGTCCATCTTCTGCTCAAAGGTGTCATCATGAGAGATAACAAAGAGCTGTTCAAAGCCTTTGAGGCTTACTACCTGGTCGGCGAGGTTCATCCTGCGTGTGGTGTCCATGTTCTGCGTAGGTTCATCCAGAAATGCAATATTGATCTCTGAGAGCCTCTTGAGAAGCGCGAGTCTGACGGCTAGTGCCGCGCTCATCTGCTCCCCACCAGACATCTGCTGGAATGTCAGCCTCTCCGAGCCTCTTTCCAACCTGATCTCATAGTCGTCTGTCCACTCCAGCCTCTGAGAGTAATCTCCCATAATCTCGCAGAATATATTGCGAGCTTCAAGTGATATGCCGTATATCAGAGACTTAGCTATGGGTTCTTGTGCAGATTTGATGGTGTTTCGAATGTGCTGCAGTATCTGCTTTATCTTCTCGAACTTCTGTATATCTTGTTGAACTCTATCGTACTCTCTGCTCTTCTCTCGACAATCAGATAGTTCCTGTTCAAGGTCAGAAATCTGTCTGAGGTTGTTGGCTTTTTGAGTCCTAAGGCTTGATATATCGGCATTGAGCTTTTCTATCTTCAACTCCGCATTTTCGAGGTCCTGCTTGTTCCAGGTCTTTGCGGCCTTATCGAGTTGGGATTTGATATCTTCAAGCTGCTTTACTGTGCCGTCTATCTCGCTTTGTAGCTTGCTAACCTGAGCCTCTTTCTCTTCAAGCTGCATAGCGAGCTGCTCATTCGAGATATACTGCTTGTGCTCTGGTTCATGCTTGTGGATAATCGCTTGAAGCTCCTTGTCCCTTTGCTCTAGGTGTTTCATATTATCGATCTGCGAATTAAGTTGCTCTATATCTTTCTCCAGATTTTGCAGAGCTCTCTTTAGATCTTCCAGAGATACACGAATTTCAGGTAGATTTTCGACCAATAGTTTGGCCTTTGTTAGCTTCTCTTCGAGAGTATCTTTGTCTTTAAGCTGCTTTTCTAGCTTGTCAACGAGCTGTTTCTTAGAATACAGATCTTCGATTTGTGCTGTGATCTGCTTTTGTTCTTCTTCCAGCTCTTCAATCTGTCTTGTAAGAGCAGAAATATTCTTCTCTAGAACTGGTAATTTGTGGAGTTCTTTATCTGCTTGCTCCGCGGCATTGACCTCCGACTTAATGCGCCTGAAGCTGTTTTGGAGGCTAGGTATTTGTTCCACCTTATTGATTAGCTCCTCTAACTCCTTCTCTAGAGCAGCTTTCTCTTGTTGCCTGATTCGCAGGTTATACAGCTTAGGATCATAAGCGGCTTTAGCTTTCTCAGCCTCAAGTAGCTTGGCATACGCTGCCTCTGCGTGCTGAATCGATTGCTCTGTGCTTTGCAGATCTTGTGCTACGATTTGGAGCTCAGCTCTGGCCTCTTGAATTTGCTGTGAAAGCAATTCGCAGTTTCTTTCTCCCTGCTGTATATGCAGACAGTCTTCTCTATTAAGCGGGCAGTAGGGCACATCTAGCTCCAGCCTCTGTTCGAGCTTGGAGATATTTATCTCCAGTGCTTTCTGGCGATTCTGCAGTAGGCTTCTATGACTGTGTAGTTGGGGTAGGTTTGCTGACTTCTCTCGTAGCAGCTCTATTGTGGAGATTTCTGACTCTAACTTGGTTATTTCTGCACTGAGAGCGACGATTTCCTCTTCAACAGCAGAGTGCTTCTTTCTAATGTCATCCAGTTTCTCTTTGGCTTCTGTCGCTGCTAACAGCTGGGTCCGAACGCTATCATACTCTTCTTTTAGCGTTTGAAGCTTCTCCGCCAGCGGGCGCTTTTGCTCGATAGTTCGAATAGTCTCGTCACAATATTTGAGCTCCCTGTACAAAGAGGAAAGCTTTTCAGTGATATCTGCATTTTTTGTCTCTAGTGCCCTAAGCTGACTTACCTCAATGGCAAGTTGCTGATGCTCTTTTTGAACTTCCCTAAGTTCATCTACCTTCGCTTGTAGACGTGGCAGTATTTCCTGAGCACTGAGAGCCTTGCTTAGCTCTGCTTGTTTTTTATCTATCTCAATACTGAGATAATTTCTGTCGGATTGATGAAGCTGCAGATTTTGGCAAAGTTGCCGGTAGGTTTCGAGCTGCGGCTCGAGCTCTCTTCTCTCCTGCACGGCTCTTTCGTATGCCAAGTGCCCTTCACGCGTTCTCAACATAATATTCCGCGCCTGTTTGCTTAGCTCCAAATCTTGCCGGGCTTTGGCTAGATGATCCTGCAAGCTATTGATGCGTTCCTCATGTCGCCTATATTCGCCTTCAAGAGCTTCGATTTGTCTCTGTTTTTGTTCCAGTTGCTGCTTGATCTTGCGTACAGACGTTAGATCATCCTCGCATGCTCTTAGCTCATCATCTATTCTGTTATTTTCGGTCGCAAGTCCATGTATCTTCCCCTCGAGCTCAGGTATCCTCTCTCTAAAGACCTTGAGGGTTTCCTGCCTATTCCCTAGAGTTAGCAGCTGGTTTTGGATGTACCTATCGGTCTCTCTGAGGTTATCGAAAGCAGTCTTATATTCTTCCAGATGAAGCATGGCATTAAAAGTATCTTTGCGCTTGCTTGAGGTCATCAGGAAAGGTGCGCATAACGCCCCTTGGGGAACACCCACTGCGTTCTCGAATATATCCCCTAGATCCATCTCATCCTGGAGCCCCATAACCTTCTTGAGCCATTCCTTGACGTCAGCACTGCCTTCAGCCACACGGTAACCAGTTTCCAGGTCTAATACGTACCATGGCGGAGACTTCTTGATTTGTCTTATTACTTGGTATTCTCTGCCATCTGGCGGTACCAGTGTGACGGAGACAGTGCCGTATTTAGCGCCTTCCCGTAGGAATTCATCTTGGCTGTAGGGTAGGAAGTCAAATAGCGCCCACCCGATAGCCTCAAGGATAGTGGTCTTGCCAGCACCATTCTCGCCGTGTATGGAGTTTGTGCCGGCCTCAAACTCAATGGTGGTATTATCGTAGCTTTTTATGTTTGTTAGATGCAGCTTAAGTATCTTCATATCTCTAGTTTATTGATTATCGTGTTGTCTTGTTGGGAAAATTCCTCTCTCAGGGCTTCTTCTATGAGGGTTATTATCTCCTCAGGAGGGACATTGAGTAATGCCCGATCTTTAATCTTCTGTATGCTCTCAGCCCATGTGCGCCTTCTGTCCTTGAAAGCAGGGTAATCTTGAATAAGGGACTCAAAAACCTCGAGCTCAAGAGATCTTCGATCTATCTGTCCAGTGCTATCCAATGGCACGTCTGGAGAGTAACCGCTCGGGAGAGTGTTGTTCTTGATCTGTACAGTCAGAGGATTCACCTCTTCGTAGATCTTTTCCTGCAAGCTCTTTAGTGCTAAGAGTTCTTCCGAGAACCTGAGACTGCCGCTCAGTGTAATGTGGATAATGGGTTGTGAAGGGTTCTCGTTATATTTGGGTATCCTAGAGCGAACCTTATCGATGACTGCTATCTCAAGATCTTCTGGGGTATCGTAGTACTTGACGTCTAAGAAAATTCGGTAGAAAGGACGTCTTGTGGGCACACTGATATGCTTGACCTCGAGCACTTCTCCTTTATTTATGTCTGCGGTTACCTCATAGAAGCCCCTTTCCCAATCGGCCTCTTCAACACTACAGGTCTCCAATGAGCCTGGATTGAAGGCCCAGTTGTCTATCTCATATCTCTTGTGTACGTGTCCCATAGCCAAATATTTGCAGTGCGGCCTAATAAGGTCGAGGTGGTAGCTGGTGATTCCTCCTATAGCTCTGGGGATTTGACCCTCTAGTCCCTCGTGAACCATGAATATATTGAATCGGTTGCCGTCTACCTGTAACTTGCTGCTTATCTGTTCAAGTACTTTTCCTGTGCTAGTGCCATAGTACTTTATGCCGTACACTCGTACAGGGCCAAGGTCTATAAATGATCCTAGCTTTGATTCGTGATCCCATGGTTCCATGAGAACGCTACCTCCCCTATGCACGGGAGATAGCAAGTGAATCAGCTCTGCTGCTGAGGATAGGAAGTCTAGGAAGGACCAACCTGAGTTGAGGAATGCTCTCTCATGATTCCCTTCGACACAAATTACTGGGATGTTAGCGTCTTTCAAGCTCCTTAGAGCTAAGTAAGCCTGAGATATGGTGCGTCCGTCTATGTTTCGTTTATGGAAAAGATCGCCTGCGATGAGCATGAAGTCGACTTTGGAGCTTATAGCGTAATCGCAGACGTACTTGAATGCCCTGGCGAAATCATCAGCTCGTTCTGAGATGCCATATTGGTGGAATCCCAGATGTACATCAGCTGTATGAATCCACTTTACCTTCATGTCATTTTCTTTCTAGCTGCCTGTTTTCTTTCACTAACTATATCAATACTTCTGATCAGTTGCACAAGATGCGGCGTTATGGTAGGAACTAATTGGACATATCTTCAGTGTTGGAGTATATTGAGACTAAACATGTAGGCTAATTTGTAGTCTTCCCTGGAAGGGAGAAGGTGTTTGGCGAGGGGTAAATCGCTTCGCCAGTTGCAGTGCCTAGAAGTTGTAGGCTTCCTCGGTGGTCTTGTAAGGCCCCTAGTATCTGGTTGTGTCGTGAGTATTCCCCTTGGAGAAACGAGTTGTAGGTAATCTATTTAGCTCCCTTTTAAGGGCTGGAAAGAGAGAGGGTTATGAGACAGGCGAGAACTATAGGAGAGCTTAGATCCTCAGGCTATCAGGTAAGGTCCGTCAAGGATGAGATGAGGCAGAACTTAATACGTAAAATCCGAAGAGGAGAGGATCTTTTCCCAGGAATAGTGGGTTACGAGGATACGGTTATTCCCCAGATAGAGAATGCTATCCTGTCTGGGCAGGACATAATCTTGCTTGGAGAGAGGGGGCAGGCAAAGACTCGCATAGCGCGTTCGTTGGTAAATCTATTAGATGATCACATACCTGCCATTGCAGGCTGTGAAATCAACGACAACCCCTTTGAACCTATCTGCGCCAGCTGCAGGATGAAAGTGGAGGATATGGGTGATGATACTCCTATAGAGTGGATACCACGTGACCGCAGGTATGGCGAGAAGCTAGCCACTCCCGATATCACCATAGCTGACTTGATAGGTGAGGTAGATCCGATTCGTGTAGCAGAGGGAAGATATCTTTCCGATGAGCTTACTATCCACTATGGATTGGTGCCCAGAACCAATAGAGGAATCTTTGCCATCAATGAGCTGCCTGATCTTGCGGAGCGTATACAGGTAGGTTTGCTTAACATAATGGAAGAAAGGGATGTCCAGATCAGAGGTTACAAGATAAGGCTGCCCCTTGACTTGTTTGTGGTAGCTAGTGCTAACCCTGAGGATTATACCAATAGGGGGCGCATAGTAACCCCTCTCAAGGACAGATTTGGCTCTGAGATCCGAACTCACTACCCAGAGGAGCTCGAGTATGAGATAGAGATCATGGAGCAGGAGGGGAACGTTCCCGAGATTGCGGGGGTAAACCTGCTTGTGCCTCAGTTCATGAAAGAGATCATAGCCGAGGTTACTCACCAGGCGAGAAGATCGACTGATATAAACCAGCGCTCAGGGGTGAGCGTGAGGGTATCGGTTAGTAATTATGAGACGGTTGTATCTAGCGCTCTAAAGAGGGCTATTAAGCTTGACGAGACTACAGCTGCGCCTCGAATCAGTGACCTGGATGCTATGATTGCATCTACTTGTGGCAAGATAGAGCTAGAGTCTGCTGGCGATGTAAGTGAGGAACGCGTAGTCCGCAAGCTGATACAGAAGTCTATCCTGACTACTTTCAATAGATACTTCCAACTGTCCGATTTTGCTGATTCCATAGTCAAGTTCAACTCAGGAGCTGTCATAGAGACCTCGGACCTCATGCCGTCGGAGGAGTATGCTAAACAGGCTCTTGACTGGGAGGATATGAGGACAGCGGTTCAGCGACTTGGAGTGGGCGAACACCCAGCCGCGGTAGCCTCTGCAGTTGAGTTTATCCTAGAGGGACTGCATCTAAGCAGGAGGCTAAACAAGGACAGGATGGATGGGCACGCATTTTATAGGCGTTAGAGTAGGTAGTCCTCTTTAGGGGAGGAGATGGGCTATGAGATATAGATATTCTAGGTGGGACAACACTCAGCAGCTAGACGATCTTACAGCTGAGGAGGTACTGGATGCTTTATCCGATGACTTGATCGCGGATGGTGACCTCTGGAGCGCTCTTCGCAGAATGTACAGGTGGGGAGATGAAGGCAAGCTGAACAACCGTCTTGCTGGCCTACAAGATCTACTTGAGAAGCTCAGGATGCGACGCCAGCAGGAGCTTGCCAGGCATGATCTTGGATCTTTACTAGAGGATATCAAGCAGCGTTTGCAGGACGTGGTTGATACAGAGCGTAGTGACATCCAATCCAGGCTTGACCAGATGAGAGATCCCCAATCTGCTGCTCTAGACCAGGGCAGTCCACAGGATAGCCAAGGGGCGGATTTTGACCAGGGGGCTCTTAGGCAGCTCTTCGAGAAGATGGCTAACAAGAAGCTGCAATTTCTGGATAATCTACCGGAAAGTCCTGCTGAAAAGCTCAAGCGGCTTTCGGATTATGAGTTTATGAGTCCGGAGGCACAGGCCAAGTTCAACGAGCTGCAGCAGATGCTGCAACAGCAGTTCGTGAATCGCCAGTTCCAGGGAATGCAGCAGGCGTTGCAGAACATGACCCCTGAAGACCTTCAGGCCATGAAGGAGATGGTCCGAGATCTGAACGAGATGCTGAAGCAAAAGATGCAGGGGATTGAGCCGGACTTTCAGTCCTTTAAGCAGAAGCATGGCAGGTTCTTCCCTCCAGATATAAATTCCCTGGACGAGTTGATGGAATACCTCCAGAAGCAAAGGGCTCAAATGGAGAGCCTAATGAATAGTTTATCTCCAGAGCAGAGGGCCCAACTCCAACAAATGATAGATGATTTAGTGAAAGATGAAGATTTAAGATGGGAGTTGGCAAGCATGGCGGCGATGCTTGAGCAGCTTATGCCTAGCGATCAGTTTGCTAACTCCTACAACTTCACCGGCTCACAGCCTCTGGGCTTGCAAGAGGCAATGGACCTAATGGCCAAGATGCAATCAATGGATCAGCTTGAGAGCGATCTGGAGTCTGCGCAATATACTGGTGATCCGAGTTCTGTTGATGCTGAAGCGGTCAGACAACTATTGGGTCCTGAGGCAGCAAGAGAGCTTGAGCAACTGCAGAGCATCACGCAGATCCTAGAAGATGCAGGACTAATTCAAAGGAATGGGGATAGGTGGGAGCTGTCGCCAAAAGCCATAAGGCGCATAGGACAAAAGGCGTTAAGAGATATATTTACCAAGCTGCAAAAAGGACGTTTTGGTGGACATGATATGGATCGCCATGGTGTGGGGGGTGACAGGACTGACGAGAGTAAGCCTTATGAGTTCGGCGATCCTTTCCTTCTAGATATGAAGCAAACTATCAT
Organism: Thermobaculum sp. T2p; assembly: GCF_059335935.1. Lineage (NCBI taxonomy): Bacteria > Bacillati > Chloroflexota > Chloroflexia > Thermobaculales (SeqCode) > Thermobaculaceae (SeqCode) > Thermobaculum (SeqCode) > Thermobaculum sp. T2p. The sequence goes on from NZ_JANZYQ010000004.1 coordinate 118,041, forward strand.
GAACGCAGTGGTTCGCAATGGCCCCGGCACACCTGTGAGCCTGTCACCAGAGGATTTTGAAGTTTATAGGACGGAACAGCGCACTCAAAGCTCTACTGTACTGATGATCGACATGAGTAGGTCGATGATGCTCAGAGGATTATTCTTCTCAGCTAAGAAGGTGGCTCTTGCTTTAGACAGCTTAATAAGAGGGCAGTTCCCCAGGGACCACCTGTACATAGTAGGATTTGCTTACATAGCTAGAGAGATGAAGCCTCATGAATTGCCGTCGATTATGCTAAGCGAATATGAATATGGTACTAACCTGGAGCATGGCTTGATGCTGGCTCGCAAGCTGCTCTCAAAGGAGTCGGGTAGTAAGCAGATCATTATAGTGACGGATGGTGAGCCGACCGCTCATATGGAACATGGTAGAGTCATCTTCAACTATCCGCCACTAAGGGAAACGTATGCTGCAACACTTGCTGAAGTCAAGCGTTGTACTAAGGAGAACATAGTAATAAATACATTTATGCTCGACAGGAGTCCGTACCTAAGCGCTTTCGTCGATCAGATGACCAAATTGAATAAGGGTAGAGCATTCTATGCTACCCCAGAGAGGCTAGGAGAGTACGTGCTGGTAGACTACGTAAATCAGAAGAGAAAGTTTATTCGGTAAGTTGTGAGAGCAACCTCTTTAGGGTGTCAAGATCTTGCTCAACCTGAGAACTAACTTGCTCCAGTAGCGGTGACTTAAGCTTTAGGATATAGGCGGTGTGATAAGTAGGGATCACGATGGAGTCATAGGGACCGGGGAAGATTTTCCCTCGGTCCCTAGATATCTTGAAGCTAGATCCAAGTAATGCTTTGCCCGCGCTTGCTCCCAATGCAACTATGATCTTAGGCCGTATTATAGATATCTCAAGTCTCAGCCAATGACTGCAAGCTTTATACTCTGATGCTGTGGGGGCTCTGTTACGCTTCCTGGGGTCTTTGAGATCTACGGAGCGGTGCTTGACCACGTTTGTTAGCCATACTTCTCCTCTAGTCAAACCTAGCCTGTGAAGCCACGAATCCAGCACTCTGCCAGAGGGCCCACTGAAAGGCTTACCGGTGAATTCGTCGTGCTCCGAAGGAGATTCTCCGATGATCATCAAATTGGCTTGGGGATCTCCGTCCCCTGGTATAGCTGTTCTGCTATACCAGTAGAGGTCGCATCTTTGACAGGATTGAAGGTCTTGTGCTATTTGCTGGAGATCATGAGGTTCTTGCATCTTTCAGAATTGCCTCTAGTGACGACTGTGATCTGCTCTATAAATTCAGGACTCTGTCATTGTATAGTTATTCTAATTGGGGAACAAATTATCCTTTGAAGGGATCAATAGAGGCAGAGGGAGGGTAATCTGAGGGGTTCAAGTACTCAGTATGAGCCTATAGGTTTGATAGCGAGCCCTAGCTATATACCTATGATAGCTTTGGGGTTAATAATAGTAGGTGTGTTTGCCTTCCTGCTTCTACCTGCTTTGCTGGCTGTGCCGATTTCTCTGTTATGCTTCCTGACAGTATGTGCAACGGTACCCTATATAGGCCTCGTGTGGGTGATGATCTCGGTGATATTTCACTTCCTAGTAAGGAAACATTTATTCTCTTTTGATGTATCGATAGCGGATGTTTCTCTATTAGGGGCCACCTTGGGAGTTATTGGTAGAGGATATTGGTATGGGTTGGTGGATGCACCTGAGCTATCTGTCATATTTGAGCGATTGAGACGCTCCCCTTATCTTATTCCTGCTCTAATACTGGTGGTAGAGGCTAGCTTCCATTTGATAAGGGCAGTGATGAATCCTGTCCCTGGGAGCAGCATAGTGGTTGCTTTGAGGGCATATACCCTGCTTGTTGAGCCCATATCTGTCTATATACTAGCATTGTTAAGCTTTAGGCATAGGCAGAACGTAACGTGGATACTAGATATGCTTTTACTGGCAGGACTGCTGGTGGCGTTAGGAGCGATCTATCAGGCCGGTAGAGACATTCTTGCTGGTGAGCTGTTCAGGACTAGAAGCTTTTTCAATCATCCAAACACCTTAGGGCTTTTTCTAAGCAGGATGATACCTTTCTATGTTGCCTTATGCCTGTTGATGAATGGACAGTGGTTGAGGAGGTTCCTGTATGGATCCGTGGTCGTGTTGATGGGGTTAGCATTACTGCTCTCGGGATCTCGTGGAGGCTTCCTTGGCGTGCTAGCTGCGCTGATTTTGTTAGCTGTAATCTTAAGGCGCTTCAGATGGCTTATGCCTGTGGGTGTGGGAGCTGTTGTGATTTTGCTGATCATGACTTTGGCTGGTGAGAGCAGGTTTGGAGCCCTACTTGATCTTGGGAGCGGATCAGCTGACACGCGATGGAGGATCTGGAGGGCAGCGATTGAGCAGATAATAGCGCATCCTCTTCTTGGTGTAGGAATAGGCAATGTGGCATGGCTGGTCAAGTACGTGCCTAGAGAAAGGTTGGTAGGGGCTGAAATCGTTGATGCTCATAACTTCCTGTTGGATTTCTGGTCAAAACTGGGAGCAGTAGGTTTGGGTTCATTGCTCGCGTTATTGCTCATTTTCTATCTCCTTGCGTGGGATAGCTACAAACATAAAGACGGATCGTACAGGGTGATAGCATTAGCGGCTATATGCTCAATGACTGCTGCTCTGGTACATGGATTGGTGGATGCTTTTTACTTTGGTGTGCCGATAGCTGTATTCTTTTGGTTCCTACTTGGGATAGTGGAAGTAACTGCTACAAATCCTGATATTCCCTCGCAACGGGAGTAGATCTTACCAGAAAAGATTGCCCATCTAGCTGTCGCAAGTCTTCTAGTAACTTTTTACCAACTTGGAATGACTCTACTATGGTATAGAGCGTTGGGCCGGCACCGCTCAGCACCCATGTCTGATGCGCGATCTCTTGAAGAGCATCATGTCGCTGTGCTAACTGTGGCCATACCCTGACAGCTGCAGGAAATAGAGAATTATATAGATCAGCATTGGTTATCTGCTGACCTGCCGCCATCTTGCGCGACAGTTGGACTGTGAAAGTACCATCAGTATATTCCCGTGGTTGAAGTGCGGCAAACACTCGCTGTGTCTTCCTTTCTAGCCTGAAAGGTGGTACGTGTAACAGAAAGTAGTATTCCCTTCTATATGGTATAGGGCTTATTTTATCTCCTCTATCTCTACCTACTGCTGTACCTCCGTATAGGAAAAATGGCACATCTGCTCCCAGGCTGTAGGCTATAGTGAGCAGTTGCTCGTGAGATAGTTGTAGATTGCACAGCTTGTTTACACCTTCGAGAGTTGAAGCAGCGTCGGAACTGCCACCTCCAAGACCTGCTCCTGAAGGAATGCTCTTGCGGAGAATGATATCTATGCCGCACTCCTTAGACTTCAAGAGCATCTTAGCTGCAGTATGGATAATGTTGTCTTCTCCTGTTGGAGCGTCTCCGTTTACAAGCAGTCTTATACATGAGGATTGATTGGGTTTCAATGTCAGCTCATCCCCAAGACTCACTGTTTGGAAGATGGTTGCTAGGTCGTGATAGCCGTCGGTCCTTCTTCCTAGTACCTCTAGGCAGAGGTTTATCTTACAGTAGGATAGGATTCGCATTCCATTAGTTGTCTGCAAATTCTTGCCCAATCCTCCAGCGTTAGTTGTTCTGCTCTGACATTATGGTCAATAGATGCTTTGTCCAAGAGAATAGCAATCTTACTCTTAGGTATGTTGAGGCCAGAAGACAATGAATTAAGCAAGCTTTTGCGCTTTTGTGCGAAGCCTGCAGATGCTATTCTGAAATATACATCTGATGGGATGTCGGGGAAAAGTGGATGTTCTCTTACTCTCAGTCTAAGTACGGCAGAATCGACCTCCGGAGGAGGAATAAAAGCGGTGCGCCGGACTAATGTCACCATCTCCGGAATAGAGTAATACTGTACAGATATCGCTAACAGGCTCATCTTAGGAGGTGTGGCTGTTATTCTATCAGCGACCTCTTTCTGAACCATTATGATCACAAGAGAAGGCCTGGGCTGGATCTCCAGAAATCTTCTGATGGCGTGGGAAGTAATATAGTAAGGGAGATTACCTATAATCTTATAGTTCTTCTCTATCCCACATAATTCGGCTACTAACTGAGGGTGCTCTATCTCAAGTATATTCCCCTGCACTATGTGTATGTTGGGGTACTGAGCCAATTCCTGCTTGAGAATTTGCACAAGGATTTCATCAAGCTCTATTGCCACTACGCATCTAGCGGCCGCTAGATGGTGAGTTAGTACGCCGGTGCCAGGACCAATCTCAAGGATAGTATCTTGCGGTGTGATCTCTGAGGCTTGCAAGATGGTCCTAAGCACTTTTGGACTTATCAAAAAGTTCTGACCAAGGCCCTTTTTAGGGTGTAGTCCGTACTTCTTCAATATGAGTCTGGGATCGTGAAAGTTATTGTTCACGGAGTGGGATTATAGCAGTCGCGTTGATCGTGAACAAATCTGTTATCCTTGATGAGCGATATTAGCTCAAAAACTTGTATAGTATTGGCAGCATAATAGACAAGATGGGAGAGGGTTAGCACAACCTTAAACAATGAAGATAGCCTTAGTATCGCCTTATGACTTTGCTACATACGGTGGCGTGAATCAACATATACTCCACCTCAAGAGGGAGTTTCAGAAGCATGGTCATAAAGTGTCTATAATTGCACCGGTGTCGGACTCTGGTGTAGAACTGGATATACCGGATTTCTACGGCTTTGGGGGCGTAGTTCCGATAGCTTTGAATGGATCTGTTGCTAGGCTGAGTTTCTCGCTTGATCTGAGATGGAAGATAAAGCTGTTAATGGAGCGTGAGAGGTTTGATATCGTACATCTGCAGGAACCTTTGATACCTGCGCTCCCTCTTGTAGTACTGCAGTACTCTCGCTCCATCAATATTGGAACTTTTCATGCTTATGCTGAAAGTAGCTTAGGATATTTCTACGCTCGACCGGTGCTGCAGAGGTTCTTTAACAAGCTAGATGGTCTAATAGCTGTCTCAGAACCTGCCAAGGAATTTGCATCTCAGTATTTTGATGGGGAGTTTCATATAATACCCAATGGGGTGGATGTACAGACGTTTTCACGTCATGTGGCTCCTGTTAAGGAGCTTATGGATGGTAGACCGAATATTTTGTTCCTGGGCAGATTCGAAGAGGAGCGTAAGGGATTCAAGTACGCCCTAAAGGCTCTCAGATGGGTTAAATACTTCTTCCCAGATATAAGGCTAGTGGTAGCTGGGAAGGGGGATCCGGATAAATTCTGGTCACGTATTCAGAAATACCACATAGAAGATAATGTCAGGTTTGTAGGAGTAATATCCGATGAGGATAGGCCAGCCTACATGAGGAGTTGTAAGCTCCTAGTAGCTCCTAGTACGCACGGTGAGAGTCAGGGGCTGGTACTATTGGAAGCTATGGCGGCAGGTTTACCAGTAGTGGCTGGCAATATACCTGGGTATGCGAGCGTGGTAACTAATGGCCAGGAGGGCTTCCTTGTGCCTCCTGAGGATGAACACACACTGGCGCTGGCTATAGTGAGGTTATTGTCTGATGAGGCGTTGAGAAACCAGATGGGGCATGCGGGGCGGCGTAAAGCCAACGATTATAGCTGGCCAAAGATAGCCGCACAGCTGTTAGAATTTTATTCTCGCGTTAGAAGGGAGAAGATGAAAGAGGAGGCAAAGATTTCTGGCAGATCCAAGTTTGTGAGCATGGTTCTACGGAAGGTGAAAGGTGCTTAGTAGCTGGTTGGGTGATAGGGTGCGTGCATCAGCCCTGATCGTCGGTAAAGTAATTGCAAGGACAGGGGTCTCGCCCAACACCTTAACAGTATTCGGTCTGCTGCTAAATGTGTTGGTAGCGTTGTTACTGGCATGGGGATATTTCTTGCCCGGAGGGTTACTGGCACTCGTGGCTGGGAGCTTCGATATGCTCGATGGCGCTGTCGCTAGAAGCGCAAACAAGAGCTCAATATTTGGTGGTTTTTTGGATTCAACCTTGGATCGTTACTCAGAGGCCGTCATGCTTTTTGGCCTGCTGGTGTTCTATGTGCGCGATGGCAGCTCCATGAGCGCGATACTTCTGATCTATGCTACGATAGTAGGTAGCTTGATGATCAGTTATGCGCGAGCTAGAGCTGAGGCTGCAGGATTAAAGAATGAAGCCGGTATACTCGCGCGACCCGAAAGGGTGATATTGCTGTCCTTTTTCTTGATACTGGGCAAGCCAGTTTGGGCTTTATGGGTACTTGCAATAGGTACTAACCTAACAGCCTTGCAAAGGATATATCACGTCTACAGGATAACTAACAGGAAGTAATAGATCTGCTAGGAGAGTAAGGCATGATCGTGGCTCTGGCTGGAGGGGTTGGAGGTGCCAAACTGGCTCATGGTCTGGCTCTCAGTTTACCTCCTGAGGACCTCACGGTAGTGATAAATACCGCAGATGATTTTCGCCTTTATGGTTTGTATATATCTCCCGATATCGATACCGTAATGTATACCTTAGCAGGGATCGCTAATCCCCAAACTGGATGGGGAGTGCAGGGGGATACTACAAATGCTCTTGAGATGATAGCAAGATATGGCAGAGATACTTGGTTCCTAATAGGCGACAGGGACTTGGCTACTCATTTGATCAGAACAGAACTGCTTAGTAGTGGTAAAACAATTACTCAGGTAACCGGTGAGCTAGCGACTGCTCTGGGGGTTCGATCCAAATTACTGCCCATGTGTAATGAACCAGTATCGACGACAATCTTTGCTACTGATGGAAGAGTGCTTGAATTTCAAGAGTACTTTGTAAGATATAGGCACGAGCCTGAGGTAGCTAAGGTGGAGTTTGCTGGTATAGATCGTGCTCAAGCTACACAAGAGGTGCTATCGGCTATAAGGTCTGCGGAGTTGATAGTTTTCTGCCCCTCTAATCCTTTTGTGAGTATTGGACCAATTCTTAACGTTAGAGGTATTAGAGAGGCTATAGGTGCAAGTTCTGCGCCTAAGGTGGCTGTGAGTCCTATTGTAGGGGGTAGCGCTATCAAGGGACCTGCTGCGGATATGATGCGTTCTATGGGTTTTGACGTTTCCCCGCTGGGGATCGCTAAGTATTATAAAGGTATCGTGAATGGTATTGTTATAGATAATGTCGATGCTGATCTGGAAGAAAATGTGAGATCTCTTGGGTTATCAGTATTAGTGACCAATACGATAATGAATACCATAGAAGATCGCCAACGTTTGGCACAAGAGCTGTTAACATTTGGTAGTAGGCTAGTCTCGGAAGTTTCTGTAAGTTGAGCACTATGAACATAGCTGTACTTGTACCCGTAAAGAAGTTAGATAAAGCTAAGATGAGGATGGCGGATACTCTGGACAGAAGCCAGAGACGCCAGCTCATGATGGTCACCCTGCGTAGGGTATTATCTGCTTTGCAGAAAGCGCAGATTGGCGATGTTTATTTGGTAGCAAGCGATCCACAGGTTAGGGATATGGCCTGTGACTTGTGCGTCAAGTTCATCCCGGACCAGGGAGATGAGCTTAATCCTTCTCTGGAGTTGGCCAGGGGTGAGCTATGCCAGAACTATGATGCTCTGCTTGTTGTGTTTGGCGATCTTCCAATGATATCCGATAAGGATATAAAGACGATCGTCAGGTTGGGTTCAAGTAAACCCTCTTGTGTAATAGCGCCAGACAAGCGGAATGTGGGTACTAATGTGCTGTTTTTGCATCCGCCTTATCTTTTGCCTTTTACATTTGGGGGTAATAGTTATGAGCGTTTTCGCAGCAACTGTGAAAAGCTTGGAGTGCAGTTTTTAGTGTACCAATCTCAGAATACAGCCTTGGATCTGGACTATCCTCAAGACATACTAGACTTGGCGGCGCTGCGAGGTCACAAGATAAGCGGCTTAGAAGAGATCTTAGATCCTGGGGTTTTAGCACAGATCTCGCAGGTCACCAGTATGTCGGGAGCTAAGATGGGAGCTTAGATAAGTTGGATAAGCTAACCCCTTTGCAGATAATACCTGTTCCTGGTATTCCTGAGGTCCAGCCTGGCGATGACCTTGCTGAGATAATTTGGTCAACACTTAATCGGAACAACCTGGTCCTTCAAGAGGGGGACATCCTGGTAATTGCTCACAAAGTGGTTAGCAAATCCGAAGGACGTCTTGTGGACCTCCGATCGGTGGTGCCTTCAGATCTCGCAAGACGTTATGCTGAGCAGTACGGCAAAGACCCTCGACATGTAGAGGTTGTGCTTCGAGAGAGTAGCCGCATAGTGCGTATGGACAGAGGCATCATTATTTCTGAGACCAGGCATGGATTTGTGTGCGCTAATGCGGGCGTAGATGCTTCTAATGTCAGGGGGGAAGAGTGTGTATGCCTCCTACCCTTGGATCCGGATGCCTCAGCCAGATCTATAGGAAAGCGTTTAGAGGAGCGCACTGGCTTTCACTTACCAGTGATTATCACCGACTCCTTTGGTAGGCCTTGGAGAAGCGGTATAGTAAATGTAGCGATTGGTGTTTATGGCCTGTCCCCTGTTGCTGACTATAGGGGACAGGCAGACATATATGGTAGAGATCTAGTTGTAACTGTGATGGCAATAGCGGACGAGATAGCCGGTGCTGCAGAACTGGTAATGGGTAAGTTGAGCGCTGTGCCCGTAGCTATAGTTAGAGGATATCCTTACGAGCAAAGTGAGGGGTACGCAAGATCCCTAGTAATGCCCGCAGAGCGTGATCTATTCAGGTGATTCTTTAGGAGGTTGGTTATGGGAGTTATAGGCTACGCTGCGATGTTTGAGCAGTTTCATCCTACGGACCTACTGAAGTGGTGTCAGCTGGCCGAGGATGTGGGCTTTACCTCAGTGATGGCATCAGATCATTTTCATCCCTGGACTCCGCAGCAAGGCCAGAGTGCTTTTGTGTGGTCCTGGATGGGTGCTCTAGGTGCTCAGACTTCTCTAAGGTTTGGTACCGGAGTAACACCGCCAGGGTATAGATATCATCCTGCGATTGTTGCTCAAGCTGCTGCTACTTTAGAAGCTATGTTCCCTGGCAGGTTCTGGCTTGGATTGGGTGCGGGTGAGGCGCTGAACGAGCACATTGTGGCTGAGTACTGGCCTGAGCCGGCGACTCGTCTAGAGAAGCTGATGGAGTCGATCGAGGTGATCCAGAAACTGTTTACAGGTAAACCTGTGAAGTATCAAGGTAAACACATCAGAATGGAGACCGCCAAACTGTACACTCTGCCAGAAACTCCTCCCCCTATCTATGTGGCCACCTCTGGTCCTATTATGAGCGAGCGTACGGGACGCATGGTAGATGGTATCATCACCGTAGGTGCAGCAGATGAGAAGATCAAGATGCTGCTTGGCAGGTTCGAGAAGGGGGCTCGGGAAGCAGGCAAGGATCCATCCAAGATGCCTAAGATAATCCAGCTACACGTATCTTGGGCTGAGTCTCAAGAAGCTGCGATGGAACAGGCTATTAAGGAGTGGCCCAACGGGGGCATGAACTTCCCTAAGCAGGATATCCGTAATCCCGAAGACTTCGAGGCTATGGCCAAGCTAGTAAGACCTGAGAACTTCAAGGGCAGAGTACTAATATCAGCTGACTTGGAAGAACATCGAGAACATATACAACACTTTATTGATCTTGGGTTTAGTGAGGTCTACGTACATAATGTTGGTCGTAACCAAGAGCAGTTCATAAAGGAGTTCGGGAAAAGAGTTATTCCAAATCTACATTGGCCTGAGTATCAGGTAGTCCCATCTTAATATCACCCCTTGTTGCAGGTAAAGTCTGGGAATATTTACTATAAAATTGTCTACAGACTCCTCACAGAGTGAGGAGTCTTTTTGTATGTGCTAAAAGTGGTATGTATTACTGTATTGGTATAATGATCAGGCTCATTTACTTGTTCCTTAGCAAGGCTTAATTCCTTGGAGGTAGAGTGTCTAAAGACTCTAGGCAGTATACTCTCTCGAAGAGCCTCATCCTTGATCTAGCTATCATCACACTAGTAGTCCTAATATGCAGCCTGCCAGGTTTGTACTGG
>NZ_JANZYQ010000005.1:0-180823 GCF_059335935.1 Thermobaculum sp. T2p
CAAGTTCCAGTCCAAATCATCTCAAGGAAATACACAGTGATACCTTCTGATATAGCTTTCCTTGCTCTAATCGTAGCTTTTGCATTAGCAGTATATGGATTGATAACAGGAGCTTATGGCTCCTGGTTGCTGTCTAACAGCGAGAGCAGGTTGTATAGCAAGCTGAGAGGCAATCTGCTTGTTAGAAGCTCTCAGCATGCAATATTCGCAAACGCCTTTCTGGTTACTCTGGCAAGCGGATTCATGTTCTGGGCACTTTTTACCCATGACTTTAGGATCGCCTACGTAGCCCAGACATCTAGTAGAGATATGAGTCCCAGTTATCTATTCACGAGCTTCTGGGGCGGGCAAGCAGGGTCGCTTTTGTTCTGGGCTTGGATGTTGACTATCTTCTCGGCCATCGCAGTTTGGCATGCTAGGAAGAATTATCCAGAACTAGCTCCTTATGTCGGGTCAGTACTTCTTGGTATAGAAGTATTCTTCCTATTGCTTCTAAGCTTCGTCTCCAATCCGTTTGAGAGGCTAGCGGTCGAAGCGGTTGATGGGCAAGGACTCAACCCACTCCTCATGGACCCAGGGATGAGATTTCATCCCCCATTCCTACTTACTGGTTACATGAGTTTCTCTATACCCTTTGCTTATGCCATAGCAGCCTTACTAACTGGAAGGCTCGGCAAGGAATGGTTGCTGGCTATCCGAAGATGGATGCTTATCGGATGGCTAATACAAGGTATAGGGTTGCTTATAGGCGCATGGTGGGCCTATCATGTGCTTGGCTGGGGGGGGTACTGGGGTTGGGACCCTGTTGAGAATGCTGCGCTCATGCCATGGTTAACCGCGACAGCATTCATTCACTCAACCATGGTTCAAGAGCGTCGCGGAATGCTCAAGGTATGGAACCTGGGACTCGTGGTTTTGACCTTCCTTCTAGCCATATTCGGCACTTTCATTGTACGTAGCGGTGTAATCTCCTCTGTACATGCTTTCGCACTTTCCAGTCTAGGGCCGTTCTTCTTCACCTTCCTGGGTATAGCAACTATATTCTCATTGGGACTAATATTCTTCAGGTTGCCCAAGCTGAAGACAGAGGGAAGTTTTGATTCCCTGCTGTCTAAAGAGGCCAGTTTCCTAATGAACAATCTATTGATACTTGGAATTACTTTCGCCACCTTCTGGGGTACCATATTCCCGCTCATATCAGAGGTGGTTAGAGGGGCAAAGGTATCGGTAGGGCCGCCATTCTTCAAGCAAGTGAATGGGCCTTTATTCCTGCTATTGATACTCCTAATTGGCATTGGAACGTTGTTAGCATGGCGCCGTAGCTCGGGTCACAGATTTATACGCAACCTAGCACTCCCAGCAGTATCTGGAGTAATAGTAGGATCACTTCTATTCCTGCTGGGCGTAAGAAAATTCCCCGCGCTGCTATCTTTCTCTGCTATAACGTTTGTTTTCATAGCCACCTGTATAGAATTCTATAAGGCTGCAGCTGCTAGAAGTAGGAACACTTCTGAGCCCTTTGTGATTGCTTTGGTAAATATAGTTAGAAGAAATAGACGAAGATACGGCGGATATATAGTCCACTTAGCTATGTTGCTACTAGCAGTAGGCATAACAGCCTCTAGCTTCTATCAGTATGAATCCACGCGCACGCTGCAGAAGGGCCAGTCTATGAGTGTGGATGGCTATACCCTAACAAGCAATGGCCTATACGTTATACAGAGACCAAGCGTTCAGGTAATCTATGCGGATTTAAGCCTCAGACATGGGCAAGAGTACCTTGGTAACATACGCCCTGAGAAAAGGATTTATAAGAATTGGGAAGACCAGCCTGTTACTGGAGTGGCTATCAAAACTCTATTTCCCAACCTAGATGATATATACGTGCTAATAAGCGATATAGATCAAAACGGCAACGCAACTGTTAGGGTATTTATAAATCCCATGGTGGCTCTTATATGGTGGGGTGGTGTACTATTTGTAATTGGTACCCTAATATGTGCATGGCCACAGGCAAGGAGAAGCGTGGTCAGACAAAGGAGTACAGCTGCAGAGGTATTAGTTAACCAGGTAGGCGCGAATGTCCAGGCTTAGATTAGTAGATCTATTGATAGTCAACATCATAACTTTACTCCTACTACTAGCTCCCACCTTTGTAATCAATAACAAGGTATTTGCCAAATCACAGCCTGCTAACATAGATGATCAGGTAAGACAAATAGCAAAGGACCTAAAGTGTTTAGTGTGTGAAAACGAGTCAGTTGCTGACTCTCCATCCCCTTTGGCCGCAGATATGAGAGAAACCATCAAAGAGAAACTACTTGCTGGTGAGACTCCAGAAGAGATAAAAGCATACTTTGTGCAGCAGTATGGTGAGCAAATATTACTGACCCCTCCCAAGGAGGGCTTTGGACTCCTTGTTTGGTCCTGGCCTATATTGGCCATAATCATTTGTGGAATAGCCCTACTCTTTGCCATGAATAAGTGGGTTAGAAGAAAATCTGTCTCCATGATAGATAGCTCAAATCATGTATCAGATACCGAGCTAGAGGATGCTGAGATTCTGCAAGAGATCAAGGATCGAAGGGTTTCTGAACTGTGGTAATAGCTCTAGCTGCAGCGATTATATTCCTGGTTGTGGTAGTTTTTGTGCTTCAGCCTTTATTTACACGTAGGCCCTCCTACGTGTATCTCCAGAACGCTCTAATTGACCAAGGAGATTCCAGTATTCATGATATGGCATTGGAAGCTCTTGCAGATATAGAAACTGATTACAGGTTAGGCAAGCTGAGCGAAGAAGACTATAGGCAACTACGTCTCCAATATAGAGAACTTGTCAGCACTACGGCAGGATATGGTACAGATTCAGCAGAAAATGATCTAGCCTACATCGACAGGCAAATAGAACACGATCTTTTGATGATCAAGACCAATCAATCCGTAACTGAAGCACAGGAATTAGTATGTCCAAGGTGTTCAGCCAGGGTAGATAAAGATGATTCGTTCTGCTCCAAGTGTGGAACCAAACTCCAGGCTACATCGATCGAGCCAACACCCAATTTACAACTTAGAACTCCGACTACAAAGCGTGTTGTATTACCCTCCCTAGACAGGCGAGGAAAAGCCCTAACATCTATAGTTATAGCTTGCTTATTATTTGCTCTGGCGACCGCAGTTATTTACCTCCAACAGACAGCTAGAAATGCCAGCGCTAGAGCAGTAGGTACCATTCCATCGAACAATGTGCAGACTATAGCTACATATGGATCTGGCGACCTAGTGTTTGCAGGAGATGGCACTACTATCTGGAAGAGTACTGATGGTGGTAAGACTTGGGAATCCCTTTCCGGCATACAAGGTAACGTAACATCCATAAGTACTACTGATAACCGTTTATTTGCTTTAGTCAACTCCCAAGTATGGACATCAGAGGATCAAGGCAAATCATGGATTAGAATATCAAATGCCCCAAGGCTGGTAGCTATCACAGTTGACAACGAAAACTCAAAGATATATGGATTTGATGCAGAGGGCAACCTATACATAGGATCAAACAATGGTGCCAGCTGGATTAAAACTACTGGCCCAGAACAAGCAGGCGTTTCATCGGCAACCATAGCCTCTACCGATCCTCTAGTCATATTTGGTTCTAGTCCGGCAGGTGTATTTGTTGGTACACAAGGAGCTTGGGGTAGTGCTAACGGCACGGTAAACGGAGCGCTACCCACCAAGAACGTTAGATACGTAGTATATGACAGATCTAGCGGGGAGAGAGGTACACTTCCAAATGGTGGGAACATCCAGGGGACATTGTATGCAGCCACAGATATAGGGCTCTTCAAGTCCACCGATTACGGTACAAGCTGGGTAAAGATTGGATTATCAAAAGACCTAAGAGCCTTAGCAGTTGGAAATGATGTCATGTATGCTGTAGACTCCGCTGGCAACATCTACGTCAGCCGCGATAAAGGAGTTTCTTGGTCAGGGAAATGAGAGTACACGGACTTCAAATCTTAATAACCCTCATTGCATTCCTACTAGTTAGTAGTACGATTAGTTCGAACGTAAATGCTGCAGCAAACGGGAAGATAAGCGGCAGACTGATAAATGGGACAACATCTCGCCCACTCAGTGGGTACTCGGTGAACCTATATTGGACTAACGGACAAACAGAACAGCCCAACAAGTCCACGAAGACAGATGCCAATGGTTATTTCCAGTTTAATAGTCTGCCAGTAGGTGACAACTACAACTATATAGTCTACGCGAAATACAAAGGCGTAGAGTACACTTCACAGAACATACAGCTAACTGACAAAAACCCCAGTCGCAAGTATGATCTCAAAGTCTACGAGACCACATTTGATGATTCTATAATTCATATTGAATCTGCTTCTTTAGTGCTACTAGACACAGATAAAACTACGCAGAGGGCTTTCGTCCTAGAGACGTTCATGATCCAGAATCCTACCAATAAGACTTTTCTGCCTACCACCAACGGACCCAAAGGGCCTATGGGACTATTGAGATTCTCGCTACCATCAGGGGCGGATCAACTAACAGGTCTGGGCAGACTGGCCAACTATCAGATGATTCAGACCGATAGAGGATTCGGCACAAACTTACCCATATATCCCGGGCCTAATGAGGTAACTTTTACCTATAGCATCCCGTATAGCGTAGATCAGAGCAATTACAACTTTCAACTTACTTTACCCTACCCTACAAAGGAGTTCAGGCTGCTCGGGAAAGAGGGCGGCCCAAGCATAAGTTCTTCCCAACTGAAAGCTGGTGATCCTGTATCTCTTTGGGGCAGTAGATATAATCTTCTTGTCGGTGGCCCATTTCAAAATAGAACCACCCTGGATATCACGTTTAGCGGATTACCAGTAAATATATGGACTATAAGGCCCAACAACCCACAGATTTGGATAGCTACAGCGGGACTAATAATCCTGATGCTGGCCTCAACACTAGCTCTCATCAGTAGAAAAAGCAAGCAGGTCTCCGAGCAGGCTTTATACAATAAATTACTAGCAGAGCTAGCATCTCTTGACAATCAGTTATCAGAAGGAAAGTTAGATCAAGAGACCTATAACAGGGAAAGAGCAGCCATTAAGGAAACCCTTATAAACCTAAAAATGCTACAATCTAAATCCAGTACTGCCTAACTGACTAGATATTTCTGGCAGCTCGGGCTGCCGCCAACGCAGGCTCTTGCACTACCTCAACTTGACCCAACTTGCAATGTTGAGAGACTATATCTAATACTCCTTCCCGAAAACTGGTGTTACCGACCAATAGCCCACCACAAAGAGCCAACGGCACCTCACCATTTGGGAACTCCAGCCGGCGTGCAAGAGGTAGAGCCAGCAAAGCTATCTCACGAATAGAATCGGCTATTATCTGCTTTGATGCTTGATCCCCCTCTGCAGCTGCCTCGAAAACAATCTCAGCCACAGAAGCAACCAAAGCCTTATCGTAGTTATGATACACTTTTGGAATTATTTCGGAGGGATCATGTAAAGACCATTTATGCAGTATCTTGTCCAGCAAGGAGGTGTTAACTCCCCTGCCATCTGCCATTCTAACTGCAGCCTGTAATCCTCTCCTACCTATATCATAGCCGCTGCCTTCATCACCAATAATATGTCCCCAACCACCAGTCCTGCTCCTCTTACCTTTCACATCAACACCAACCGCTATGGCACCAGTACCAGCTATAATAGCTATACCAACGTTATCCCTAAGGGCACACAAGCCCAGGTCACCATCATTAGTGATCTTTATTTTATCGGCAACCGAGGAGAGTGCCGGATACAGCGCATCATAATCTTCGGGTCTATCAGTACCTGCAATACCTAGCCATGCAGCCTTAGGCTTATCAGTAATGCCCGCTAGCGACAGAGCCTCCGATACAACTGAGGTTATCGTGTGCACTACCCAGTCCAGACCTGAAACAGCATAATTAGCGCCTGCACCAGATTTCCTACTTAGTTCATTGCCGGCAGCATCGACTACAACAGCAAGGGTTTTACTACCTCCAGAATCAACGCCTACAAAAACCTCACTCAAGGCCCAACTCCTCTAGAACGTTTCTTACAACACCGTTAGCCGCCTGAAGCCTTCTTCTAGCATCATCAAAGTCAAGCCCTGTCTTTGCCATTATTATCGCCACTTTGAGATTGTAGTTGGATCTTTTAAGGATGTTCTCAGCTTCCTGCTCACTCACGCCTGTAGCTGCTTGAAGTATCGATACAGCTCTTCTCCTTAGCTTGGAGCTTCTGGGTTGGAGATCTACCATCAAGTTACCGTATGTTTTCCCAAGAAGTATCATACTACCTGTACTTAGCATGTTTAGCACCATCTTCTCAGCAGTACCTGCTTTTAGTCGGGTGGAACCTACGATAACTTCGGGACCAACCACAGGGGCTATCATGATATCCACTATTCTTTCTAACGGAGTCTTGGGGTTACAAGCTAAACCTATAGTCAGTGCTCCCTTTTCCTTCGCATAAGCGACAGCACCAAGCACATATGGCGTTCTACCACTAGCAGCAATACCCACCAGTGCATCCATATTACTTACACCCAACTTTTGAGCATCAGCACGCCCTGCTTCCGCACTGTCTTCTATCTCTTCTATAGACCTAACCAAAGCTTCCGGCCCGCCTGCTACCCAACCTATTACCATGCCCTCTGGAGTACTGAAAGTAGGAGGACATTCTGAAGCATCTAACACACCTAATCTTCCAGAGGTGCCAGCACCCATGTATATAAGCCTGCCGCCTTTACGTAGCCTTGCAGCTATCTCCTCTATAGCACGTGCTATCTTTGGCAGTTCTTTCTGAATAGCCAAAATTACCTTAGCATCCTCAGAATTCATTACCTGAACTATCTCTAATGGAGACATCTTATCTATATTAGTAGTTGCTGGATTGATCTTCTCAGTCTCCAAAGACTTAAGTACCTGTTCAAGATCCTCTATCATAACCACTTCCTTACAAAATTACTGATAGAGCTGTACTTCCCGGAATCTATCTATAAAAGATAGTGCATCTTCTCTCCAAACTGTTACCAAATCTAGGAATTCACTATCGGTATTTGAGGTAACAGCTTTACGCAGCTTGTCACTACCTATCAGCAGGTCCACAAAGAACTTACCTTCACTGTTTTGTATCCATTCGAATTTTTCTTCATCCTGCAAATAAAAGGCTCTCAGAAGATACGCCCCCAATTCCACCGGCCTCAATGCATATCGATCCAATATATGTACTTGTAAGCCTCCACACGACCGGCCAGAATGTTTTGAGAACATAGGCGTAAAATATGTAGCGCGAAACAACACCCCAGGAAACTCAAATTTCCTTAGTGTCTCCAGTAATGCATATGGATCTATCCAGGGTGCTCCTATATATTCGAAAGGTCTAGTTGTTCCCCTGCCTTCAGATATATTAGTTCCCTCTATAAGACAAGTGCCAGGATATAACAGCAGGGAGTCCATAGTTGGTAGATTGGGAGAAGGTTGCACCCATACTAAGTCTGTATCATCATACCATAAGTGCCTTGCCCAACCTTCCATCTCTATTACTATAGGTGCTCTTAGTCCCAATTCATGAGCCAAAAGACATGCTGTCTCACCCAACGTCATTCCATGCAAGACAGGCACATCATGAAATCCAACAAAAGAAGTGTACTCCTTCTGTAGTAAGGGGCCATGAATACCCTTTGGTGAGAGAGGGTTAGGTCTATCAAGAATTATTACATCTACATCGAAGCGTGAAGCCTTAGTCATTACCCTCAACAGCGTAGACGTATAAGTAGCATAGCGCACACCTACGTCCTGCAAATCAACAACTATTGCATCTATATCTCTTAGGAGTTGATCCTCTGGTTCATAGGATTCCCCATAAAGGCTATGTACTGGAATTCCAGTTCTAGGGTCAATATAGCTCGAAACTTTCTCCCCAGCTTGCACCTCACCTCTTATACCATGCTCTGGTGCAAGTAGTGCCACTAGGTCAAAACGGTCATCAGAAGCAAGTAAATCAACGATATGGCGCATATTCCTATCCACGCCAGTATGATTAGTCAGAAGAGCGATAGGACGCCCCTCCACTGCCTCATTTCCCTGCGATAAAAGTCTTTCTAATCCTGTAATGATTCGTCTTCTCATAAGCTAAGTGAGTACCAAGATATAAAATGAAAAGACAACAAGTATGTTAGCATAATAACATGAAACTCCAGGAAAGATCTGAGGTTATCTAGATGGAGATATTTATTCGTGGTGGAAACATAGTAGATGCTCGCGGGATAAGGCAAAACCCAGGCTTGAAACTCTCAAATGGACTAATCAGCTATCAAGACACCAACTTACAAGACGGCTTCAAAGTCATCGATGCATCAGACTTCTATATCCTCCCAGGTTTTATCGACGTGCATACACATGGAGGCGGAGGGTTTGATCTGCATACTACCGACCCACAAGAAATACTTTCATACTGCAAATGGGCACCCTCAACTGGGGTAACTTCATTTCTCATCGGAGTAGTTGGTATACCACATGGTATACCGATAGCGCAAATACAAGCCGCAGTAAATGCTATAGAAAGCTATCAGGAAGGAGCAGAGCCTCTGGGGATTCACCTGGAGGGCCCATATATTAGCCCTGAGAAGCGAGGAGCACATGATACCTCATGGCTTCGAACACCCGACATTGATGAAACAAAATCTATACTTCAATCTTCCAAGGGGCATCTACGGCTGGTTACTATAGCACCAGAACTACCAAATGCACGCGAGATGATAAGTCTACTCATAGATAATGGCGTTAGGGTAAGTATAGGACATACCAACTCAACCTATGAGCAAGCTCTTGAAGCTATCGGATGGGGAATAACCCATGCGACTCATTGTTTCAATGCCATGCCTCCACTACATCACAGAGAGCCAGGTACATTGGGAGCAATTGCTGAGTCACCACAAGTAATGGGAGAGGTTATAGCAGATGGCGTACATGTTCATCCAGCAGTCGTTAAAATACTCGTCAAAGCGCTAGGATCCGATAGGACGATTGTAATCACAGATGCTTTATCTGCTGCTGGATGCCCAAGTATGGAATTTACTTTCGGAGGACAAAAAGCTAAGGTAATAGATGGGGCAGCTCGCCTTGAAGATGGCAGATTAACCGGAAGCGTTCTCACTATGGATCAAGCATTGAGGAACATGATAGAAAAAATAGAAGTAGAATTACCTGATGCCGTAAGAATGCTTACTTTGAACCCAGCAATATCTGCATCAGTCGAATCTAGAAAGGGCTTGATCGAGCCTGGGTACGACGCTGACCTGGTGCTAATGAATCAAAACTTGCAACTTGTGGCTACAATATGTAAAGCCAAGATTGCCTATGCTATAGAAGGCTTTTCAGCTAAGGAGGTCACGTAACTGCCAACTTGGCTATATAGTAAGTTATCAAGACGACCCATAAAAGACCATCTATACGATCTAGCAGGCCGCCATGCCCGGGGATTATGTTCCCGGAGTCTTTCACCCCAACAGCCCTCTTTATGAACGACTCTGCGAGATCGCCCAGCTGACAGGCAAAGGCAAGCGCTAGGCCCACTATAGGTCCCCAAACAAGGCTTATAGGTAGTCGAAACAAGGGTACAAGAATTGTAACTAACAGGATAGTGAATACTGTTGAAGCCATAGCCCCTTCGACAGTCTTTCCTGGGCTGATTTTGGGTGCCAGCTTCCTTCTTCCAAACATACTACCCGCTACATAAGCGCTAGTATCTGTAACCCATGTAGAGATTATGGCCAAGATAAGCCATTCACGTCCTGATTCCAACCCCCTAATAAGCTCTATATGAGCCATGGGTAAACCTACGTACAGGCTGGAGCCTGTTGTAAATAACCACGCAATCACCCCCTCCTGGGGCTTGAGACGTAGCACAGAAAACACCGCGGGCAATAACACACTAGCACAGCACGCAAATAATACCCAAGATAACTGACTAGTCATGTTAGCCAAAGCCCCGCTTATCACAATAGAGACCGTAAGTAGAAGCAGCAACCCAAGAGGGATGCCTGGATAAAGAGATGAGATCATCCTATACAGCTCAAGCGCCCCAATAAAGGCAAGGACTATTAGCAATAGGATCAGTATAGATCTGGGGCTATAGACAACCGCTGCTGCAACAAGTATAACTAGGACGCTACTAATAGACCTGATTAGGAACCCTGAAGGCAAGGTTTAATCCTCTTCAAGAAGTCCTCCGAATTTACGTTGACGACGACCATAGTCCTCGATCGCCTGTCTAAGATGATCTTTAGTGAAGTCCGGCCAAAAAACTGGCGTTGACCAATACTCCGCGTAGGCTGCTTGCCAAATGAGAAAATTGGAAAGCCTCATCTCTCCTGCCGTCCGGATGATAAGATCAGGATCGGGTAGTCCTGCGGTGTAAAGATATTGGCTAAAGAGATTTTCATCGATCTTATCAGGCGGAACATGATCTGACACTATCTTTTTGACGGCATGTATGATCTCGGCCCTGCCACCGTAATTATAAGCGACGCTTAGAACCAACCTGTTGTTATGCTTTGTAAGCTCTAGAGCTTTCCTTATCTCGTGCTGTAGATGCTCAGGAAGTTCGTCTAGGCTGCCGAGGTGACGTATCTGGACTCCGTTCTTGTGAAGCTCAGGTGTTTCAGTCTGAAGGACGTTCTCGAGTATAGAGAGGAGCATAGATACTTCTTCAGGCGGTCGAGACCAATTCTCGGTAGAGAAAGCATAGACGGTCAGATACTTGATGCCCAATTCCACACATGCCTCGACCACATTGCGTATGTTACGTACACCGGCACGATGGCCTTCGTATCTTGGCAGACCTTGATTAACGGCCCATCGACCATTACCGTCCATGATTATCCCGATGTGATTGGGTATACCGTTACTCAAACTGTCAGTATCTCCTGCTCTTTTTGCTCACCAAGGTTGTCTGCTTCCTTGATATATTTATCAGTCAGCTGCTGCAGCTTCTCCTGAGCTCTACGAGCCTCGTCCTCGCTAATCATCTTCTCATGCTGCATCTGCTTGATGTCGTTCATGACATCACGACGAATGTTTCTGATGGCAACTCTATCTTCCTCAACTCTCTGACGAACCATCTTGACCAAACTCCGCCTTCGCTCCTCTGTTAGAGGCGGAACAAGTATGCGTATAATCTTGCCATCATTTGAGGGATTAAGCCCAAGCTCGGATTTCTGTATAGCCTTTTCGATAGGTCCTATAGAATTAGGATCCCAAGGAGTAATAGCTATCATTCTCGGCTCAGGCACAGATATACTAGCAAGTTGAATCAGAGGTGTTGGTACTCCATAGTACTCGACCTCTATATGCTCGACAAGCCCTGGAGTCGCTCTACCAGATCTTATGTTAGACAGATCCTTTTTAAGAACATCAATGCTATGACGCATACGCTTTTCGGCATCTGCCAACAAGTCGTCTATCATCTCGCACTCCTCCCAACAATTAATATTTTGACCGTAGTTTAGCTTACTACAGTTCCAAGCTTATCGCCTGATATCACTCTTACTATACTGTCTGGCTCTTGGATCCCAAATACCAACACAGGTAGAGAGTTCTCCTGACAGAGAGCAAGGGCTGGGCCATCTATAACCTTAAGGCCGAGCTGGATAGCCTCCTTAAAGGTGATTTCATCGTACTTTACAGCATCAGGGTAGACATTAGGATCAGAGGAATAAACACCATCAACATTATTTTTAGCAAACAGAATAACTTCCGCATGCAGCTCGAGCGCACGGAGTGCAGCAGCTGTATCCGTACTGAAGTACGGATTGCCCGTGCCAGCTGCGAGTATCACCACTCGACCTTTCTCCATATGTCTTATTGCACGTCTTCTAATATATGGTTCGGCAACTTGTGGCATCTCTATAGCAGTCATAACTCTGGTTTCACAATCCATCTTTTCAAGAGCATCTTGTAAAGCCAGAGAATTAAGAACGGTAGCAAGCATACCCATGTAGTCGGCCACTGCCCTATCCATACCATGTGACGCTGCGCTTAGGCCTCGCCATATATTGCCTCCGCCCAGCACAACAGCAACCTGTACCCCCTGAGATGCCACACGCTTTATCTGCCCTGCTATATCTCGCACTACCTCAGGATCTATCCCGTACCCCATCTTGCCCATCAAGGCCTCACCGCTCAACTTGAGAAGAACGCGATTATATTTGGCCACAGGACATCACCCCCTATTTCCTGTCTAGAAGGCTTACATAATAGAGCCAATACGATAATATACGAAAGGGGGCGCTTTTTGCGCCCCCTTTATTGGAAACTACTCTTCACCAAGTGCAAACCTGCAAACTCTACGAAGAACTATGTTTTCACCAACCCGAGCAATGGTGTCGTTAATCAGATCCTGAATGGTCTTGCTAGAATCACGATTGTAGGCTTGAGAAAGAAGTTCCTCCACAGAGCCCGCCCCATTAGCAGCAGCCTGCATTGCTATTTCCTTGGCAAGATTCTTGAAATCATCAGTGCGTGCTACGAAGTCGGTCTCACAATTGAGCTCTATGAGAGCCCCAAGCCTACCAGCATGCACATAGGACTCTATAAGTCCCTGTTTGGCCTCTCTGCCGGCCTTCTTAGCTACTACTGATAGTCCCTTCTCACGAAGGATCTCAGCTGCTCGCTCGATATCACCACCAGCCTCTTCCAGAGCTCTACGGGCATCCATTATGCCAGCACCTGTTCTTTCTCTTAGTTCAATAATCGCTTCCTTAGATATGGTCACCTCGGTTTTCCTCCTAATAAATACTATGTTTGTTTTTACACAAAAAAGAGGGTCGGAGCACCGCCCCTACCCTCCGACTTGCACCCTATATTTAGGGATAAACCTACACGGTGGCTAGATCTGACTCACTCTCGGACGCTTCATCCGAGCTCTCAGCGCTTGTCTCACTACTACTCTGTGTTGCAGCAGGCGCAGATTCCTCTGGCTCAAAGACCGTCTGTAGCTCTTCTATCACCTCTGGCCCTTCGACAAAGACCTCTTCACCTTCTTCAGCAGCTAGGCTCTCTCTACGCATTCTGCCTTCAAGAGCAGCATCAGCTATCTTGCTGGTTATCAGCCTAACCGCTCTAATGGCATCATCATTCGCTGGTATTACCCAGTCTATTACATCCGGGTCGCAGTTGGTGTCTACCATAGCTACTACTGGAATGCCCAATCTATTGGCTTCCGATACTGCTATGTATTCCTTCCGTGGATCAACCACGTAAACAATGGAAGGCAAACTATCCATACCTCTTAGACCGCCCAGCATCTTATTGAGCCTCTCAAGCTCCCTCTCGAGCTTTAGGGCTTCTTTTTTAGGTAGGCGGTCAAAGTCGCCTTCAAGCTTTCTACGCTCCAGCTCTTCCATAGTACGGAGCCTGGACTTGATGGTAACAAAGTTGGTGAGCATACCACCCATCCAACGCTGGTTAACGTAGAACTGCCCAGCACGGGTTGCTTCTTCTGCTATGGCATCCTGAGCCTGCTTCTTGGTACCAACAAAAAGGACTGTGCCGCCATTAGCCACAGTATCGGCAACAAAGTCATAAGCTTCGTTGAGCGCACGTACGGTCTGAGCCAGATCAATTATATGGATACCATTGCGCTCGGTGAATATATAAGGCTTCATCTTTGGGTTCCAGCGCTTTGCCTGATGCCCAAAGTGAACGCCTGCTTCCAACAAAGCCTTCATATTGATTACGTTTGCCAAATGACAACCTCCTTTTTTATAATCCTCCGCTCCCTTCCACAACCAGGGACCAGAACACATATCTGGCAGGACCTAGCCATCCGGGAACGTGCGTTTTATACACTCACCAGTATAACACACCATAACCAGCGGAGTAAGGTTAGACTCCCATCCTACCCTTTCTTATGAGCAGTGCTAATTTGACTTATATGCCAAAATTTTCTCTTAGAAACTGACGATTATGTCTTGCGGACTCAAGCGGCGATAGCTTAGTGGTATCTTGCTCGACAATGACCCATCCAGAGTAATTGTGCTCGTCCAAGGCACTGAAAAAGCCTCTGAAGTCCAGGCCGCCTTTCCCAAATTCAGTAAAAATACCCATATAGAGGGCTTCTCTAAATCCCAAGTCTTCTTGTTTACACTTATCAAGCACGTCCATATCTACATCTTTTAGGTGCACGTATATGATACGATCACCATATTTCTTACATACCTCTAGGACATCGCCCCCACCATATAGGAGGTGTCCCACATCCAAGCAAAGACCAATCTTATAAGGATCGGTCAAACCCATTAGCTTGTCTAACTCCCTCTCTGTTTCCACGTATGTGCCCGCATGGTTATGAAAAGCAACCCTAACTCCCAATTGGGCGCAGACATCCGCAATCCTATGTAGGCCCTCAGCCATTGACAACCATTCATCTTCAACCATCTCAGCATCCTCAGGTACGTGTCCTGCCATGGCCCAACGTTCAGGAGAACCCGAATCTGCTACGACTACCACATCAACTCCAATGGAGCTAAGAAACTTGGCTGTACGAGTAACCAATTCAATATCAGCTGCATGATTGGCCCTGGATCTGAGGTTAGTAGGACAATATTGAGAAGCCGGCCTAAGTCCCCTTCTAGCTAAGTCATCTAGCAGTTTATTGGGATCTGTAGGGAAGTCTCGACCTATCTCTGTACCTTCGTAACCGGCTTGTGCCATCTCGTCAAGCATCTGTTCATAAGGCGTGGGAGGCCTGTAGCCTGGTACGTCAACGTTGTTCCAATTTATAGGAGCCGTGCCTACGCTAACATTAAGAGGCATATCTACCAACCCTCTCAGCTTGCTATTCTTCTTGCGTAACTATCTCCCATTCATCGGGCTCAATGCCAAACTCTCTACAAGCCTGAAGCATGGCATCTTCTTCAGTATCATAGTAAATATCTGCTTGCGGGCGTCCGTCCTTACTTAGATAAAAGAGATAACAACCTACATCCCCCTTATATCGAATAATCTCCAGGTGACTAACTGCATCTCCACCTCCCATCCAAGTCGGTATCTGCTCAGTACGGAGTTTTACCTTACGTAAAAGTACGTAACTGCTCATCCCCTTACCCCTAGATTCATAAAGGAATTTGAACCCAATCTTGGCTTTTTCTACTTCTAGTTGCTGCATCAGCTACCAAAAGAGCCCTAACAGCATCCTCTACTCCTGGAGAAGGGTTCTTTCCAGCTACTATTGCATCAACAAAAGCTTGTATCTCGTCCCTGTATGCGTCGCGAAATCTTTCTGTAAATAGTGTATGCCTGTCTATTACTATCCCTCTTCGATCATACAACCTGGTAGGAAACTTCTCATCTAGCTCGGTTACTACCTTGCCTTCTGAACCATATACTTCAGCACGAATCTCATAACCCCAGGGAGCCCTCCAAGCGTTATGTACGACACCCACAGCCCCATTAGAAAGCCTGAGGATAACAAGTCCATAATCTACGTCATCGATTTCTTCTAGCTGCTTATCCACGAGTACAGCTCCATGAGCATACACAGACTCTATCTCCAACCCCGTCAAGAAACGCGCTGCATCGAAATCGTGCACACCCAAGTCCCAGAACAACCCTCCGCTGGTCTTCAGATAGTCTATAGATGGAATGCGATCACAAGTTACGCCCTTAAATAGCTCTGGTACTCCTATACACCCCTGCTCTATCAGCTGACGAGCTCTTCTGTAGCCAGGATCAAACCTACGTTGAAAACCAATCTGAAAGGGGATACCAGATGCTCTTATCTTATCAGCTGCCCTCATAGCATCCGGGACATTGTCGGCAAGTGGTTTCTCGCAAAACAGTGGCTTACGTGCTTCAGTAACCAGGACTATGTGCTCATAATGAAAGATGGAGGGCGAAGCTATAACTATCGCCTCCACCTCAGGATCATTTACCAAAGCACCAGGGTCATCAGTAAGTGGTATAGGATAACCCTCAGCCTCAAGCTGCTTCTTATGAGCAGGATCAACTGCAGCTCTAACTAACCTTGCTCCTCGGACAGCATTCATAAGATGATCAGCATGCAAGGCCCCTATCCTGCCGAGGCCGATGATACCTACACCTATGGGAGCCCTAGTAGTAGAAGCGTTGCTTCTCTCTCGCAGACTCATACTCCTTTCTGGCCCTGATTACCGATTCCTCCGAAGATACCTCTGCTACAGGAACATCCCACCAGCTTTCAAAGGACGAGACTTTGGCATCAGGATCTACAGGTACATGTATAACCACAGTCCTATCTGCTTTAGAGGCGCGCTCCAAAGCAGATCTGAGATCTGCCGCGTTATCAGCAAACATACCCACTGCCCCGAGGCTTTCAGCATTTTTGGCAAAGTCTATCTGCATATACGGACCCTCAAGCCTGTTAGTGCTTTTATCCCTATATCTTAGCTCGTTACCGAACGAAGGTGAGCCCGAGCTTATTTGTAGGCCCCGTATACACTGAAAGCCAGAATTATCCACCACGACTATCGTCAGTTTGTAACCTTCCTGCAACGAGGTCACGATCTCCGTATGAAGCATAAGGTAGCTGCCATCCCCGACCATCACATAAACTTCTCTGGACGGGTCTGCCATCTTGACTCCTAAGCCGCCAGCTATCTCGTAACCCATACAGGAGTAGCCATACTCAAGATGATAGCCCTTCGGGTCACAAGCTCTCCAGAGCTTAAGCAAATCTCCTGGCAGTCCACCAGCAGCGCATACCACCACATCTTGAGGTCTACTAAACTCGTTGACTATCTTGATGACATTAGCCTCTGTAAGCTTCCCAGCTATGGTACGAGATCGTTCTTCATCCACAGCAGCATCCCAGAGCCTCTTGAGGTTAGCCACATCATGCCTGTACTCCTCTGAAGTACTGAACCCCCGGCCGATCAAAGCCCCATATAAAGCTTCAAGAGTGTTACGGGCATCACCTACCAACGGCAAAGCCCCCAGCTTATGTGCGTCCATAGAGGCAATATTGATTCCTATAAAACGCACCTCAGGGTTCTGAAAAGCAGTTTTGGAAGCAGTAGTAAAGTCCTGAAGCCTAGTGCCCACGCATATTACTAGGTCAGCATCGCGTGCAAGCCTGTTAGCAGCTAATCCCCCATTGGATCCTATAGGCCCCACATTCCAATCATGATTCCAGGGCAATACCCCCTTACCTGCTTGGGTCTCGCTGAGAGGGATTCCAAAAGTACTTGTGAATTTATCGAGGACTTCAGATGCTTCAGAATATATAGCTCCTCCACCCGAAACTATCAACGGTCTTTTAGAGTCCTGTATCATCTGTGCGGCTTCAACTATTTGTGATTCTGGAGGCACGGTTCGTACAATTCTATGAACATGCTTCTCAAAGAAACTCTCTGGATAATCATAAGCTTCCGTCTGTACATCTTCAGGAAGACAAATAGTAACTGCCCCAGTTTCTGACTGATCCGTAAGAATCCTCATAGCCTCAGGCAAACTATCTAGCACCTGTTCTGGTCTCGTGATCCTATCCCAAAATCTCGAGACTGGCCTGAAAGCATCATTGACCGTAGTCTCTCTCATTAGAGGATGCTCAAGCTGCTGGAGAACAGGATGAGGAAGCCTTGAGGCAAAGGTATCACCGGGAAGCAGCAGAACAGGTAGCCTATTGACTGTAGCCGTAGCAGCTCCAGTTACCATGTTAGTAGCACCAGGCCCAACTGAAGAGGTACAGGCAAACATCTCTAACCTGTTCTTCATCTTGGCATAGGCAGCAGAAGTATGCACCATTGCTTGCTCATTTTGCGGTCTATAGTAAGGCAGATCTTGCCCCATTTCCTCCAGTGCCTGACCCAACCCCGTCACGTTGCCGTGCCCAAATATCCCAAACACCCCACGAAACATCTTGTGCTCGATACCATCTCTCTCAGTGTATTGAGCACTTAGAAACTTAACTATCGCTTGTGCTGTAGTGAGTTTAAAGGTTGCCATCTCCTCATCCCCCATAAGGCTTCCATGAAGAGGCTACCCAGGCATGCGCCGGATCGTCTTTGAACCTCCATTGCCTAATCGGGCCAGCCATAACGTTCAGATAATACAGATCATACCCCGGGGCAGTCACGACGGGATGATACCCTCTTGGGACCATTACTAAGTCACCGTCCTGGATGAGTAGGACCTCATCCAAATCTCTATCATCTGTATAAACTCTCTGATAGCCAAATCCCTGCTCCGGCCTGAAGCGGTGATAATACGTCTCCTCTAGGTAGGTTTCATTTGGAGGATCGTTTCTATCATGCTTATGTGGTGGATAGCTAGACCAATTTCCACTAGGTGTTATAGCCTCGACCAGAAATATGTGCTGAGCCGGACGATCTGCCTCGTAGAGATGCCTGATGACTCGTTGGGCGTTGCCTTCACCTCTGATCTCTTCGGATATCTCTTCAGGGGTTACTAACCTTGGCGATGCACCCTTCTCAGCTCTTGACCCACAACGTGCTATCTCACAGTCACTTACCGCCGATATAACAAACGGCATCCCAGGAGGAAGGTATACCACATAAGGCTTCCCCTCGAAGACACTACTGCGCTTACCTATATCATCCCAAGTTGCTGATGGTGTCTCCACCGTCACTTTGCCACTCAATACGACCAAACCTACTTCCTCATTACGTGTGCCATCCTCTATAGATTGCCCTTGATGGAGCCTCCACACCTTGAAGCTAACATATTGCCAACCTGCTTCTTCCTGGCTAACCTCGAGCACTGTACCATCAGCTGAAGGAGTAGCAGATGTCCTCTTGATCAACCTACCCTTTGCATTAACACTCATAGCCTTCCTCCTGAAATTTCAAGCTCTCACAAACCTTCCACTCTCACTGGTTTACCTATTCTTAGGGATCGATCAGCGGCTAGTCCCAACGCGGTAGCCTTCCTACCATCTATTCCGGTCACAGCGGGTTCGGTATCTTCGATCACGCTCTGGATGAAAGAAAGCATTTCTGCTTGATAGGCGGAAGCAAACCTCTCTATGAACCAGTAAACATGATCCTCACAGACCCCTTGTCGGCCGTAATAAGTAACGGGAGTTTCATGAGAATGTTCTATCCTTATAGCACCTTCCGAACCGAGCACTTCAGCGCGTACATCGTATCCGTAAACTGCCTCGCGGCTGTTTTCTATAGTAGCGATTATTCCCCCTTGTAGCTTCATGACCACGACTGCGTTATCCACATCTTGGTAACGCTCAACTATTGGGTCCACTAGAGCTGATCCGGTAGCATAGATCTCCTCAACTTCTAACCCGGATAAGAACCGAATGATATCAAAGTCGTGTACCATAGTGTCCCTGAACAAGCCACCACAGGTCTTCATGTAATTCTCATCCGGCAGTTGTGGATCCCTTGTAACAGACCTCAACATGTAGAGCTTACCTAGCTCGCCCCTCTTGATCATTTCTCGGGCTCTCAAGAACCCTGGATCAAAACGTCTCTGGAAACCTATCTGAAGCTTGACGCCATGCCTTTCAACCACTTCAAGAGCATTATCTATCTCTGGTAACTCTAGGGCTATGGGTTTCTCACAAAAAATATGCTTTCCAGCAGATGCTGAGGCCTGAATAAGTGCTGCATGAGTGTTACCAGGTGTAGCGATCACTACAGCATCAATGTCGGGGCGTTCGATGGCTTCTAGTGGGTCATCACTCCAACGTTCAACCTCAAGTTCCTTAGCTAAAGATTCCGCTAGTGAGCCAGCCACGTCAGCTATAAAATATAGCTGTGCATTCGGCACATTATAGGCAATAGTTCGAGCATGAAATCTACCTATCCTGCCAGCACCTAGCAATGCCATCCTTAGCTTAGGCATCTCGACCCTCCAATAGTCCCATAGCAGCGGCAACTATGTGTCGCGGCGTAAGACCATATTTTTCCAGGAGCGCATCATTAGGCCCTGATTCCCCAAACACGTCTCTTAGGCCGACGCGAACCATCCGGGTTGGCCTCTTCTCACCTAACACCTCGGCAACTGCACCCCCCAGGCCACCTAGGATCGAGTGTTCTTCAGCCGTAACAACTCGGTTGGTGGCTTCGGCAGCAGCAAGAATAGCCTCTGTATCTAATGGTTTGATAGTTGGTAGGTGTAGTAAGTACACAGATACATTCTGTGCCTCAAGCATACCAGCAGCCTGAACAGCGCGCGCAGTCTGCACACCAGTAGAGATGATGGCTACATCCTTGCCTTGGCGAAGGACCACACCCTTTCCAAGTTCGAATTTATATGCGTCATCAAAAATTAGAGGACTTGGATCCCTGGTCAACCTAAAGTAGACAGGACCAGGATAGTAAGTAGCAGCATATATAGCCTGTCTACACTCTATCTCATCTGCTGGCGCTATCACCGTCATATTTGGCATAGCCCGATATACAGTTATATCCTCTACTGATTGATGAGTCTTACCAGTAAAACCTGTAAGAATACCGCTGTAACCAGCTCCCAGTTTTACAGGTAGTTTGGTCTGAGCTATCGTCATACGTACCTGATCCAAATCTCTTTTAGTAAGGAAGACAGCAAAAGAGCTCAGCCATGGAATCAGTCCAACAGAAGCCAAACCTGCAGCTACACCTGCCATATTCTGTTCAGCTATCCCCATCTGGAAGAATCTATCGGGGAATCGCTCAGCAACCTTATCTGCCTTCGTAGAATTCGCCAGATCGCCATCCAGTACCACTACCTTTTGGTCATTGGCCATGATCTCACATAGGGTATCACCCCAAACATCTCGCATGGCTTTTCCAAGGCGTAAAGTTTCACTCGTCACTCAGCCACCTCCGGCTCACCCAGCTCCCCGAGGGCTTTGTTCAAGTCCTCTAATGTGAGAGGCTTAGAGTGCCATGGATACTGACCTTCCATAAACGACACCCCTTTACCCTTTATGGTGTGAGCGACAATAAAGGTGGGCACGCCATTATGAGCCTTAGCCAAGTCACAAGCACTAAGTATCTGCTGAGGATCATGACCGTCTATCTCAATAACATTCCAACCAAAAGCACGCACCTTATCACCTGGATTCACTATTGGAGGCTCCCTATGGACATCCCTATACCCTGATGGTGAACTAGTCCAACCATACTGCGAAAGTCCATTGTAATCAAGAATAGCTATAAGGTTATCCAGATGGAATCTTGGTGCGGTGTGTATCGCCTCCCAAATCTGGCCTTCCTGCATCTCTCCATCCCCAATTAGTACCCAGACGTGAAAATCCTTCCCTAACACCTTAGCTCCTAGAGCCATACCTAAACCAACCGATAGTCCTTGACCTAAGCTTCCGGTAGACATATCTACTCCAGGAGTAGCCGTCATATCTGGATGCCCTTGTAACCTGGAATTGATAGCATCAAAAGTTTGCAGTTCCTCTACCGGGAAATAACCACGCAGGGCTAAAGCTGCATAGTAGCCTACAGCTGAATGCCCTTTAGAAAGAATAAACCTATCACGATCATCCCACTCAGGATTTGAGGGATCGACGTTCAGCACAGCAAAATATAATGTAGCAAGTATATCCGCTGCCGATAGTGGCCCGCCTATATGTCCAGCTCCAGCATGATAAACACTTTTGAGTACCAAAGACCTTATCTTGCGAGCTATCTCGCGTAGTTTGTCAGGATCTCGGGTGGGAGATAGAGGGACATCAATCGATATGGCGCTCACAAAACGTGTCTCCTTCACACGAGGTAGAAAGTATCTTCTGATCTCATATCTTAACACACCTTGAATGATGTGTAACGGATCAAACCAACTTGCAGTATAGGTTATCTATTTGAGACTTATGGGAAGCAATCTCTAGGGTAACTATTACTAATGCGTCAAAGTTGGAGATTAAGCTCATGTCGACTATTGACACGTCTCTGAAATCGTTTTATAAATTTTGCAGAGGTCTCAAAAATGCGGGGAGGCCCAAAAAGCAGGAGGAGTGTGTAATGTCTAACAGAATAAGTAGGAGGAGATTTCTCAAGTTCTCGGCTGTAGCGGCTGGGAGCGCGATCCTAGTGGCCTGTGGTG
The DNA here is from genome assembly GCF_059335935.1 of Thermobaculum sp. T2p. NCBI lineage: Bacteria > Bacillati > Chloroflexota > Chloroflexia > Thermobaculales (SeqCode) > Thermobaculaceae (SeqCode) > Thermobaculum (SeqCode) > Thermobaculum sp. T2p. Next base: position 22,100 of record NZ_JANZYQ010000005.1, read on the forward strand.
GAGGTACCACTGGTACCACACCCACAGCATCTACTGGGGCTTCGCCTTCCCCTTCAGCAGCTAGTCCATCCCCATCCCCATCTGGTGCCAGCCCTTCCCCGTCAGCGGCTAGTCCATCCCCTTCGGCAGCTAGCCCATCTCCTTCAGCTGGCATGACTCCGCCAGCGGTAGGGGCCACTGTGACCGCCACTACTGGGCAGCCAGAAGGTACCACGGGTGTGCAGATCATCAAGCCGCCTGCGGCACCATCCACACTGAAGGAAGCGCCGATGCTGGCTGAGATGGTCAAGGCTGGCAAGCTGCCACCTGTGCAGGAGAGGCTACCCAAGAACCCCTACGTCGTGCCTCACCCCTGGCTCAAGGAGGGCAAGTACGGCGGAAACCTGCGGCACCTTTATTGGGATGAGTGGGGAATGTCCCATTTCATCCAGGAGTCGATGTACGGCAACTCGCCTCTGAGGTGGCACAAGGATGGTCTAGCGATCAGTGGTGGTTGGGTGGAGTCCTGGGAGGCCAACGAGGATCTATCCACCTGGACCTTCCACATCAGGGAGGGCATCAAGTGGTCGGATGGAGAGCCATTCACCGTGGACGACGTCCTCTTCTGGTGGGAGGATATGTGTCTGAACGAGGAGGTCGCTGAGGGACCACCTGACGAGGCCAGGTCTGGCAAAGGGACTTTGGCCAAGTTCAAGAAGGTAGATGACTACACCTTCCAGATGATCTTTGATGCTCCGTCGCCCCTGACAGCAGACAGAATGGCGATGTGGGTCAATAGAGGTATAGGACCTAGCTGGGCAGTACCCAAGCACTATGCGCAGAAGTTCCACAAGAAGTACAACCCGAATGTCAAGAAGGATTGGGCCAACGACTTCAACTACCCTGAAGGCAAGGCTGTGGACTTTGCAACCAACCCAGAGTGTCCGACCCTCACAGGTTGGAAGCTCAAGTCCTACAAGAAGGGGCAGAACTGCGTATGGGAGCGCAACCCCTACTACTGGTGTGTGGACAAGTGGGGCAACCAGCTGCCTTACATCGACACTATGACCTCTCAGTACATACAGGATAAGGAGGTCCTAAAACTAAAGTACACCCAGGGTGAAGCTGATTGGGCTCCACACTTTATACCAGTACCGCTATCACAGATATCTATATTCAAGCAAGCCGAGCCTAGAAGCAAATTTAGAGTCAGACTATGGGACTCAGGATCGGGGTCAGGGGCAGCCATATTCTTCAGTCAAGACTTCATTGAAGATGACCTGCGAGAACTTATCCGCAATCCTAAGTTCAGAAAAGCCCTATCACATGCTGCTAACAGGAAGCAAGTACAAGCTTTGCTTTACCTAAATCAAGGGGAGCTAACCACAGGAACATTCAGTCCGAAGGCTATCGAGTACGTAATTAATGACCAGGGTAAGCAGGTCTACAAGTCCTGGCGAGACAGCGCCGTAGAGTACAACCCCGATAAGGCCAAACAGTTATTGGATGAAATAGGCGTCGTGGATAAGGACGGGGATGGATTTAGAGAGCTACCTAATGGTAAAAAGCTGCTACTTACGTTGGACTTTGGAGCAGATCAGCCGCAGGACGGAGAAGCCGTAAGAAATGATGAACTCTTAGTTCGCGACTGGAAAGCAATAGGCATAAACGCAAGGCTCAACCCGGTACCTCCTACTGGCCGCGATGATCGTTGGAAAGCTGGTAAGCTTATGTCTAATGCCGACTGGGGTATAGGTGATGGTCCCAATCACCTGGTATATCCACAGTGGCTAGTACCCATGGAGTACTCTCGATGGGCACCATTACATGGGCAATGGTACGACCTCAGAGGTACACCTAAAGAGAACCAACAGAAGAACGTTAACCCATGGCAAAGGACTCCACCAAGAATAGGTCCTTTCGATAAGGAATGTGAACCTGCAATCAAGCAGCTGTGGAAGCTGCTTGATCAAAGCAAGACAGAACCCGACTTCATGAAGAGAACTCAACTAGTTTGGGACATGATCAAAGTACATGTAGACAATGGCCCGTTTGTTCAGGGAACGGTTGCCAACTTCCCAAGAGCCGTACTAGTAAAAGATGGGCTGATGAATGTACCCACACATGAGGACCTGAAAGCCTGGGGACAGGGAGGTTTTACTGATCCTTGGATACATCCCACACCGGCTGTATATGATCCCGAGGCGTGGTACTGGGATAATCCCGAGGAGCATACCATGATGTAAGACAAAATAGGTTAAAATAAAGACCCCGGGGATTTGGAATCCCCGGGGTCTTTATTTTAAGTACTTTTCTTAGGCAGCCGACAACGCTAAGTTAAGAATGGGCATAAAAATTATGCCTAGTAGTACAGTAGCAATAGCACATATACCTAAAGCTACAGCCATATCTGGCTGTCTAGGAGAAGCCAGCGCGACCTTAGGCTCGTACATGAACATTCTCACCATCACTTTTAAGTAAAACACAGCGGAAATTATGCTAGCCACAAACACTAATACACCCAGCCAAGTATAACCACCATCCGCGGCACCCAAGAAGACGAACACCTTAGCTGGTAATCCAGCGGTCAGAGGAAACCCCATTAGGGCTAGAAGAAATATTGCCAATGCACCAGCTGCTTGTGGGAATCGAAGGAAGAGTCCATCCATCGTATCCAAAAGGGTATTACCCCCGTGATTCTCCAACCATGCAAGGATGCCAAAGGCTCCCAAGTTCATGAAAACATACACGAAAGAGTAGAATAGCACACTGGCCACAGCCATATCATTATTAGGCACCCATCCTGCAAGACCAGCTAGTATGAAACCTGTGTGTCCCACACTAGAGTAAGCAAGCATACGCTTGACATCTTCTTGAACTATTGCAACTATGTTGCCTATAAACATTGTCAACACGGCTATCACAGCTAGTACCGGCCCCCAACTACCATAGAGATCAGGTACAGCCTCTACCATCAAACGAGTCAGAGCAGCAAAAGCACCAGCCTTTACACTCACAGACATGAAGGCTGTTACCACTGTAGGTGCCCCTTGATAGGCATCTGGGGTCCACATATGGAACGGTACAGCAGCAGACTTGAATCCAAGCCCCACAATAATCAGTAGAACCGCGAAAAGTAGAGGTACCTTACTTGCTTCTCCAGGACCTAAACCAAAGGATGCGATCTCCGGATAAGTAATGCCACCTGTGATGCCAAATAGCCAAGTCAAGCCATACAGCAGGATAGCAGTCGAGAAAGCTCCAAGCAAGAAGTATTTAAGTGAGGCTTCATTTGACCTCTGATCATGCTTTGCAAACCCAGTAAGCATGTAAGTAGGAATGCTGGTAAGCTCTATGCCTATGAACAGAGTTATAAGATCATGAGCAGACGCTGCTACTATTACTCCTGCTACGGAACATAACAGTAGGGTGTAGAACTCAGATCGTCCGAGGTTTCTTATTCTAAGCCAAGAATCACAGATAAGCACCCCCAGGATACCCGATATCAGCACGGTTATAGTAAAGAATAAGGAGAATCTGTCTGTTCGCCAACTACCACCAAAAGTAGTTACAGGTGCATCGCCGAGCTGGACTAGTGTTACTATCAATGCAAGAGCTTGCCCCAGGACAGCAACAGTAGGATAAACCTTCCCCCTACTTATTGGAGTAAAGATATCGATTAGTAATACAGCACAAGCAGTAATAGAGACTATGATTATGGGAGTAAGCGCCCAAAAGTCCACGTTAGGAAGGCTTGCATTCACTTGCTAACACCCCACTCATCTCATAAGATAACCCTAACAAATATACTACCTTATTCCAATAGATGCAGCTGTGGAAACCCCTAAATGCCCCAAAAGGGTCACAAGGGAGGGCTCCATAGCCCGAAGGAAAGGCGTTGCCCATACGCCAAGTACGAAGCTCAATCCAACCAATATAGCCAAAGGTATAGCCTCCTGATATACATTCATTGGCGGAAGAGAAACCTTTGATTCAGGCTTTCCAAGATAAAAAACTCTGGCCACCATCCAAAGCATGTAAGCTGCAGACAGTATGATGTAAGCATATACTGGGAAAGCCAGCCAAGGTTTATAAAGCCAAGTGCCTAAGGTCACTAAGACCTCCCCTACAAACGCACTGAATCCAGGAAGTCCTAAGTTGGCCAGGGATAGCATTACCCACAGGGAAGCGAAAGGCCCCATTAGTGTAGCTAGCCCGCCAAGCTTCGCTATCTCCCGAGTATGCAATCTCTCGTATATGACCCCAACACCTAGGAACAATGCCCCCGATATGAAGCCATGGCTTACCATCTGAACTATAGCTCCCTGGGCCCCGTGAAGGTTGAAAATAAATATACCCAGAACCACAAAGCCCATAGAAGCTACTGAAGAATACGCTACCAGCTTCTTCAGATCCCTTTGCACTAGAGTCACCAGAGCTCCATAGAGAATAGCTATAACTGCCAAGGTTATAGGTATTACTGCTAAGTCGTGACTCGCCTCAGGAGCTAGGGGGAGAAGCCATCTTAGGAAACCATAACCACCCATCTTTAGCAGTACACCAGCCAGCAAGATGCTCCCAGCAGTTGGTGCATCTACATGAGCATCGGGCAACCAAGTGTGGAAAGGAAACAAAGGCACCTTGATTGCGAAAGCGAAGAAGAATCCCCAAAACATCCATACTTGCCAAGTATAGCTCCAATTAGGCGCTGTCCTCAGCAGATCAACGTAGTTCAGAGTAGGACCGTTTGGGGTGGATGATGTGTGTACGTAGATCGATGCAATTGCAGCCAACATGATAAGGCTGCCGGCAAGCGTATACAGAAAGAACTTAACCGCAGAATACAGTTTTCTACCATGCCCCCATATACCTATAAGCAAAGCCATGGGAATCAACGTTAGTTCAAAGAAAACATAGAAGAGCAGTAAATCAAGGGTAACGAATACCCCAAGCATACCGGTCTCAAGTACCAATAGAGCTACGTAATATTCTTTTACTCTGTGATCTATGACACCAAAGCTATAAACTATGGCTATAAATGAAAGCAAAGCGGTTAGTCCGTACAAGAGCACAGATATCCCATCTATACCAAGGTAGTATTGTAAGTTTAAGGAAGGAGCCCAGATCCACCTTTCGACCAACTGGATCTGATCTGTGCCAAAACGGAAAGAGGCCAAAGCAATAGCTGCTAGTATCAAGTTTATGCCGGAGCCTATGACGGCTATCCAACGGATAGTGTGCTTACGATTCCCCGGCACCAAAGCCGCTAGAATAGCACTAGCCAAAGGTACCAGGAGAGTCAACGTGAGTATTGGTATTCCCAACTGGTTAGTTCCGTAAGTCAAAGCATCACCCCTCAGGTAAGTCTCTGAACTAAATTACCTTTGGAAGAACAAGTAAGCTACTACCAGCACCATGCCTATACAGATCATCAAGGCATAGTTTCCTACGAAGCCCGTTTGTAGCTTACGCAGCAAAGTGCTGGAGGTAGATACCCCCTTAGCGACTCCGTTGACAGCACCATCTACTCCCTCGGAGTCTATAAACCACAAAACATTGCCCAGTGCCTTGGTGGATCTAACGAACCAGACATCATATAGATCATCAAAGTAGTACTTGTTCCAGAGTAACCTATAGACAAATGACAATCTTTCTCCCCAAACCTTGGGGTTCAAAGACGGTAGTTGCCAGTAATACACACCCAATGCCAACAAGATCCCAGCTATAGCAACCAGGGTGGCTACTGCCATCAGAACTAGGACTTCGGCAGAGAAACCACCAGCGTGAGCAGCTTCCTCACCATGCTCAAAAACTCCAGAAAGAAAACTGTGTATAAAACCATTCTCTGGAGGAACTCCAACAAATCCTGCTACTACTGACAGCACTGCAAGCACCCATAGAGGTATGGTCATAACCAGAGGAGATTCATGAGGGTGTATCTCATGTTCATCAAATCTCGGACTACCCAGAAAAGTAAGAGCTATAAGTCGAGTTATATAAAATGCGGTAAAGAACGAGGCTAAGGTGCCCAGAGCATAGATCCAATATTTGTGATCAACGAAAGCAGTTCCCAGAATCTCGTCTTTACTCCAGAAGCCTGCGAGGGGAGGTACGCCGGCAAGAGCAAGCCCTCCAATAGTCAGAGTAGCAAATGTATGGGGCATGTACTTTCTAAGTCCTCCCATCTTCTGCATGTCCGTCTCGCCGTTCATAGCATGCATGACACTACCAGCTCCAAGGAACAGCAACGCTTTGAAGAAAGCATGCGTAAACAAGTGAAAGATAGCTGACACATAGGCCCCTATACCTAAGGCAAAGAACATATAACCCAGCTGGCTTATAGTTGAATAAGCCATAACACGCTTAATATCGTTCTGAACTATACCTATGGTAGCTCCAAGCAAAGCTGTTACAAGCCCTACCACAGCTACAACGGTAAGTGTGCCTTGTGCAGCCTCAAATAGAGGATTAGCTCGAGCCACCATATAGACGCCTGCCGTAACCATCGTCGCTGCATGAATCAGTGCACTTACTGGTGTTGGACCTTCCATCGCATCTGGCAACCACACATGCAAGGGCCATTGAGCAGACTTGCCCATTGCTCCCATGAACAATAACAAAGTAATAACGGTAAGCACCGACGTAGACGCTGTATCAGCCCTCTCAAATACTGAGGCATAAGACAAGGTACCAAAAGTGACAAAGGTGAATATAACTCCAAGCCCAAAACCGAAATCTCCCACCCTATTTACAATGAAAGCCTTCAAGGCTGCAAATGAAGCCGAAGGCCTTTCATACCAGAAACCTATAAGCAAGTACGAACACAAACCTACAGCTTCCCAAAAGAAATACAGCTGCAGGAAATTATTTGCCAGAACCAGCATCAACATGCTGAAAGTGAAAAGTGGAAGATATGCAAAGAATCGATAGTAGCCTGGATCACCATGCATATATCCCCGGCTGTATATATGAACGAGCAAGCTTACTCCCGTAACTACTAGGAGCATAATAGCCGCAAGCTCATCTACATAGAAGCCAATACTAATATCAAAGTTTCCAGAATCTATCCATGTATAAAGATTCCAATCAAGATGTGTACCCGAACCCACTTGCAGGAATACCAGTATGGAGAGCAAGAAGGATAGAGCCACAGAACCAGCCGCAATTATAGTAATAAGGGGTTCTGATCTTCCCTTACCAAAGAAAAAGTTGAAACCAAAAGCAGCTAATGGCAGTAAAGGTATAAGCCAAATATAGCCCTCCAACTCCTACTCCTTCAGAATATTCATCTCACCAACATCGATTGTATTTTTATGTCTTGCAAAAGCAAGGATGATGGCTAGACCAATAGCTGCCTCGGCTGCCGCCACCGTCACCACAAATACCACAAACACCTGAGCATCAATTATGTTCAAGTAGCGACCAAAAGCAGCCAAAGCGACGTTACATGCGTTGAGCATTAGCTCAACGCTCATGAAGATCACGAGAACATGCCTACGCACGAGTACGCCTATTAGTCCTACCGTGAAGAGCGCGCCGCTGAACAGTAGATACCACTCGAGTGGTGGATGCATCTCTACAGATCCTCCTTAGCCAGGTACAAAGCCCCTATAGCTGCTACAAGGAGCAAGACCGAAGCAATCTCAAAAGGAAGCAGCCATCTAGTAAAGAGCTGCTCCCCAAGAGCCTGTACGTTACCACCAGCTTGAGCTATTGCTTGAGGAGTATCCCCTCCTCTACGCCCTGCGGTAACAATGTTACCGAAAATTACAACTATTATCTCAAGTAGAAACAAACCACCTACAACCAAAGCCACAGGTAATTGGACTCTTGCAGCCAGCATAGGGATAGGTCTCTCAGCCTGCTGTAAAAGCATCACCACAAACAGGAAAAGCACCAGTATAGCGCCTGAGTACACCAGGACCTGGAGTATAGCGATGAATTGCGCTTCAAGGAGCACAAACATCGCAGCAATATTCACAAAAGTCAGCAGCATAAAGAGTACGCAGTGCACAGGGTTACGGGCTACAACCACCATGACGGCACCCAAAAGCCCTATAACAGCAAATAATATAAAGAGCCAGGAAACCAGATCCAATTCTAAGCCACCTCTCTCTTAGGTTGTGGTGATTCCACTTCCTCCGGGAACCGCGTAACTTCTATCCACTCACCAGACTCCGTCTGTTCTACTTCGTCGTAGATCCCTCGCCCCAACTCCAGCAGTCTCTGCTTATCGTAGAGCAGATTATCTCGGCTAGTAGATGCAAGTTCAAAATGATGAGACATCTGTATAGCTTTTACAGGACATGCCTCAACACACAAACCACAAAATAGGCACCTGAGAGCCTGGATATTATAGGTTACTGGGTGCCTTCCCTTAGTAGCATGAGGCTCACTTGTCATAGTGATGACATTGTTAGGACACGCTGTAGCACACAGGCCACAAGCAGTACACTTCTCCTCACCTGTCTCAGGGTCGGTAACCAGTACTGGGATCCCGCGAAAGCGATGAGTCATCTTACGTGGCTCTTTAGGGTATTGCCTAGTCACCGGTGGCTGCAACATTTGAGACAGTACTACATAGAATCCCTTGAACCTATCTAGTAAAGCCATTTTTCGACCTCCTTATGGTCAACCAACGAAAGCTCAAGTATCATCAAAACGCCAGCTTGATCGCGGCAGTAATCAGTATGTTAGCTAAGGCCAACGGCAACATAACTTTCCAGCATAGCCTCATCAGCTGGTCATATTTGAACCTGGGTAATGTGGCTCTTAGCCAGACATAGAAGAAAATGAATATAGCCATCTTTACAGCAAACCATATTGGTCCCTCTATAGCTGTGGGCAAGAATGGAATATTGGGGCCAAGCCAACCACCTAGAAACACCGTTGAGGCTATAGCTGACACAGCCAACATATTGATATATTCGCCCAAGAAGAACATAGCGAACTGAAACCCAGAGTACTCAGTATGGAAACCAGCTACAAGCTCAGTCTCAGCCTCGGGTAGGTCAAATGGCGCCCTGTTAGTCTCTGCGATGGCACTCGTTAGATATAGTGTGAAACCTAGGATTTGAGGCAATATAAACCACTTAGGTATGAAACCCAGTATAGTACCTTGTTGAGCTTCAACTATATCCCTCAGGTTCAGACTACCAGCCATCAATAAAGCCCCAACTAGAGATATTCCAAGCGTAGCCTCGTAACTGATGAGCTGAGCCGAAGAGCGTAGTCCACCTAGAGCAGCATACTTGTTGTTGGATGACCATCCAGCCATTACTATCCCATAGACACCAAGCGAACCCATTGCAAGTACATATAACAGACCAACATTAATATCTGTGATCGATAGCACTATCTGCCTACCAAAGGCCGTAAAGGCAGGGCCAAAAGGAATAACAGCCCAAACCATTAGTGCCGGTATCAGGACCAATACAGGGGCAAGAAAGAACACAAACTTATCGGCGCTTGCAGGTAAATTAGGCTCCTTGGTCAACAGCTTGAGGCCATCTGCCAGAGGCTGCAACAAGCCATAGGGGCCAGTTCTATTAGGTCCCAAGCGCGACTGCATACGGGCCAATACCTTTCTCTCGAAATATGTCAAGTAGGCCATGGTAGTAAGCACTACCACAAAGACCACAAGTATTTTGGCTAGCATTATAGCTGCATCTAATACATCCACGCCTTAGACCACTCCTAGATCTCAGTTAGCTGTCCAGTAGAATATCCACTCATCTCCAGATGCGGCCCCCTGACTACGCCTACACCTCTACCTCTTTCCAGCGAGCTGTCAGCAGCCTTATTATCATGTAGACTCTTTAGAGTGGGGCATCGACGCGTAATCGTACCGGTTCCCTGCACATACAGAGACGGTTCCAAAGTCTCTTTGTATACCTGCGCTGCATCTGGCAAATCGGTTCTCATAACTACAGGCATAAGCTTAGCTTTGCCTATAGGGAATGTTTGAGTATACAGAATAGGATTGCCATCTGGATCATCAGTCCATATAACCCCATGGCGCTTGATGTTGTCCACGGCTAGGCTGCGATAGGCCTTACCAGGTCGCCTAGATATCTCTTTCCGTTCAGACTCCAAATCCTCAAGAGTTATACCAGAATACCTAGGCACAACGCGGGTTATCTCGGCAAATATATCCCTAGGACTCCTGTAGCCGACTTCGTACCCCATCTCCTGCATGATTTGGGTAATTACTCCCCAATCTGCAGCAGATAGTCCTCTCGCAGGGATAGCTTTGTGTAGGTACTGTATCCTGCGTTCAGCGCTGGTATAAGTTCCTTCCTTTTCTGCCCAACTACAAGCCGGAAGTACGACGTCTGCTAGCTTAGCCGTCTCGGTAAGGAATATATCTTGCACGACTAAGAAGCTTAGGTTGCTAAGCGCGGCTCTCACTTTATCTGAATCGTAACTAGATTCGACAGGATTGGCACCCATTATATACATGGCCTTGAGGTCACCTGCTAGAGCAGCATCAATCATCTGCTCTAGACCCATGCCAGGATTAGGGTCTATCTCTACCCCCCACATAGATTCAAGACGGGAACGAGCCTCATCGTCATCCACCCTAAACTCACCTGGCAGCAAGAATGGAGCACAACCCATATCTACAGCTCCCTGAGAATTGTTGGCCATCTTCAAGGCCAGTACTCCACCACCAGGAATACCTATATTTCCGGTTAGCAGTGCCAAAGCAGCTGCCCCGTAATCTACCAACTCTCCATTTGGCTGGTGAGTAAGGGAGGTGGAATAGAATATAGCTGAAGGCCTTTTATTGGTTAGATCACCTGTACCGCCAGTTGCATAGATATCTGCTACTTCTAGCAAGTCGACCTCGGAGACGCCAGTTATCCTAGAAACATTTGATGGATTTATATTGATGACCGAGTTGAGCCACGCCTCGTAGCCCTCTACCCTCTCCGAGACATAAATGTCGTCAACCTGACCTCTAGAGGCTATGATGGCTGCGATTCCCTGGAGAAGCTCAGCTTCAGAACCCTCTCGGTATCGAATTACCTTGGAGGCAAACTGTTCAAGGGGAACCTGCCTGGGAGAAGCTACGATCAATTTAATCTGATGTCGCCTGACAGCGGTTTGCAGCTTGTATGCTAGCACTGGGTGGGTTACATCAAGGTTGCTTCCTATCACCAACACAGAACCAGCATTTTCCATCACATCTAGGAAGCTATTGGTCGCCGCATCAGATCCAAACACATCTCTCAGACCCTTCTCAGAGACTCCGTGTCCACCTCCGGTGTCGTAATCGATATTGTTAGTCTGCATGACGCCGCGCACGAACTTGCCGAACAGGTAGTTCTCTTCGTTAGTGCAATGGGCTCCGGCAATAGCCCCAAAGGACCCCTTATACACAGGCAGTCTAGAAGCAATCTCTTTGATAGCCTCATCCCAGGAGGCCTCAACTAATTCTCCATCTCTCCTGATAAGAGGTGTACTCAATCTCTCTTTACTTTCTATGAACTCGAATCCGAAGAATCCTCGCGCACATAGCAGTTGATTATTAAAGCCTGTGTCTTGATTACTCGTAATCCTCTTTACCCGACCGGTTTCCTGCTCGACGTTTATGTCCATCGAGCATCCTACAGAGCAGAAGGAACAAACTGAAGGCACGTGGGTAAGGAACCAGGCTCGAGCTGTATCGTGGTAGGAGGTATTTAGCAGAGCCCCCACCGGACAAACTTGAATACAAAGCCCACAGGAGACACAAGGTGACTTCTTAAGGTCCTCACCAAAAGCAGCATCTATATAGGATCTGAATCCTCTCTGGGCCCAAGACAGGGCTGTGGCCCCTACCAACTCATCACACACCCTGACACATCGGCCACAAAGGACACACCTATCACGCTTTATGGACACAGACTCTGAGAGCATTTCTAGCTCCCAGCTTATCTTAGGCCTACGCAAAGGATTATTCACCCTCACCTGCGAAAGGTAAGCATGGTTTTGAAGATCGCATTCTCCAGACTTATCGCATACTGGGCAGTCAAGAGGATGATCAACCAGTAGAGCTTCAACTACGAATCTTTGTGCCTCCCTAACCTTGGGAGATCGGGTCTGTACAACCATCCCCTCGCTAACCGGCGTAGAACAAGAGATGTCTATACTTGTACCCCTACGGGTCGTAATCTCCACCATGCACATACGGCAGGCACCGAAAGGCCGCAGATCAGGATACTCGCAGAAGGTAGGGATATGAATCCCTGCTTTGCGGGCAGCATGAAGGATAAACGTACCTTTCGGAACGGTAACCTGCTTTCCGTCTATAGTAAGTGTGACTTGCTCGATGTTATCCTGCTGAGACATGATATTCCCTTCCAACTCTAGGCTGTTGCTTCAGCGGGTATTAATTCCAGCACTCTTCTCTCGCGCACCGGAGTCATCCTGCAAACACCTGCAGGGCAACGCTTCTCACGTATGTGAGCCTCGACCTCATCACGGAAATGTCTCAACACGCTCAAGACCGGAATGGGTGCTGCCTGGCCTAAACCACAGAGAGAGTAAGCAATAATATCCTCACTAGATTGTGTAAGTCTATCAATATCTATTTCTTCTCCGAGGCCTTTCATTATACGGTCTAGCATAGCTAGCTGGGCACTGGTACCTATCCTACAAGGTACACACTTACCACAGGACTCATCTCTGTTAAAGCGTGTGCAATAGAAGGCAAGATCCACCATGCAGGTTTTTTCATCGTAGATGATGTAACCACCTGAGCCCATCATAGAGCCTTCAACTTCAAGAGTCCCAAACTCATTAGTCAGATCTAGGGTGCTTTCAGGAAGGGCACCTCCAGAGATACCACCAGCTAAGACGGCTTTGAACTTAGCTCCATTACGCATGCCCCCACCAGCAACGAACAGCAGATCACGCATAGTAATACCCATATCGGCCTCAACTAGACCAACATGGTTTATGTCTCCAGCTAGCGAAAACACCTTAGTGCCGGTACTGTTTTCAGTGCCTATTGATGCAAACCACTGAGCACCTTTGGTAATTATGTGAGGTACGTTAGCGAGCGTTTCCACGTTGTTCACAACAGTCGGCTTGCCCCATAGACCTGCCTCAGCTGATCTTGGCGGCTTGGTCCTAGGAAAGCCCTTCTGACCTTGAATACCATATATAGCTGCGGAAGCCTCTCCACTAATGTAGGCCCCTGCACCAGGTACTACCTTGATATCAAAGTCAAAACCACTACCGAGTATGTCCTTCCCCAGGAGTCCTACCTGGTGCATCCGTCTGATAGCCTTGTTTAGTCTTTCCATAGCAAGAGGATATTCGGACCCCACATATATGTATCCATCATTTACACCTACTGCCCAGGCGGCAATCATCAGGCCTTCAATTACGGCATAGGGATCTCCCTCAATAAGCCTCCTATCCTTGAATACATTAGGCTCTCCCTCGTGCGCGTTTACTATGACATACTTGGGTCTATTGCGCTCAGAGCGAGCACTCTCCCACTTGATACCAGCAGGGAATCCCGCGCCTCCCCTACCGCGTAAGTTCGAGGCCTTGACCTCTGCGATTATCTCATCTTGAGACATCTCAAATAGGGCTTTCTCCAGAGCTGAGAAGCCACCGAGAGCCAAATAATCCTCTAGGCTTTCAGGGTCCTGCCAACCACAATTGGCAAGAAGTATCCTATGCTGTAGCCTCCACCAATCGGTAGCGGACAGAGGTTGTATGCCTTGAAAGTATTCATCGGAGAAATTTGCGTAAGCCATATCCGCGCGATGCTTACCCCTCTTAAGGGTTGACTCCAGAAGCTCTGGCACTTTGTCGACAGTTACGTGCTTATAAAGCACCCTTGGTTGTCCGGGCAGCTGAATATCTACTACAGGCTCAAGCCAAGTAGTACCGAAGGCACCAGTTGGTTTCAAGAGTATCTCAACACCTAGTTTTTTTGCTTCCTGCTCGATAGCACGATACGTATCCAGAGATCCACAATAGATACCACCGGAGTCAAGACTGACCCATATGACTGGCTTGTCAGCGGAAACAACTTCTCGATTCCAATTTTCCTCACATTGTTTTCGAAAGCGGATGAATTCCTCCCTATTCATGCTCTTCCTCCGCACCATGCTCCGGTGGATTAGCTATAAGGGCTCTGAGCTCTTCCGGAGATAATGGACCATAGATATGATGATCCAACTCAACTAGTGGAGCTCTATGACAGACTCCAAAGCAGAAATCAGCCCTTCTCAGGGTCCATTCACCATCCGGTGTAGTCTCGTTGTATGGTATTCCTAATACGCTCTGAGCAACCTCTCCTAGCTGAGGCCCCCCCATGAAATAGCAAGCTGCTCCCTCACAGATCCATAGCATCCTCTTCCCTCTGGGCTCTGTACTAAAGTCGGAGTAGAAGGACACCACATTGAATATATCTGTTTCGGGGATGTGCCACCTCTCTGAGATTATGCGCCCCGCATCTTCTGGTATATACCTGTAAGCAGCCTGAATCTTGTGTAGGGCTGGTATAAGGGATTCCATGGGATCCTGCCCTTCAAACTCATCCAGGATGCTGTTTACACGGGCTCGATCCTCTTCTGATCCTGTCCAAGTATCTCTTACCATCCTCAAGGAAGTCACACCTCCCAGGCGAGTTATCTATCTACCTCGCCAAGAACTATGTCTATACTACCTATAACAGCCACCACGTCTTGCACAGAGCCTCCCTCAGACATCCTAGGCAAAGATGCTAGATTGTAATAGCTTGGAGCTCTGACATGCATCCTGTAAGGTTTATTGCTACCATCACTCACTATGTAATATCCGAGCTCCCCCTTCGGAGCTTCGACGGCTTTATATATCTCGCCCGGCGGAGCATTGAACCCATGGATTGTTAGCACGAAGTGCCTTGTCTGACCCTCTATGGTAGTCATCGCATCAACCTTACGCGGTAGTACATATTCCGGAAGATCAGCGACGTAGGGGCCATCAGGCATCTGATCAACCGCTTGCCTTATTATCCTAAGAGCCTGCTTCATCTCCTCTACACGGACGAGGTATCGATCGTAAACATCCCCGTTAGAGCCCAAAGGCACATCAAAGTCTATCCTGTCATACACCTGATAAGGTTGTGCTTTGCGCACATCATAATTGACACCTGAACCCCTAAGGCACGCCCCTGTAAGACCGAAGCTCACTGCATCCTCAGCACTGATAACTCCGACACCTCTAGTTCTCTCTATCCAGATAGGGTTTTCGGTCAATAATGCCTCATATTCGCCAATCCTACGAGGCATTACTCGCAAGAAATCTTCCAAATGATCCAACCAGTTGTCAGGTAAGTCTGCAGGCATACCACCTATCTTCATCATGCTGGTAGTGAGTCGGGCACCACAGTACTCTTCGAAGAGACTCATTATCATCTCCCGCTCACGGAAGCAATAGAGGAAAACAGATATAGCCCCCACATCCATTGCGTGTGTGCCCAGCCAGACTAGGTGGCTTGCAATACGTGCCAGTTCTGCCATTATGACGCGCATGTATTTAGCGCGATCTGGGATCTCGTCTTCTATACCTAAGAGCTTTTCTACAGCTTGAACGTATGCCAGATTATTAGAAGGAGCGGCTAGGTAATCCATTCTATCCGTATGAGGAACGTTCTGATAATACTTATGAACCTCTCCTAGCTTCTCAGTACCACGATGTAGGTAACCTACGTACGGTGTGGCTTTCTTGACAGTTTCACCATCAAGCTTGAGCACTACTCTCAGCACCCCATGCGTGCTCGGATGCTGAGGCCCCATATTGAGCTCCATTTCCTCTTCTTGAAGCTGATGGATCTCGTATCTAGTGTTCATCGCCGCCCCCTCGATTACCTAAAAGGCACATTCTCGGCCGCCCAGATGCCATAGCCGCCTATGGGGAAATCTTTTCTAAGAGGGAAACCATCCTGCCAGTCCTCAGGAAGCAAGATCCTACGTAGATCAGGATGGCCATCAAAAACTATACCAAACATGTCGTAGGTTTCTCTTTCCCCCCAGTTAGCCAACTCCCACAGCCCAGTTAGAGAAGGCACATGTTGACCATCGTCCACTCGCACCTTCATACGTAGAGCATGATTGAGAGGGATACTATATAGGTGGTATACAACGTCGAATCTCGGTGTTCTGCCCAGCCAGTCCACCGCTGTCACATCAACCAAGTAGTTGAACTGCATGGTTGGGTTATCACGAAGTACACGAGCTATATCTATGAGCCTATCCACAGGGACAACTATAGTAGTTTCTCCTCGAAAGACGGTAACTTCTTCTATAGCTCCAGGAAACAGTTCCTGAAGCGTATTGATTATCGGTAGAGGCTGCTCATTATTACTTTGATTACCTTGTGGGTTGGAGCTTGGGTTCTGGGTCAATGGGAGCCTCCTTCACCTGTCTGTCACCACGCTGGATCATACCTTGAAGCTGGAGTATACCGTAGAACAAAGCCTCAGGCACTGGTGGGCAACCTGGGACATAAACATCTACGGGGACTACCTTATCCACACCCTGCAAATGACTATAGGTAGGATATGGGCCACCAGCACTTGCACAACTACCCATAGATATTACCCACTTAGGATCAGGCATCTGATCATAAAGCCTACGCAAAACCGGGGCCATCTTTAGGGTAACAGAGCCTGCTACTATCATTAAATCCGACTGCCTTGGAGATGGCCTGAACAACATCCCAGATCTTTCCATGACATCGTAGTTAGCAGCACTCGCGGACATCATCTCTATTGCGCAACACGCAAGACCAAAAGTCATAGGCCAAAGCGAGCTCTTGCGTGCCCAGCCAAAGATAGCTCTCTGGGTGGCCTCCAGCAAGTTGCCTCTTTTGTTTCCATTCCTAGTATTTACGACCATTCCAAAGCCCCCTTTCGCCACGCATAGGCATAGGCTATGAGTAGCAATACTATGAACAGCAACATCTCTACCAAGCCATACAGACCTATGCGATCGTAGACCACTGCCCATGGATATAGAAAGATAGCCTCTATATCAAATAGCACGAACAACATTGCGACGGTGTAATATCTTATGTCGTATCTGTGCTGAGCAGTACCAGTAGGTTTGATGCCGCTTTCGTAAGTCTCGGCTTTCACTGGATTTGGTCTCTTAGGAGAAAGTGCGTAGCTAAGAGCTAAGGCAGCTATTGCAAATGCAGCCACCAACAGGAAGAGGACTCCAATAGGCACATAATCTGTTAGCATCCCCGTACCCCTCGAGAGCAAACACTGTTCACTTTGTGAATTATATCACAATCTCTTGAGCTGATAACCGGTCCATGGCAGTTATACCACTACAGAACTAGCTTTTCCAGTTAGTCAGGTTAAAACCTCGCAAGGGGATCTTTTATCACAAGCTTACAGACCCCTCCCAACGGAAGAGTGTCTTGTACAAGTCTATATCTTTCTCAAGTTCTCTCCTAATATCTAGAGTGATCTCTCCTGACTCCCCCTCACCGATGCGATTGCCGTTTATACTATCAACACCCAACACGCCTATTACCGAATTGGTTATGAACACTTCATCAGCAGATAGAAGATCCTGTAAGTACACTTTTCTTTCCACAACAGGTATATCAAGGCGATGACTCAGTCTATCCAACAGTATCCTCCTCACAGTTCCATTCAGAGCACCAGCACTAAGCGGAGGAGTTATTAGTTTTCCTTCGTGCACTATGAAGACATTCGCACTGGTAGTACAAGCAACCTCGCCGTTGATATTAAGCATGACTGCATCGTAAGCCCCCGCCTCAGAAGCCTCTATTCTAGCCAAGATGTTGTCAAGGTAGTTACAAGACTTGATACGAGAGGTAGGAGAGAGGTTATTGCGCGCTATCGATGAGACTATGAGACTTACTCTACTTGTATCTTCTCCGGATAAACGATCTTCGTGCGGGGAGGCATTTATAACCATAGTTGGTTCGGGATTTGGAGGTGGCAGGACTCCTCGTCTACCCATCCCGCGAGTAACTGTAATTCTTACTACCGCATTACTTAGTCCGTTAGCGGCAATAGTATCCCCTATGTAAACTAGTAGTTCATGATCCGTGTAATTAAAAGGTATCCGCAGGACGCTGCACCCGACCCTTAATCTTCCCAAGTGGTGCTCTACGTAGAGTGGTATACCGTTAGAAACTCTTATAGTTTCAAATACTCCATCACCTAGAGTAAAACCTCGATCGCTCGGGCTTATCCCCACATAGGATTCCTCACTAAGCAAGAATCCATTGATCCAGATCACAGCGCTCATCAGTTGATAGTTGCCCCCATGGATGCGATTATCGTGTTGGCTTTAGCCATAGTCTCGTGATATTCTGCCTCTGGATCAGAATCAGCAACTATACCCCCACCAACTTGTAGCAAGAGTTTACCGGCATCATAAATCATAGTTCTTATCACTATGCTAGTATCCATATCTCCAGTAAAGCTTAGGTATCCAATGCTTCCGCAGTACACCCCCCTCCTGAACGGTTCAAGCTCTTCGATTATCTCCATTGCCCTTATCTTCGGACATCCAGTAACAGATCCACCGGGAAAAGCTGCATAAAGGACGTCGAGTGAATCCAAGCCATTTCTGATCCTTGCTCTTACCGTGCTTACCATCTGCCATACATGCGAGTATCCCTCAATAGCAAACAGATCAGTAACCCTTACAGAGCCTATCTCAGCCACTTTCCCAAGATCATTCCTAAGCAAATCCACTATCATCAAATTCTCAGCCTTGTCTTTGTTGCTATTGCCTAGCTCCAAAGCCATCGCTTGATCCTCACCAATAGTGATACCCCGTGGTCTGGTACCCTTTATAGGCCTAGTCTCTATCATCCCTTCACGAATACTAAGAAACCTTTCGGGCGAGAAACTTAGAATAGCCTGCTGGGGATCTAGCTCCAGGTACGCAGAATAGGGCGCTGGAGCTCGGCTCCGCAGGTAAAGATATAGTCCCCAGGGATCTTCTAGATAGTTGGCTTGTAGCCTGTGCGAAAGGTTGACTTGATATATGTCACCTCTTCTTATGTAATCCTTTGCCTTGAGTATCATTTGAATGTACTCTTTATGTGAAGTCTCACACCAAAACCTGATGTGTGAATCAGGACGGTATATACTGCCCTGATCGGATGGAGACCTCTCTAGCCTTGCCAAGACTTGTTTTGCCCTCTCGTTAGCATAGGCTCCATCCCAAAGAGGCAAGCCTGTGGAAATGAGCCACGCTTCATTAGAGATATGGTCGAAGGCTATAACCCAATCATAAAAACCCACCCACATATCGGGAAGAAATACATCCCTCTTCGCCAAGTTAGGTAAATGGACTAGATGACGTCCCAGATCATAACCCCAGTATCCAGCTACCCCACCTTGAAAGGGAGGTAATCCATTCAGACGCTCGAGCCTTAAGCTCGCAATCATAGAACTGAGCACGTCCCAAGGATCATCTTCTAAAGAGCTTTGGGATTCGGACTCAACTAGGATCTTTCTCCCATCGGATCTCATTTGGATGAAAGGATCGGCAGCAACATAGGAATACCTACCCATACGCTGGTTTGCAAGACTACTGTCAAGAAATACAAAGCCAGGTAAACCTCTTAACCTTAGTGCAGCCTCAATAGGGCTTATATTCAGCTTGATTACAACAGGGGTATACTTGTCGCCCATACAAGTCAAGTTTAGCGTGACAAGAGCATAAATACTGTAATTACAGTTGATATTACATGTGTAACAACAGTATACTATCGTGAGATAGGGGGTAACTATGAACAAAGGCGAAGAGAGAAGATCCAGGTTATTAGATATATTACGTCAAGCCGGGGCCGATCCAGTTCCAGGTTTCAAGCTTGCGGAGGAGCTGCGGACAAGTAGGCAAGCTATAGTTCACGATATAGCTCTACTCAGATCAGCAGGCGAGCCGATAGTAGCTACCAGTAGAGGGTACATGCTAGCTACTGCTCTAGCGCCGGGTATGCAGAAAATAGAGGTCGTTGTAAAGCATAGACCCGAGGACACTCCCAAGGAACTCTATAGTCTGGTGGATGTAGGCGTACGCATAGTAGACGTAGCAGTACTTCACCCTATATATGGCGAACTGAGAGGAAGGTTAGAGTTGGACTCCCGAGCAGATGTTGAAGAATTCCTTGAGAAGGTTAGCTCCTGCAAGGCACATCTTCTATCAGAGCTTACGGATGGTCTGCACATGCACACTCTGGCAGCTCGAGATCGTAAATACTTAGATGAAGCGCTAAAGGTACTGGAACAACTAGGATTCCTTATCAAGGATGATTCACAAGATGAGACTGAATTAGAAGCTTTGGCGGAGGCTAGAAGCAGATGAGCATTATCATTAGCCCCACTCCTCGTATAGAGCTTGCAGATAAGATCGAGCATCTCAAGAAGGAGCTAAATGCCGTAATCTTAGCTCACTACTATCAGGAGCCTGAGATACAGGACGTAGCCGACTTCATAGGTGATTCTCTTCAGCTAGCACAGAAGGCTAAGGGTACGGATGCTGATGTGATCGTCTTTTGCGGTGTCCACTTCATGGCAGAGACCGCGAAGATTTTGAATCCTGATAAAAAGGTTCTTTTACCCGATCTACAAGCTGGATGCTCATTGGCGGATAGTTGTCCAGCTGATGAATTCAAAGAATTCATAGAGAGGCATCCAGGACATGTGGTTGTCTCCTACATAAACACTACAGCAGCTGTAAAGGCCCTCTCGGACATAATATGCACCTCCAGCAATGCGGAGAAAATAATACGGAGTATTCCTGAGGATCAACCTATCATATTTGCTCCAGATCGACACCTAGGCAGTTACCTTATAAGAAAAACTGGACGTGACATGGTACTCTGGCCTGGTACCTGTATGGTGCATACCCTGTTTTCCGAACGGAAGATTAGACAGCTAAAAATAAGGTATCCAGATGCCGAGGTGCTGGCTCATCCAGAATGTGAGGAGAGAGTATTACAACTGGCTGATTATATAGGTAGCACAGCCAAACTGCTCGCCAGAGTAAAGGAAAGCCCTGCTCAAAGGTTCATAGTAGCTACTGAGCCTGGGATCATTCACCAGATGCAGATCCTAGCTCCTGAGAAGACTTACATTCGAGCCCCAACAGAGGGCGCCGCTTGTGAGGCTTGCAGTGAATGTCCGCACATGAGGCTAAACACCCTTGAAAAGGTATACCAGTGTATGCTCAACGGATACCCAGAAATCCAAATGGAAGAAGAGCTAAGAGTTAGAGCTCTTAGGCCCATAGAGAGAATGCTGGAGATTAGCTGATGGCTTACTACCAGAGCTTGGTAAGGGAAATAGTAAAAAACGCTCTACACGAAGATTTAGGTTATGGAGATCCGACGTCCGAAGCGACCATACCAGAAGATCTAGAAGCCTGTGGAAAAATTATAGCTAGGGAAGACTTGGTAGTCGCTGGCTTAGAAGTAGCTAGGGCAACATTTGAGGAAGTACTAGGAAACAACCTGATATTCGAGTCGTTTACTAACAATGGGTGTGCTGTTAGCGCCGACACCTGCATTGGATATGTAAGGGGATCTGCTAGAGGTCTGCTTGCAGCAGAAAGAGTAGCTCTGAATTTTCTCATGCGGTTGTGTGGCATAGCTACACTGACTAGACAATACGTAGAAGCTGTAAAGGGCACTAAAGCTAAGATTGTGGATACCCGCAAAACAACTCCAGGACTAAGAACTCTCGAAAAAGCAGCGGTAATAGCAGGAGGTGGAAACAACCATAGGTTCGGGCTTTACGATGGCATACTAATCAAAGATAACCACATATCTCTAGCTGGCGGTGTAGAGCAAGCCATTAGAGCTGCTAGGTCCAGAGCCACCCACACGTTCCGGATCGAGGTGGAAGTAGAGGATATGGATCAACTTCATGAGGCATTAAGAGCTGGGGCTGATGTTATCCTCCTTGACAACATGTCACCCCTACAGGTCAAAAAGGCAACACAGCTTATAAAAAGCTTTGATAACAGAGTAATCGTGGAGGTATCTGGGGGCATCAATCTAAGCAATGTGAGGGACTACGCAGAAGCTGGCGTAGATATTATATCCGTAGGTGCGCTGACCCACTCCGCAAGGGCTATGGATATATCTTTCGACATAACTCCAGTGACAAACCAATAAAGTGAGGATGCAACATGTTGCCCGTAGAAATAATAACTTGCGATGTCCTGGTTGTAGGCAGCGGCATAGCTGGATGTGCTGCAGCCTTAGCAGCCGCGACCCACGGGCAGCGAGTAGTTGTGTTGGCCAAGGGAAGAAGTCCTGAGGATACCAATACCAGCTATGCACAGGGCGGCATAGTGTATGTAGGACAGGATGATTCCGAAGAATTGCTGGTAAACGACATATTAACAGCAGCTGCAGGAGCTGGCTCGAGATCAGCTGCTGAGATCATAGCCAGGGAAGGTCCCATACTAGTTCGAAAGCTTCTGATCGAGGACCTGAAAGTTCCCTTCGACAAGGATTCAAACGGTGTACTTCACCTCACACGAGAAGGTGCCCATTCTGTACCTAGAATACTTCACCACAAAGATAGAACAGGATGGGCCATACAAAGAGCTCTTATAAATTCAATAAAAAAGTATGATTGTATAAAGATCCTTTGGGAAGCAAATGCTATAGAGCTACTTGTTACCGAAGGGGTCTGTATTGGTATCTACTTCATCCAAAGCGGCAGTTTGAATTTAGCGCTAGCAAATAAAGGTGTAATACTAGCTACAGGGGGTCTTGGAGCTCTGTTTAAGCATACTACTAACCCAGCTTATGCTACCGGTGATGGCATCGCCATGGCTTTGAGAGCTGGAGTAGACGTCAGAGACCTACATTACATCCAATTTCACCCCACAGCCCTGTATTCAGATGAAGATAGCAAATTCCTCATATCAGAAGCGGTCAGAGGCGAGGGAGGAGTAATCGTAGATTCCACAGGGAATGAATTCATAAGACATCCTCTTGGGTCATTAGCTCCAAGGGACATAGTAGCTCGCGAGATATGGACACGAATGAAGGAATCTGGTGAGAAATACGTCTATCTGGATGTGTCTGGAATTAATGAAATAAAGATGCGGACCAGGTTCCCCACTATCTTTCAAAAGTGTCGAAGTCTGGGGATAAACGTCCCGAACGATCCCATACCAATAGTACCAGCAGCTCATTACACCTGTGGAGGTGTCGTCACAGATAGTCTAGGCAGGACTAGTTTATCTAGGCTCTGGGCAGCGGGAGAAGTAGCACATACAGGTTTGCATGGAGCCAATCGCCTGGCCTCGACATCGTTGTTGGAAGGACTAGTGTTTGGCTGGAGAGCAGGGCAGGACACAGCCTTACAAGAGCCACTATCTAATTATGCAACACCTTATACCCTGAATTCTGCAGAGATATCGCATTCTGAACAGATATCAGAAGCTGAAGCTCAAAGCATACTGAGGGAAGTGAAGGATATCCTCTGGAATAATGCTGGCATTGTTAGAGATGGCGAATCCCTTCGAGCAGGGCTCGAGCGAGTACAAGTGCTCGCCAATCTTATCGAGCCAAGAAAAGGCTTCCGTGCACATAACATCAAAAGCATCTTACTGGTTGCCGAGAGGCTGATCTCCTCAGCACTTGCGGACACGGTCAATCGTGGGTGCCACTATAGATTGGATGCGGAGCTCGCGAAAGTAGAGGCCCAAAATGCTTAGCATGCCGATATATCTAGATAACAACGCCACAACTCCACTGGACCCAAGAGTCTTACAGGAGATGCTGCCTTTTCTTCAAGAGCACTTTGGCAATCCAGCTTCCACCACACATGCTTATGGGTGGGTAGCTGAAGAGGCGGTTAACTTAGCAAGAGAGAGGATAGCGCTCTCCATAGGAGCGAATCCAGAGGAGATAATATTCACTAGCGGCGCAACGGAATCCGACAACCTGGCAATATTAGGGATGATCAGACCTGGGGATCATCTGATAGTGAGCTCAGTGGAACACAAAGCAGTGTTGGATCCCGCAAGGTTCCTGCAGGCGTGCGGGGTGGAGGTAACTTTCTTAGGAGTGGATCAATACGGTCAGGTGGATCCACATGATGTGGATCAAGCGATTAAGCGCAACACCAAATTGATCTCTGTAATGCTAGCTAATAATGAAGTAGGCACCATAAACCCTATCCGTGATATCTCCGAGATAGCTCACGCGCATAACATAGTCGTGCACACAGATGCTGCTCAAGCCCTAGGCAAAATACCTGTCAGTGTGCAGGAGCTCGGAGTAGATCTGATGAGTCTTTCAGCACACAAGTGTTATGGACCAAAAGGCATAGGTGCCTTGTATGTCAGGAAGTCCATAAGACACAAGCTACAACCCATCATACGAGGTGGCGGACATGAGAACGGATTAAGGAGCGGGACTCTGAACGTGCCTGGTATAGTCGGTTTTGGCAAGGCAGCTGAAATAGCTTCCGACAACATCCTAGAAGAGAAATTTAGGATACAGAAGATGCGAGATCTTCTCTGGGAGCGGATTAGCCAATCTCTAACGGATATAAAGATGAATGGCCACCCAATATATAGGCTCCCCAACACGCTGAACGTAACCTTCAGAGGCATTAGTGCCTCAGAACTACTGGCTGAACTTTCAGGCGTAGCAGCCTCTTCTGGATCAGCATGCACATCAGCCCATCCAGAGCCCTCGCACGTCTTGTTAGCGATGGGAATTGAGAAAGAGGAGGCAAAGTCGTCCATAAGATTCAGCCTTGGTAGATTCAACACCGAGAGAGAGATAGAAGAAGCAGCTCAACAGATAATATTGACTGTAGACCGTATCAAGCAGTACAAGAGGACAGCGTAAAGAACCCTAACCCCAAATTTCTCAAATACAATGATATCTGGAGATAAAGATATGAGATTTGGAGTCAATATACCTGCTTTTGATCGGTTGTCCAATCCCAAAGAAATAGCCAGATTAGCAAGGATGGCTGAGGATTCAGGATGGGATGGTTTCTTCATATGGGACGATCTGATTAGAGACAACGGGCCATGTGGAGATACCACGGTTTGTCTCGCCGCGATCGCAATGAGCACTACCAAAATAAGTTTCGGGCCAATGGTGATAGCGCTCCCTAGAAGACATCCGTGGAAGGTAGCGAGAGAAGCAGTGGCACTCGATATCCTAAGTGATGGCAGACTAATACTAGGTATAGGTCTAGGAGATCCTCCAGAATCCTATGAAAGATTAGGGCAAATCGGAGATATAAAATACCGTGCCAAATGGACAGATGAAGCTCTAAGGGTAATAGATCTTTTGTGGAGAGGTGAAGAAACTAACTTCAAAGGGGAATATCTAAAGGTAGATGGAGTAAGATTTACACCAGTACCAATCCAAAAACCCAGAATACCTATATGGATCGGCGGCTGGTGGCCTAATAAAGGCCCCATGAGAAGAGCTGCTAGATGGGACGGCGCCATACCTGGTAAATGGGAGCAAATTTTGTCCCCACAGGAGGCAGCAGAAATCCGAGATTTCATAGCTAGTAATCGAGACGATAGCACATCTTTCGACCTAGCAGTTAGTGGGATAACACCTCACGATGATCATACCAAAGCTGCAGACATAGTTAGGCCATACAACGAAGTAGGAGCTACTTGGTGGATAGAGGATCTAGGTCCCACTAGATTCGGTACAAGTTGGGAAATCAAACCTGAAGAGATAACGGAAATAGAGGCCCGTATCCTTGCAGGCCCCCCAAGGATCTGAACAGCACAGAAGCACGAGGGAAACCCAATAGCTTGACTATGTGCTTTTCTCAACCTTATCATTCTTTCAGAAAAGAACATAAGGCGATGAGGCTCGCCTTGAACCGCCGTTGTGCTGATGGCCTCTACCCAAAGGGTAGAGGCCATCAATTTTAATCGAGAGCCTTTATCAGGAGGTTTTACTAGCTTGAACTATCTAATAGTTGGGATAGGAGGGTTTCTAGGTGCCAATGCTAGATACATACTTGGAGGGTGGCTAGCTTCCAAGTGGTCCACTACCTTTCCATTCGAAACATTAATAATCAACATAAGCGGTAGCTATGTGTTGTGCTTATTCATGACTCTAGCCTTGGAAAGGTTTGAGATACCTATAGAGTATCGACAGTTCTTTGCCATAGGCTTTCTTGGAGCTTACACCACTTTCTCTACGCTAACTTTCGAAACCATAGAGCTCCTCCAACAAGGGAGAGTGGTGTACGCGCTACTTAATATCATAGGTAGCGGAGTGTTAGGATTACTTGCAGGCTATCTAGGAGTAATATCAGGCAGAGCTATATAATTATCGAGGGTTAAATTATGGAAGATATAAAAACCCAAAGAGGTACTACCACTACAATTCGCTCTCATGCGTTTCGGTTCATTGTACTTGTAGGGATTGTAAGCCTATTCGCAGACATGACCTATGAGGGAGCAAGGGGAATTATAGGTCCTTATCTAGCTGTTCTGGGAGCCAGTGGAGCGGTAGTAGGATTCGTGGCAGGTTTTGGCGAATTACTTGGTTACGCTTTTAGATTAGTCAGTGGATATATCAGCGATCGCACAAGGCAATACTGGCTAATCACGATACTTGGATACGTAATCAACCTGGGAGCTGTGCCCCTACTTGCCCTCACAGGCAACTGGCAACTTGCAGCCATATTGGTAATTGCTGAAAGAATGGGAAAGGCACTAAGGGTACCAGCACGCGATGCAATGCTCTCGCACGCAGCATCGCAAATAGGAACTGGCAAGGGCTTTGGCATACATGAAGCTCTGGATCAGATCGGGGCTGTAGTAGGACCTCTAATAGTTGCTGCTACGCTGTTTTTTACATCCGGCAGTTATAGGATGGGATTTGCTGTATTGGCTATACCAGCACTTTTGTCCATAGCAACATTAATAACAGCCAGAATTATGTACCCCACCCCACACGAGCTAGAGATTAAGCAAATAGAGCTCGAAACTCAAGGACTAAGAGGGCTTTTCTGGATTTACATGTTAGCTATAGGGCTGATAGCTGCTGGTTATGCAGATTTCCCGCTTATAGCCTATCACTTCCAAAAAGCTAACCTCTTCTCACAGGACGCCATACCAATCTTATACACAGTAGCAATGGGCACAGACGCTCTAGCTGCGTTATTCCTAGGAACACTTTTCGATCGCATAGGGATGTTGTCTTTGGCGATTGGTGCTATTCTATCAGCACTTTTTGCACCACTATCTTTTCTTGGTAGCACCTATCTGGCAGTTATAGGGGTAATAATGTGGGGTATAGGTATGGGGGCACAAGAATCTATTATGAGAGCGGCAGTCTCTAGGATGGTACCAACAGATAGAAGAGGCGCAGCCTTTGGTGTATTTAACACTGGCTATGGGCTATTCTGGTTCGGCGGTAGTCTACTTATGGGAGTTTTGTATGATATCTCTATACCGCTACTGGTATTGTTCTCGGTACTGGTACAAATCGTATCAGTGATAATAATCTTGTCGTTGCGTGGAAAGTTACAACGGGCATGAGTAACTGAAAACTACCTACAGAAACTCAGGGGGTGGAGAATTGGGTCTAAAATATAGGTGAATCAGTTTTTTGGCATTATGAATGCTATTGTGTAATTATCTCTTTCCCCCTCTTGGAGGTATCTGTATGTCTAGCTCAAACTCCTATCAAAAACCTTCCACCCCCACAAGAAGAGATCAAGAGTTGAATAGGGGGACCCGCCTAGGCAAACCAACGGAAGACGAGCGATTGCTTGAAACCAGAGAGAAGATGCCGGACTTCACCGATACAGACCCATGGAGGGTCTTCCGCATCATGGGAGAGTTCGTAGAAGGTTTTGATACCTTGGCTCACATATATCCTGCAGTAGCAATTTTTGGCTCTGCAAGGGTCACAAGAGAAGACCCAATGTACCAAATGGCAAGGGATGTAGCTAGAAGGCTTTCAAGCGAAGGTTTTTCCATCATAACAGGCGGCGGGCCCGGAATAATGGAGGCAGCTAATAGAGGAGCACAAGAAGGAGGGTCACCTTCCATCGGCCTTAACATAGAGTTGCCATTTGAGCAAGGCACCAATCCTTATATAGATATATCTATAAACTTTCACTACTTCTTCGTTCGTAAGATGATGTTCGTCAAATACTCCGAAGCCTTTGTGGTCTTTCCTGGAGGGTTCGGAACCCTAGATGAGCTATTCGAAGCACTTACATTGATCCAAACTGGTAAGATCCAGAACTTTCCCTTGGTACTGGTAAACAGTCGCTATTGGCAAGGGCTAATAGAATGGCTTAAGGAGCCAATGCTAGCTGAAGGGAAGATATCTCCAGAAGACATGGACCTAATAAGGATAGCTGACACCGCCGAAGAGGTAGTACAGATAATAAACGAATGTTGGAGAAGACCTGAAGATTTACCTCCCGAACAGCAACGTAAGAACATAGCAAACCCTCAAAAGGCTGATGCACAGTAGTTTATATGCTCATGCAGTGTTATATTGTCAATAATGAGTAATAAAACAGAATCCGATATAAGAGAAAAAAACAATTCATTAGGCAAGGGGGAAAATATAAAGGCGAGGGAAATAGCCAGGATATCATCCCTCTTGAGGTCTTTTGGAGTAGCTAACCTAGCCTACGCAATAAGTCTTGCAGAGAGGCTAGATATGACGCTATCAGATTTGGCAGCCGTGGAACACATACATACTTACGGGGACTTAACCCCTAAGCAGCTAGCCAATAATCTGAAAATGAGTACCGGATCAATAACTGCCTTGCTGGACAGGCTCGAGGAGGCAGGTTACCTGCGCAGAGCCCCCCATCCTCATGATCGGAGAAGTCTGATACTTCACGTTACAGACCACGCAATAGAAGATATAAGACATGTGCAATCAGAGTTCGTCTCTGAGATACACCAGATACTGAACAAATACTCAGAAGACGAACTCCGAATAATAGAAGACTTCCTGAACAACTTAATACCGGTACTTGTCAAGCATTCTCACTATAGAAGGCTAGTTAAGCATAACGACTAGCTTAACTCTCATTAGAGGCTGGCAGCCTTAGGCTGAGTATAAACCCCAGAAGGACAAATACACCAGCTACAATCGCCGCCGTACCAGTAGCATCAGATAGGGCTGATTCTCCAGCCTTGACGATAGCTCCATATCCAGGAGTACCCCTAAGAGTAGTTAACGCTTGACCAGCAGTGCTACTTATCAAATCAACGAATCGATCCTTGGTAGCAGGAGGTAACCCAGGGATCTGTGACAACTGTTGAGCAGTTTCATGACCTAGCCTTGAAGCCAGAGTGGTTCCGATCAAGGCTATGCCTATAGCAGAACCTATCTGCCTGCTGGTACTCTGCAAGCCCGAGGCCTGTCCTGATTGGGCGGTAGGTACGTCGGAGAGAATCACACTAGTAAGTTGAGAGGTAGCAAATCCTACCCCCATGCCATAAATGATTAACGATGGCAGAAGCCTAATTCCACTTACCTGAGAGAATATTAGAGGTGCCAAAGTAAATATCCCCAGAGCCTCTAGAGCCATTCCCAGATTAACAGCCCTTCTAGCACCCAACCTAGACGCTACCCTAGGTACAAGTCCGCTGGCCACAAAAGATCCACCAGCAACCCCCAGAAGCAATAGTCCTGCCCTAAATGCTGTGTATCCCAGAGCTCCCTGCAAAAACAGCGACAGCACAAATATAATCCCAAATTCACCCAAACTTACAATCAGTGCAGTAGCATTACCATAAGCAAAGCTCGGAATTCTAAATAGTCTTAGGTCGGCGAGAACTACATCTCCCCTACGGATCTTAGCTCGCTCAACCAATAAGAAAAGTATTATACATAAAGCTGCTATCAATGCAGCTATAGGTATTGGTGATATAGCATCATATGGCCAAGAAAATCCTAGAAGTTCAAACTTCTGCTGGGGAGTCCACCATCCGTACCTCTGACCTTCAATGAGCCCAAATACCAGTGACATAAGACCAAAGGTGAGCAATACAAATCCAGAAAAGTCCCAACCTGGTCTTAAGTCCTCATCCCTACTTTCAGCTATGAATAGAAGACCACCTATGAAAGCTATAGCACCTAGTGGAAGATTAATATAGAAAGCCCATCGCCATGAGAGGTTGGTTGTCAACCACCCACCAAGCAGAGGTCCCAGAGCAGCCATCCCCCCTATAATTCCACCCCATATACCAAAGGCAATAGCTCTCTCCCTTCCCCTGAAGGTAGCATTAACTATAGATAGTGTGGAAGGCAATATCATTGCTCCTCCAACACCTTGAAACAACCTCGCAAGTATTAGTAAAGAACCACTAGGAGCAAGACCGGCCAGGGCACTAGACCCAACAAAGAGTATCAATCCCAGCAGAAAGATTAGTCTTCGGCCTATCCTATCTCCAAGTCTGCCTACGCTTACTAGAAGTGCAGCGAACACTAGAGAATAGATGCTATTTATCCATTCAGCATCATTCAAATTTATTTTGAGATCCCTAATTATGTAAGGCACAGCCACATTGACAATGGTAGCATCCACGATTATTAGGGAAACCCCCAGACTCAAAAGAGCCATTCCCAGCCAACGGAACTTATAGTAACGACCCGTTTTAGTAGGAGCATCTATCGACACTGGATTGCTATCCATGGGCCAACTCCTTATATTTTAGTTTATCTCTATTTTAGAGATATTTACTAATTTCATCAAGTAATATTTTATGTCAAATTACTCCCTTACAAGCTTGACACTGTCCACATATCAAGGCTATGCTTGCTTCAGAAGGTTGAAATTCGGCAAGTCAGGTATTAAGCCTGACTTAGAAAAGAACCTTGAAAACTGAATAGGAGGTAAGGGTATGCCAGACGCGCTAACTTTCGTGATCGCTGGCATAGCGCTGGTGGTAGGCGCAGGCGCCTCTTACCTCTACCTTCGCTTCATTTCCAACAATCAGGTACGCGAAGCTGAGAGATTGCGCGACAGAATATCCGAGGAAGCTGCCACAAAGCAGAAGCAAATTCTACTGGAAGCTCAGGCAGAAGCTATTCGAATCAGGAATGAAGCAGAGGCAGAGGTTAAAGAACGCCGAGCAGACCTAGCCCGCGCTGAGCGCCGGCTTCAGCAGAAGGAAGAGAATCTTGACCGTAAGATAGAGGCCCTTGAAAGACGAGAGCAGAAGATACAGGCTCGTGATCAAGAGTCAGAGAGAATACGCAATGAGCTTGAAAAGATCAAGCAGGAGCAGATGTTAGTCCTCCAGCAGAGGGCTGAGATGACAAAAGAAGAAGCCAAAGCCGAACTTCTCAGACAGGTGGAGGCAGAAGCCCGAGAAGATGCAGCTCGGATCATCAGACAGATAGAATCAGAAGCCAAGGAAGAGGCAGAGCGCAGGGCCCAGATGATAGTGGCATACGCTATCCAACGTATAGGCACCGAGTACGCTAGTGAGGTCAGTGTATCTACTGTACCGCTTCCCAATGAGGATATGAAGGGAAGGATCATCGGTAAGGAAGGGCGCAACATACGAGCCTTCGAAGAAGCCACTGGTGTCGACGTCATTATAGACGATACACCAGAAGTAGTTACTCTTTCTGCCTTTGATCCTATAAGACGTGAGGTAGCCAGAAGAGCTCTTACCAAGCTAATCAGCGACGGCAGGATACATCCAGCTCGTATAGAGGAATTGGTAAGCAAAGCTCAGCAGGAGGTAGAAGCTGAAATCAAAGAAGCTGGTGAACAGGCAGCAATGGAGGCAGGGGTGCAAGGACTACACCCCGAACTGATTAGGCTTCTAGGAAGGCTCAAGTATCGTACCAGTTATGGCCAAAACCAACTAAGACATGCGGTAGAGACCTCTCTAATAGCCGCAGCTTTAGCGGCTGAACTCGGAGCCGACGTGAATGTCGCCAAGACAGCCGGCCTGCTGCATGACATAGGTAAGGCTGTGAGCCACGAGGTAGAAGGTCCTCATGCTCTCATAGGCGCTGAGATAGCTCGTAGACTTGGTAGATCCCCCAAGATCGTGCATGCCATAGCTGCACACCACGAAGAAGAAGAGCCACAAACTGTTGAAGCTGTTATAGTGGCTGCTGCGGATGCCATTTCAGGTAGTCGCCCTGGTGCTAGGCGTGAAAGCGTCGAGCAATATATCAAGCGATTACAAGCGCTGGAGGAAGTAGCTAATTCCTTTGAGGGTGTTGAGAAATCCTACGCCATACAGGCAGGGAGAGAGATCAGGATAATTGTCAAACCAGATCACGTAGATGATCTAGAAGCTGCGAAGCTTGCCCGAAACGTTGTCCGCAAGATCGAGGAAAGCCTAAGCTACCCAGGCCAGATAAAGGTAACGGTAATAAGAGAAACCCGCAACGTTGAATATGCTAGATAACGGTCGGATTCTTCTATAAGCTAGTAAGCAATAAAAATAGGGCGGGATAAAATCCCGCCCTATTTTTATTCGTCTTTGCGACTTATATTACACACAGCTAGAGCAGCAATACCCTCTTCTCTCCCCCAAGGTCCCAGACCATCCGTCGTAGTAGCTTTGACACTAACGTTAGTCAATGGTATCTCCATAACTTTGGAGATCTTATCTCTCATAGCACCAATATAAGGAGACATCCTTGGTGCTTGTGCGATTATCGTGGAATCTACATGATCTATATTCCAGCCAGCTCCTCTAACATACTCACACACTTTTGCCAAAAGTTTTGTACTATCCACTCCCGAGAGGTTAGGATCATCCGAAGAGAACAAAGTACCAATATCCCCCATAGAAGCTGCCCCCAGAAGGGCATCTATGATCGCGTGTGTTAGGACATCGGCATCAGAATGCCCCTCAAGTCCCATATGGTGAGGTATAGTTACCCCTCCGATCACCAATTTCCGTCCTACTACTAGCTTGTGAGCGTCAAATCCTATCCCGCTTCGCAACCAAATCCTCCATTACATTAGCCATTTGCAAGCTGGCTATCCATTAGAGTCCTTGCTATAAGGACATCTTCAAATGTAGTTATCTTGATGTTTCTATAATCTCCTTCGTAGACCCATACATCGCGACCTATGGACTCCATTAGTGAAGCATCGTCCGTAAAAACCTCATCCTGATGGGCCACCCTCTCGTGTGCACTTAGGATGTCTATATAGTTGAAGACTTGAGGAGTCTGGGCTTCCCAAAGGCTATCTCTATCAGGAGTGGACAATATTTTGCCCTGGCTGTCGACCACCTTGTATGTGCTCTTAGCAGGCACAGCAGCAATAGCTGCTCCCTTCTCGACAGCTGTAATTATCCCTCTCTTTATAACTTCAGGGGTAACCAAGGGACGAGCCCCATCATGTATGGCTACCAAACTAGCGTTAGGCATCTCCCTCAGCCCACAAAGCACGCTCTGTTGGCGTGTATTGCCACCCAGACAGACGCTTACAACCTTATCCAGCGACTCCCTACGGCATAGCTCTCTAATCTTCTCTTGATTCGTGGCAGATGTAACAACCACGATCACATCTATATCATCCAGCCGCTGGAAGGCGTATATAGAATGGTAAATTACAGGTTTACCACCTAAGTCTATCCAAAGCTTATCTATCCCGGACATGCGTGAGCTCGCACCAGCTGCAACTATAACAGCACCAACAACACAACCATTCTTCACCTTGCGTCACGCTCCACATCTGCAAGTTGAGCAAACACCATCCTGCCTGCCACAGTCTGCAGAACGCGTGTGACTACCACATCCACCTCACAGTTCATCTTGGATTTACCACCTTCAACGACCACCATAGTGCCGTCATCAAGGTAGCCAACTCCTTGGTTATATTCCTTTCCTTCTTGTATGATCTTCACAGTTAGATCCTCACCGGGAAGCAATACTGGACGAAGTGCATGTGCTAACTCATTCACATTGAGTATCTTCACACCTTGCAGGGTAGCTATCTTGTTGAGGTTGTAATCATTGGTAATTATCGGTGCTGACAGGTCCTTAGCTAGGTATAACAGCTTGCTATCTACATCCTCACCAGCCTCGATATGACCCTCAAATATCTCAACTCTAACGTTGCTGCTTTCTTGAAGAGCAGCCAAGACATCTAACCCCCTCCTACCGCGAGCACGCTTTAGAGAATCCTGTGAGTCGGCAATTGCTTGTAACTCCCTAAGTATAAACTGAGGGACTATCAGATCACCGGATAGGAAGCCCGTAGAAACTATGTCTGCGATACGGCCATCAACGATGGAGCTAGTATCCAATATGTACCTGTTGCCCGCTACAAACCCTTTCCTGGGGACACCAGTTAGGAACTTACGATCGGTTACGTATTCTGCGATTTCTCTATGTCGCATAACTACTACCATTATGCAGACATAGGTAATAGCTATAGCAGCAAGCAGAGGCATTAGGTTACCTAAGAAACCGGGAAGCGCTCTCAACGGGAAGGTAACCAGAGCAGAAATTACAAGTCCTAATATCAGTCCCACACCTGCAGCAACTAAGTCGCTAACAGCAACTGAAGCTATCCATTTTCTGACCGCATTGAAAGGAACTATAGTCATATAAGGAGCGAACAATAAACCGAGCAGAGCGCCTATAAAGACTCCAGATAGTCCTACTATCCAAGCCCATCTAAATAAAGGATCTAAGGCTGCCGCTGCCGAATAACCCAATTGCCACCCGAGCAGGCCCAACAGAATAGCAACGAACAGCCTGATCACGAGCCTGACGTTCATTTATCGTACACCTCGTACCTAACTAGGACGATATACAGCTATAATGCCAGTGCGTGCATTCTACGATGCCTATCTCTTAGAGACTCTAAAACAATCGGTGGTACATAGATACTACCCAGCGGAGGCTCCTCCATAGAAGGTACACCATGAAAGTCGCTGCCTCCACTTATCAACAGCCCAAATTTCCTTGCTAAGGACCTCAGATAGGCACGCACAGATGGCGTATATCCAGTGTAGTATACTTCCATACCATCGAGCCCTGCCCTAACAAGCTTAGCAAGCGATTTCTCCAGGTCATAAGTAAAAGTAGGATGTGCTAAGATAGCAACTCCCCCAGCCCTATGCACCACTCTTACGGCATCCTCAGGAAGTAATTTATGTCTGGGTACGTAAGCCTTACCACCAGGGCCTATGTACTCATCGGTGAAAGCATCCTCAAACTTCTCTATATACCCTTGTTCAAGCATCGCCTGAGCTATGGCAGGTCTTCCTATGCTAGCCGTACCCGCTAGCTCTTTCACCCTCTCAAAGGTAAGCCTGTCCATGCCCATGCTGCGAAGATTCTCTACCATCTTCTTAGCAGCCCATTCCCTTCCACCTCTAAGCTTCTCTGTTAGTTCAAGAAGCTCTTGGTTATTGGGATCAATCCAAAGGCCGACCATATGGATCTCGCCCTTTTCCACGGTAGTACTAAGCTCAATACCGGGAATAACTTCAACACCGAGCTCCTCTCCTGCGGCCACGGCCTCATCTACTCCAGCCACGGTGTCATGATCGGTTATTGCGATCGTCTTAAGCCCGACATCTCTTGCAAGTTGCACCAGCTCGCGCGGCGGATAACGTCCATCCGACCTATCTGTGTGCATATGGAGATCTATCTCTTTCTTGACCAGCTTCCTCACCTCTAAATTCAAATTTCATAAGGTATCTCAGAATTATACATGTAGCAATATACCGCTTACAGTACAGACAAAGTTTGCACTGTAAGAATATAATAAGGTTTTACATGCTATTCCAGAAGACTTCCTAGTATCCTACAAAGAGTCAGGTGGGCAAACAAATGCCCCAGTAAATGGGAATATTTTTTCTAGCACCTCTGCAATTTTGCCTTTAGGCTTCGGATCTAAACGAGACAAGATTACAGAAGGGGGATAAGCTCCTAGACTTAACCTAGCAAGATCATGTTGAGCCATGAACACCTTCCCATCGAGCTCATCATGGACCCCCTCAAAGATATGCACACCATCCCTGCCCAGAGAAACAGTTACATTGCCTTCGTCGGTAAATATACCTAAGTTAAACTTATCGGGTTGGTCTTTGCAATATAGCCATCTATATTCCAACTCTGGCTCCATCTGCGTTAGTAACCTATAAGGGTCAAGACACCTAATCATAATCTCTTCACATCGATGGTATTGAATTGTAAACCTAGCACCTAACAACATGCCTGCTGCTGCCACATTGCCCGTAGGGGGAGTAGCCACGTCTATTCGAGGTAAATTCTTTGATCTAGCCCAATCCATACACACACCCAAGATTACGTCCGCTGCCAACTCATCAGCAGCAACTACCTCAGCTAACATAAGGGAATTCTTATCTTGTCTAGGCAGAAAGTCCGTCCACCAAACATCACTGGAACAAGCCCAAGCATAAGCTACTATAGTATTACTGTCATCTAGTAATACCTTGCATTCATGTCTAGATCCTTCTCTTAGCTGATTCCAAGCTGGGCTATAGGGAGGACTATCACCCCTAAGCTGAGGGCCTACTGAATTCCTGATGAACTCATTATGTAACCTGGCTAGAGAACCTATATCTTCCCACTTAAATGGCCTTACACTCCACCCATCGGGAATCGCATCGTGCTCCACAGATGCATCTAAGGACATAATATGAGCAGGGATAGCAGATACAAATCCAAATCGGTGATAAAAGTTGGGTATCCCCCATAAAATTGACAAGGCTGCATCCCCGGATTTCATCTTACTGACGGCTTCAGTTAGCACTCTCCGTGCGTAACCTTTGTGTCGATATTGTTCATGTGTCTCTACTCCTCCTATACCGTCTACTCTGACAACCGATCTACCAATACGCATGATACGGGGAATAATTGTTGCCTTGGAGACTACTAAGTCACCGATCTGCAACCTAACCTGAGTGCTACTACGCTCTTCCTCAGCAAAGACTATCCTAGGAGACTCCATCTCTAAGCTCATAAACACCTCCATAGTAAAGGCTAAGAAAGAGTAGCATAAAAAAGGGGGGCATCATAAAGATGCCCCCTTACACATTACTTTATCATCTTCTAGCAGGTTTCACCTGCAATTGCATGAAGTTGCCGTGGTTACTCGTACCAACTACTTGGATAACGGTACCAGTCTTCGGCACCTTCACACCTGCATCAGGTTTGCTAGCATACCAGTAAGTATTCAGATCATTGAAGGTTCGTGCTGCAGGCAACGAGGGATATTTTACCCTCACCAGACGACCTGACGAGTCGAGATACGACAACGCTATTGGATCAGTTCTCTGCAGCCCGAATGTAGCATCATAAACCTGAACCCTGGTCCTCCATGGCGTGCCGTCCTTCCTTAGGAGGGGTTCAGGATGCGCATCAATAGGTAGGATCAAACCCTGGCCCGGGTGTTGTCCCACGTTATTGTCGTTGAAAGAGGTATCCCAATAACTGATAAGCAAGCCATCCTGGTATGGGTAGTGTTCTACCCAGTTCCTGCTAGGATCTGGGAAGTTGTATGGACCAGTCTTGAGGGCGGTATCGTAACCGAGATATCTCCTATATTCAGCTATATAGTAGTGGTTGTAGCTTCTAGTGATGGAGCCTTGAATTCTCGAGAACCCGTTAGCATCCCAGCCGTTGTCTCCTTCCTCGGCCCCGTCGGTGAAGATTATATTTCCATCTCCTATTATCTTGATCTCATCAACAGTCATCCCTTTACCTTGTACAGCACCATCGGTGACATACCTGAACCTGAGAAGTATATCTTTACCTGCAAACTGAGAGAGATCGAAGTTTGCTAGTACCCAGCCTCCAGAATTACCTGTTATGCCATTACCTAGGTTTTGACCATTGGGATCATCATTAGTCGTTACATTACCTTCCAGGTTCGTCCATGTTGAACCGTTATTATCGGACGCCTGTACATAAGCGTAATCCCATCCATCCTCAATGTCGTACCACAGATACGCTTGAAGAGATGCAGAATCCACAGCTGAGAGATCAACATGTCTGGTAAGAGTATTATCAAGATTATCGCCAGAGCCGCTCCACCATTCCCAGGAACCTGAGTAAGGAGCGTTTATATCAGTAGTGACCTGCTTCTTAGGTAGCACAGTTATAAGCGCCTGCGCAGCCTTGGTGTTGTATTCAGCTGGACCTAGACGATGTGAAGATCTATGCCCTGAGATAGCAACATCATAATTAAGCCATCCCAACATCAACTTATCCCAAGCATTCATATGCCCCGGCTTCGTACCTATGCTATCCTTACCCTCACCGAGCCAGGAACCCGCAGACATAAGCGTCCAGAAAGCCGAACTAGCTTCTCCTAGATAGCTAGTATCATACTCATCTGGCAGACCTAGATCGTGACCAAACTCATGAGCAAAAACCCCAACACCACCATTCTCGGGCTCTATAGTGTAGTCACCAACCCAGATATTTGTTCCCGGAAACTCATATCCTCCCAGAAGTGCATCAGGCGAAGGGCCAACCACCCCTATACCAGGCCAATTAGCATACCATCTATGACTCCATATGGCATCAGCTCCCTGAGCACCTCCGCCGGCTTCCTCACCCTCGCCAGCATGTATTATCTGAAAGTGATCGATGTAGCCATCTGGCTCATCAAAGTTCCCATCCCCGTCATGATCATATCTATCCCAGACGTCAAACTGTGAAAGGTAGTCTCGAATCTGTTGAGGAGTTTTACCAGCTGCCCTCTGATCAGCAACCCACTGGCTTATAGCATCCCTTATGATTCTATAGACAGTATTGCTATCTCCAGAGGTTTGACCAGGCTCAGGTCTACCATAATCCGACTCGTTAGCATTAATTCTGACCCAGTCGGTTACAGTACCATCCACCGTGTAACGACCAGATGATTGCTCAAGATAGTAGTTCGCCATAGATACAACACCTGGCGTTGTCGAGAAAAGCATCTGGTCGTAGTGGTCACGGTTGAAGTCCTGAACCCAATAGGTAGAATTATCTTCTCTCCTATTTGGTTCAGGGATCTGGTTGTGTATAGGACCTTCACTTCCACCAAACTCTACCAGGATCGTGAATATATGGTCCGTATCTTCTCTAGCGAGCTCAACATATTGGCCCTTAGCCAGCTTTACAACCTTGTTCTTACCATGTGCCATAGAGCTAAGATTGCCACTAGCCTGTGACTGAATGAGCTTCTGCAAGCCCTTCTGCCGCATTTTGAACTGTTTCTCAGCTAAGGGGTTAGGCTTGCGATTATCCAGTACCTTACCATGCCCCTTACCCCTTTGTATTCCATCCATTCTTTGGGCTGCGAAGGTATTGGAAGGAATAAGAACTATAGCAAGAAGAATAACCAGTACCAGTGTGGTGAGACGACGCATAAACCCCTCCTAATTACCAGACACCTACAAGAAGACACGACCTTGAAGTTTACTAATACCATATGTACATGTCAACAGAGATCTAGATTTCTACAACAAGCAAATTATTATGCAATCACCAAGAACAAAAAGTGTTTTTGGGATTGACGGAACAGCAATAGGATATGTGTAGATTTGATTGATTTGTTATCAAATATCTTGGCAAAGAAACTATTTGATGTTATTATCCGCTAGTAAGACAAGGGAAAAGGCCGTTTAGCTCAAGGGTAGAGCGGGGTCAAAGACTTGCAGCGGATCGCAAACGATTGCGGCAAGCACCGACCGACGGGGTTTGAGGTTCAAGTCCTCAAGGCGGTCTTTTCCCTAGAGTCGTACTTGCTCCATAAATTCATGTTCTGGTATCTTATTATCTGAGGGCGAATAGCTCAGTTGGTTAGAGCGCACGGTTCACATCCGTGAGGTCACAGGTTCGAGTCCTGTTTCGCCCACTTAGGGGCTAGATTCGCAACACAATGTGGAATCTAGCCCTTTCTATTACATACCAAAGGCAAAAAATATCCCCCTTTCGTTAGTGTCGCTATCGGACTATCTCCTCCCTCTATAAGGGAAAGTCCCACCTGCCTACTCTGCTAAGGCCAGGGTAGACAGATGGGCAAAAGGTACCAACTATGAAGTTGCCGGCAATTGGTATCAGATTCCTACTTGGAACTAGATGTTATTTTTATTGTCTGAGTTCTTTCCCTGCGAATCTTGGGCAAGACTATAGTGAGCTCTCCGTTATGTAACTTAGCTTTTATATTATCGACATCAATATTTATTGGTAGTCTAATTCTCTTTATAAAAGAGTTCTTTTCAGGTCGTTCGCGAAGTATGTAACGTTGTTGCATACCACTTCGACCAGTCTGAGCTGTAATCAATATTCCTTGATTATCCGCCTTTATGTTAATGTCCTCAGGGCGAAACCCAGGTAGAGAAGCTCTAACAATATAGTTATCCTTCTCATCTAACAGATCTAATGGATAGGCTGCTTGGCCACCAAGTGTAGATCTATTGTTATAAGTTCTGTAAATGGATTCCCTTATAGCCTCTAAATCAAGTATTGGATCCCAAATCCTCAGCATACGCATCACCTCCTTTCCAGAGATGTACGCGCCTTGGATTTGAGAATCCCTTGGCCATAAAGAATAATTAGCAAAATCTAATATAAATAGTCAAGTTATTTCACTTCAATTAACAATATTAAGAATCAGCTTATATTTCGCCTAGCACCAAGCTATTTACTTATTTAGCCTGCAAGAATATACTATTGGCATGTGGTATGCCACACACCTATTATCTCGACAGGAGTTCGATTATGCGAGTACTAGTAGTTGGAGGAACTGGAAACATCAGCACAGGTGTTATTAAGTATCTATTAGAATACGGACATGATGTAACTGTGTTCAATCGGGGTATAACAAAGCGACCTCTACCCAAGGAAGTAAAGGTCATCCATGGGGACAGACATGATCTAGATGCATTTGAGAGGACAATGCAAGAAAATAAATTCGATGCAGCTATAGACATGATATGTTACACCCCAGAAGAGGCAGAAAGTGACCTTAGAGCATTTAGAGGCGTAAAGCATTTTATTCATGTATCAACAGTAGCAGTGTTCGGAGGGGAGCCAGCTGAATATCCGATAAATGAAAACACACACAGAAACCCAGTTATAGAATACTCTCGCAATAAAGTCGCTGCTGATAACGTATTCATGAAAGCATACAAGGAATATGGTTTTCCTGTAACGATCTTTATGCCAGCACAGACTTGGGGTTACCAGGATGGGATAGTTCGT
This sequence comes from Thermobaculum sp. T2p, assembly GCF_059335935.1. Lineage (NCBI taxonomy): Bacteria > Bacillati > Chloroflexota > Chloroflexia > Thermobaculales (SeqCode) > Thermobaculaceae (SeqCode) > Thermobaculum (SeqCode) > Thermobaculum sp. T2p. The sequence goes on from NZ_JANZYQ010000005.1 coordinate 63,278, forward strand.
CAACTTGGAGGTGGGAGTATATGGATAGATAGGGTAAGGAAAGGACTCCCAATACTCGTTACTCACGAAGGAAACCTTATATGGGCTCACTGTCATTCCGATGACGTCGGCCTGGGGATAGCTGCAGCGGTGGGGAGAGAAAGGTGCATAGGCGAGAGCTACATTATAACTCGATGGGACATGAAGACTTGGCGTGATTATCATGAAGAGATCGCATGGGCACTGGGACAGAAGGCAAACCTCATAGATGCTCCAGCAGAGCTGCTTATCAAGGTATGGCCAGAAGGTACTTGGTTACTTGCTTCTGAATCGAGATGGAATCGTATCTATAGCCTCGACAAGATACGAAGGGACATTCCGGAGTTCAATCCCAAGATAACACTATCAGACTGGATTCCAGACTACGTACGAGATCTAGATTCTAGAGGACTTATACCCGATGCTAAGTCTGATGACAAGGAAGACCGAATCATCCAAAACTTAGAGAAGATGATTGCCAATTTCAGATTGTAGCATATATTTTAGAACGCAGGAGGAGAAACCATGGCTTACGCACTTGGGGTGGGGATAGTAGGCTGTGGAATTGTAACCGTCTTCGACATAATTCCCAACCTGTTGGATCCTCAGGTAGAACAGAAAATCAAACTAGTAGCAATAGCTGATACCATCGAGGATAGAGCCAAAGAGATTGCTAATAGGTTCAATATTCCGAAATACTACAAATCTGCTGAAGAGCTAGCTCAAGACAAAAATATTGACATCGTGGTTATAGCTACACCGGTGCCCAGCCATTTGTCAAACGCACTAGCAGCGATAGAAGCCGGCAAGCATTTATATATACAAAAAACGATGACACTAACCGTACAGGAGGCCAACACTCTTATAGATGCTGCGCATACCGCTGGTGTTAAGGTAGCAGCTGCACCTGGAAATCATCTAAGATCTCTCGCGATGCAAGAGATAAGAGAACATATACATACAGGTAAGCTAGGGAAAATCTGCTGGGGAAGAGCACAAAGAGGTGCTAGGCACGAAGATGATATACGCAGGCAGCCAGGTTCAGAACTCGAACACGCTGACCCTTCTTGGTATTACAAACCAGGTGGAGGACCTCTTCGAGACTCGGCGGTATATGATCTGCACGCTATCACTTGGATACTTGGCCCCGCGCGAAGGGTAACAGCTGTATCGGGTATATCCCTACCTATCCGCTTTTGGCAGTCAAAAGAGATTAAGGTAGAAATGGACGACAATACACACTTCATCCTAGAGTTCGATAACAACTGCTTCTTCGTAATAAGCTCTCATTTCATAAGAGGATGCTCAAAGGTTCCATCTATGGAGATATACGGAGATGACGGAGCAATCATTTATGGGGGCTGTGCCACTGGTTCTTATGAACTATGGGTGAAGGGAAGTGATAGGAACAGGTTAGGTTTTGAGGAGGTCTTGGCTCACGTGGGAGCGCCAGAGATATCAGGGGCTGAGGCCAAGGGAATCAATCATTATATAGCGGGAGATATACTGCACCTTGCTGACTGTGTGCTCGAAGATAAAGATCCTGAAATAAGTGCGGAACACGCTCGGCATGTTATAGAGATAATACAAGGCGTATATGATTCTGCACGATCGGGGAAGGCAATAGAACTCAAGACTAGCTTTAATTACCAACACTAACACACTAGCGTACTTATCTTTTATCAAGGTAAGATAGCTATTGCTTAGAAACTTCTTAATATGGAGGCCTCCCAAGTTGTCTGATCCAGTAAAGGTTGGAGTAATTGGTTGTGGTACTATAAGCTCTGTCTACATGGAAAACGCCCAGAAGTACGAAATGTACGAGATCGTGGCCTGCGCGGACATGATCTTTGAGAGAGCTGAAGCTAGAGCAAAAGAGTTCGGAATACCTAAGGTCTATACAGTAGACAAGTTACTGGAAGATCCCGAAATCGAAATGGTAATAAACCTGACCATACCTGCGGCGCACGCAGGTATCACTATGGCTTGTCTGAGAGCTGGAAAGCATGTATATAGTGAGAAGCCTCTAGCTACAACCCTCAACGAGGGCAAGAAGATCCTAGAGCTAGCAAGACAGAAAGGACTTAGGGTAGGTTGCGCACCGGATACCTTCCTCGGCGGTGCTCAGCAAACATGTCGCAAGCTTATAGAGGATGGAATACTAGGGGACATAGTTGGCGCATCAGCATTCATGATGGCTAGTGGCCCAGAGAGTTGGCATCCTGACCCGGCATTCTTCTATAAGGAGGGGGCCGGCCCCTTGTTTGACATGGGCCCCTATTACATAACAGCTCTAATCAATCTAATAGGCCCTGCGACCAGAGTTACAGGATCAGCAAGAATTACATCTCAAGAAAGAATCATCACCAGCAAGGCACGTTACGGTGAGAGAATTAGCGTAGAGACTCCTACATATGTAGCAAGCGTTTTGGACCTGGAAGGTGGCCCTATAGCAACCATGATCACCACATTTGATGTTTGGGGTTCAAGGTTACCGAACATAGAGATCTATGGTACCTATGGCACGCTAGTAGTCCCTGATCCTAATGGTTTTGGAGGCACCCCACTACTTAAGCTCAGGAACAAATCTGAGTGGCAAGAGATACCTCTAGCCTATCCTAGGACGGAGAATGAGAGAGGTATTGGCGTAGCAGATATGGCTCATGCCATACGAAGTGGCAGGCCTCACAGAGCTACGGCCGATATGGGCTACCATGTACTTGAGGTGATGCACTCCATTTATCAAGCGTCCTCTAAAGAGCGTCACGTACATATCTCTTCCCGCCCTCAAAGACCTGCTCCACTGCCAGTAAACCTTCCAGAAAACAGGTTAGATGACTAAATAAATTTGGCCCCCCGGTATGGAGAGAACTCTTGGGACAGAACGCACGAATTCAAACAATACAGAGTTATTCTTGGAGTCCAACTAGAGCCTACATAGTATTATTGCTTCATTTCGCCTATTTCGGTATCAACCTGGGAGGCCTAGGAGTCCTATGGGCACTGATAATCCGAGAGCTTGCTATTAGCAAGGGTGTATTTGGGGGACTGCAAGCAATCCCTGCATTTCTGGGCATGCTTGTCTTACTAGCAGGAGGAAGTATAACTCTAAGAGTTGCCAAGAAACTGGTTGGCATCACAGCACTAATCTGTCTAGCAGCGGGCTCTCTACTCCTATCAGTAGTAAGTAACCTCCCTGAGCTTGCATTAGTGATGATGACCCTAGGAGTAGGCGACGGGCTAATGGATCTATCCATCAACGCCGCATCAATTGATTGGGAAAAAGCCACCAAGAAGCATGCCCTCAACATCATGCACGCAGGGTTTGCTGCTGGAGCAATGTTAGGCTCCTTTGCAACTGGTTGGGCTATAGGCCTAGGATGGAGCTACCGATTAGTACTGTTATTGGTAGGGCTATTCGGAATTCTCGCTTTGTTGGCAACTGTTAATATCAAGTACCCTCCGAGTGACATAGAATCAGAAAGTACAGGGTTATCTCAGATATTAGCTCTGTTATCGAAACATAGAAAGCTGAGCCTTATAGCTCTAATGTGCAGTCTAGGCGTAATGGGAGAGAGTGTGGCCAATCTTTGGACAGTCATTTATCTCCAGGAACTAGGAGCCAGTACAAGTACTGGAGGTGCGGCACTAGCAGCTTTCAATGGAGCCATGCTTCTAGGGAGGTTAGCTAACGCGCCCTTCGTAATGAGATTTGGAGAAAGAGTTTCCCTAGTCACTTCAGGAATATTGCTGTTGTTAGCTAATCTACTCCTATTTGTTCACAGCATCCCGACAGCAATATTCGGATTTGTACTCACTGGCTTAGGGTCTGCAGGAGTAATACCTACAGCTCTAGGATTGGGGCATAAAGTTGCTCCTAATATAGATAGCGGAGCAATAGCTGGCATCTCCATGGCGGCTGTTTATGCCTGCTTCATATTATGTCCACCAGTAGTAGGGTTGATAGCTGACAGCGTGTCGCTAAGAGCTGCGATGATCCTTATAGGACTAAGCGGACTGTTTGTGCTTTTGCTAGTTGTGGCAGCAACAAGCAGCCCTTCAGATGCGGATGTTAGCAATTATGGTGCATCTCCAAACGCCACTTAGAAGCCAGATCCCGAACTGATTCTGGACCATGCTGTTCAATATAGGCTACTAGCAGATTCAGATATCTTACCGCCTGAGGAGATAATTCGGTAGGCTCTCCTCGAGCCGCTGCCTGAGCCATCTTTATGCAACCTAGAGGGTCAATCTTGATTTTGACCGCTTCTCTTGGGGTCAGGCGTCTTAAAGCATCCCTTAGCTCCTCTTCCACCTCAATTACCTCCATCTACAAATTCAAACAATACGAGCAACAAAAAAGCATATGACATAATAGTCATATGCTTGATACAATGCTTACTATAGAGCGGGGTCTACACTCTCTAACCTAGCAATATCCATCTCTTTTCCTCTAATAGACATTAGGTATGAATTATCCGAACACTTTGAGGTCAGGCGCTTGTATTTAATTTGATTACGGGTGTCTATAGTAATCAGATAATTCTCCATAGCAGAGATAATAGCCTCTAGTTCCGCAATTCTCGTCCTATATCTTTCACAGTGGGGACAATTACTATTGTGGTCAATAAACTCGAATTCGACATTATTTATGTTCTTCAGTGGCATCGACTTTCCTCCTTCAACTGTAAGGTAAGGACTATCACTAAGCGAAACAAGTAAAAGCAAGTCATATTCCAGCTAGCTTAGAATAACCAACTATACCCTGCTAATTTCAAGTCCAAGTTGGCACAGATTTTGCTCATAGAGACACTGCAGGCAATCCTTCCTCTCACGCTTGGTGTGTCCCAATATGTGTAAGCTGTCGACGGGACACACCATTTTATTAGCCTCTCATAGTGATATAAATAAGAATCACCATTGTAAAGTTGTTCAAGAAATGCAGAAACATAGAAGGATATAGGCTGTTGTATCTTTCGGATACCCATGCCAGAAAACACCCAGCAACAAATAACAAGGGCAGTATAACTGGTATGAAATGCACTATTGCGAATATAAACGAAGTAATTATTATCGACAAAAACACTCCTAAACGAGGTCGCAAATAACGATATAACACGCCTCTAAATACAGTCTCTTCTACAATTGGTGCGACTATTGCTATAACAAAGATCACTCCAATTAAGTCGGCTGGTGAAGATATAACGCGAGCTATTTCCTTAGTCTGAGGATTATCATATGGACCTATGAAAGCGGACGTAGCAGAAGCAACTATGATGTTTACAAACCACATAAATATGAAGACGGGAAACATTAAGTATATAGATCTAATGGAAACGGCGTTGAACCCCAGATCTTTTGGAGATACTCTTCTAAGCTTTATCATCCAGAGCCATATACTAAGAGCAAAACCAAGATAGAGTAAAAATGTAAGGAGAACAAACTCGGTAGCCCCAGACAGTTTAGAATTCAAGAACAGCTCAGATACTAAGAGCCCAATAACAGCGGCTAACACCCCAAGAAATAAACCAAGGAAAAACACAACTATAACATCCAGAATACTCCAAGACTTATATGATCTACTTTCAACATCCTTTGAAGTAACTTGCATCTAGGCAAATTCCTCCCTAACTGCTTAATAGCCTGTCAGACAAACAAAGCTAATGCGTAAGCTATATGAGAATTATAGTTTCTGTTAAGGCTTGACAGAGATAAATAATACTAGTATCATTTATCTCGAGATGAGAAATAGAGAACTACTTCTAAGAAAGCTTCTTGTAAATGCTGGTTACAAGAATACCCCATCCAGGGCAAAGATTGTATCCCTAATAAGTAAGCGAGAGAGCTTCACAACCGCTGAGATACTGGAAGAAGTGAGCCAAAGATTTCCTGATATCGGCAGAGCAACTGTATTTAGAACGCTTGACACTTTACTAACACTGGGAGCTTTAGACAAAGCTAAGCTATCCGAAGGCAAGGATGGTTATATTGTTTGCGGTCCTCCTCACCACCACCATATAGTATGTACCGAATGTGGGAAGATAGGTGAGGTAAACAGCGATAACCTTGAAAAAGCCCTAGAGAAGGCTGTTGAACAACTTGGTTTTGAGCTTAGATCTCATTCAATAGAAATCTCCGGGCTGTGCGAATCATGTCGCACAGCTTCTCAAACCCGTAGATCGTGAGGAAACATGCGAAGATTTATACCCCTATTATTAGCGATAATATTTCTAATAGTATCCTGCGGTTCACAAGGCAACAGTCCTGTTGAACACACAGGAGTCAAAGTAGTCACATCTGTTTATCCTCTATATGAGGTAGTTCGTGAGGTGGGAGGGAGCAAAGTACAAGTTACGAATTTGGTTCCTGCCGGATCTGAGCCCCATGACATGGAACTAACGCCAGGGGATATAAATACCCTAAGATCTGCTAAGCTCATTGTGTACATAGGAGGTGGTTTTCAACCGGCGCTTGAAGAAGCGTTACGAGATATTGATTCTGAGATTGTAAAGCTGGATGTAACCAAAGGTCTGCAAACCATACCCGCATCTCAAGCTGAAGGATCAGAACATGACCACGGCGAAGAGCACACCTCGGAAGATCTGACGCTTGATCCCCATGTCTGGCTCGATCCGATTCTGATGAAGCAGATAACCTATGAAATAAGGGACACACTAAGCCAGATAGATCAAAGAAATAAAGCTTACTACGAGGAGAATGCTTCTAACTACGCCAAACAGCTTGACCAGCTAAACTCTGAGTTCGAGATGGGACTTAATAATTGTAGAACAAGGTATTTCATTACGAGCCATGCTGCTTTTGGATATTTAGCTAGAAGATACAATCTAACCCAAGTACCTATAACAGGTATATCCCCAGAATCAGAGCCCTCTCCAAGGAGGATGCAAGAGATAGTAGAACTGGCAAAGAAGTATCAAGCTAAAGTGATATATTTCGAGACGCTAGTAGACCCAAGAGTGGCAGAAACTATTGCAAATGAGGTAGGAGCAAAAACCATGGTTCTCAATCCCATAGAGAGCCTTACACCTGAGCAGGAGAAAGCAGGTAAAGACTACATCGAGATAATGAAGGAAAACTTACAGGCCCTGAGGGAAGGATTAGGATGCAAGTAAACTTACAAAACCCGGAAATTATCCTAAGACTAGATCATGTCACCTTCAGCTATACGTCCTCACCAGTAGTAGAGGATGTCAGCTTCTCTGTGAGTAAGAGCGACTTCCTTGCCATATTAGGGCCTAATGGCTCTGGCAAATCAACACTTCTAAAACTTATAGCCGGTTTGATCAAGCCTGATAGTGGGCAGATTGAGATCTTTGGGCAAGACATAGAGAGATTCAATCAGTGGCCAAGAGTAGGTTATATGCCCCAAGTGTCTTCGGTGAGGCCTGGTTTTCCCGCAACAGTTGAAGAGGTAGTCCTATCTGGGAGGGTGGGAAGGAAAGGGTTCTTCAGGCGATTAGACAAAGCTGATAGGAGCAAAGTGCAGTCGATCCTAGAAGAGTTGAAAATAGATCATTTAAGTAGACATGTCGTTGGCGAACTATCCGGGGGACAATACCAAAGAGTGATGCTGGCACGTGCATTAGCCTGTGATCCCGATCTACTACTGCTTGATGAACCTACCGCTAGCGTGGACCCAGAGACCAGACACAGCATTATGGAACTACTAAACCGCATGAGATATGAACAAGGACTATCAATTATCAACATCTCACATGACCTAGACACGATAAAAGGATATATAAACAGAGTTATCATATTCAACAAAAGGATTATATTTGAGGGCACTCCAGAAGAAATGGATGTACATCTAGCAGCTCAACAGCAGATTCTGGAAGCAATAGCAGCTTCCGATCATCACCACGGTTAGAGAAAACATGCAGGACATCATATTTGCACTAAGCCAAGACTACATGCAAAGAGCGTTGATAGCTTCAATCATTGTGGGCATAAGTTGCCCCACAGTTGGTCTTTACTTAGTGCTGCGTAGGTTATCTCTGATAGGAGATGGGTTAGGGCATGCTGCGTTTGCAGGGGTAGCCGCAGCTTGGCTGGCCGGCTTAAATCCTATACTCGGAGCAGCTATATTCGCCGTTGCAGGTGCTTTGGGAGTAGAGAAGTTAAGGTCTTGGCGCAGAGAGCATGGTGATTTGGCACTTGCTATAGTATTCTACTCAGGCATTGCCCTAGGAGTAGTACTAACTAGCTTAGCTAGACGCATGAACCTAAGCCTGTTCACTTACCTCTTTGGCAGCATTCTAACCATAACCGATACAGATCTTCTGATAATCGGCATTACAGGTGCTTGTGTAATAGTTATAGTTATTATGCTCTACAAAGAGCTCTTCACACTTACATATGACGAAGATATAGCAAAAGTATCAGGACTACCAGTAAACCTACTAAATTATCTTATCGTCCTGTTAGGAGCCATAACTGTTGTCTCAGCCTTACGGGTGGTGGGCGTGCTGCTTGTAGCCGGTATGCTAGTTATACCCGTTGCTTCCGCATTACAAGTAGCTAGAAGCTTTAAGCAAGCATCTATATACTCTATTTGTTTTGGCCTGGCATCCACAATTTTTGGTCTAGCTTTTTCTTATATTCTGGACCTAGCACCCGGTGGAGCCATTGTGCTTACAGCGGTAATATTATTTACATTCTCATCAATTCTACCATCCCGCAACAGAAAAGCATCCCGACTTTTTCTGAGCGCAAAATAAACCATAACCAAGTATAAAAATCTCCTTCTAGTCTTAATCCATCCCGATAGCTCATGCGTACATCTATTAGAGGTACAAAGAGCCTAGGGTGGCAGGAAGAAACCTGAATCAAAAAAGCTGGAAGGAGGGGTAACCCAAATGGTAAAAAGACTTATAGCCATAGTGGCAGCCTTTGCACTTGCACTAGGACTGTCGGTATCAGCATTTGCCGGCGGTGGGCAAGCTCCTACTGGCAGCATCGCCATTATGAAGCATGCTTGTCCAGAAAATATCAAGAATATTGACGACTTCAATGCGCTCGGATCATTCTTGAATCAAGTCCTCACATGTCCTGTAGTTACCAGGCCTGGAGACAACGGTCCAGCTGGAGCAGTCAATGGAGGGCATGTAGACTTCAACTTCACGGTAATGGACAGTGCTGGCCATACCTATAATCTGGATGATGCTAAGTTCATGCCAGCTAAGCTGTGCGAAACTGATCTGAAGACAGATGTAAATGGAGATGGAAAGGTATCCGCTGATACTTGTGTGGATATCTCCCATTACGTAATTAGTGGTGTTGCTAAAGGTAAAGTAACTATCACCGAGAGCCAGCCACCTGCAGGACATATGTTTGGTGCCCTACTGTTCACACCACAGGCTCTTGGAGCCAATCAGGATGCCAACACCCTGGTAAGCGCCAGCAACGGAACGATAGTCCTAGATACCACCAAGGACAATGATGACAGCGTGATGCTACATGTCTACAACTTCAAGACTGGTATGCCATCAACTGGTGCTGGTGGTATGGCACATAATAGCAACCTACCAGTAGCCGGTATGGCCCTTGGTCTATCCATGCTGGTAGGTCTTGGAGCTCTAGGCACCCTGGCTCTATGCCGCAGGTAACCATATAAACCACCCAGGCTCGAGTCTAAGCCCCCAAGTGATTAGATCACTTGGGGGCTTAGTTTTCTTTGATACGGTCAAGAAAAATTTATTAGCCGCCCTTTGATTGTCTCTCCCCCTACAATACTTGTTTATTAGAGAAAACCAAAATATAATTTAACCGAGGCTAAAATTCGGAGAGGTAATAAAAATGTCCAGGTTAGGAGAGGCCATAGAAGACTACTTAAAGGCTATTTATATGCTTACCCATGAAGAAGGCTCTAGTAAAGAGGTGGCAAACACACAAGAAATAGCTGATTACCTGGAGGTATCGCCAGCATCAGCTAGCAAGATGTTAGTCAAGCTGGACAGAATGGGCCTGGTTAGTCATGAGCCTTATAAAGGAGCCAAACTTACCACCCAAGGCGAGAGAGTAGCACTCGAGATCGTTAGACATCATAGGCTTATAGAGCTTTACCTACATAAGATGCTCGGCTATGGATGGGAAGAGGTACATGAAGAAGCAGAAAAGCTAGAACACTACATATCGGAGCAGATGGAAGAGAGGATGTTTGCTGTTCTGGGCAAACCAGAGACGGATCCGCACGGAGAAATAATACCCAGTACAGAGGGCAGCCTCACACAAAACCAAGAGAGGCATATTAACAACCAGATTCCTATAGATGAGCTGATTTGTCCAGCATCGGTAATCATTAGGCAAGTAAAGACTAACTCCCGTGAGAAGCTAACTTATCTAAGGGATATAGGACTAACACCTGGTCAGGAAGCGAAAGTATTAAGGAAGATACCCTTTGAAGGAGGTCTGATTGTCAAGATAGGGGATAGAGAACACTACCTTAGTCCTTCTCTTTCAAAGGATATATTTGTTTCTCCCTCATCTGATTCCACCTCCATGGAGAGAAACAATGAGTGATGAACACAGCAGTCCATACGAAGTTGCAAGAAAGGGACAGGGTACAGTAAGCGTCTCCATGGAGGTATTAGAAGGCAAAAGTCGCAGATTATCCTTAGCAAAATTGTTGCCCTTTTTGGGGCCAGCATTTATAGCCTCAGTTGCATATGTAGACCCTGGTAACTTCGCTACTAATATCCAGGCAGGAGCGCAGTATGGATACCTACTTATATGGGTCATAGCGCTCAGCAACATCATGGCTATGTTAATACAATCGCTCTCTGCCAAGCTTGGAATAGCCACGGGCAAAAACCTCCCTGAAGCCATAAGAGATCATGCACCGAAGCCTATTGTGTGGTTTATGTGGGTCCAGGCTGAGGTAGTCGCTATGGCTACAGACTTAGCCGAATTCTTGGGGGCGGCCTTAGGCTTTCACTTGTTGTTTGGGATAGATTTATTCTTAGCTGGGATCCTGACAGGAATAGCTACCTTCCTTATACTAGGTTTACAGCGTTACGGGTTTCGCCCATTAGAAGCTGTAATCACTGCTTTCTTAGCTGTAATAGCTGTGTGCTATGTGATTGAGCTCTTTCTTGTAAAGCCTGATGTAGGATTGATAGGACAATCTTTACTAAAACCTAGATTTTCCGATACCGAAAGCGTCCTCCTCGCAAGCGGCATACTCGGAGCTACTGTAATGCCACACGTCATCTATTTACATTCTTCTCTTACACAAAACCGAATAATCCCGCGTAATGTACAACAAGCCAAAAGAATTTACAGATTCGAGATTATAGATGTTGTAGTAGCTATGGGAATAGCTGGCTTTGTAAACGCCTCGATGCTAGTAATGGCAGCGGGAACATTCTTTCATACAGGCAGAAGTGATGTAGCAAGCATAGAGCAAGCCTATGAAACTCTTACTCCATTGTTAGGGGGAGCTGCTAGCACAATATTTGCCATCTCCCTACTTGCTTCTGGCTTATCATCATCGGCCGTGGGAACAATGGCTGGCCAAGTAATAATGCAAGGGTTCATAAGCAGGAAAATAGCAATCTGGCTAAGAAGACTGATAACCATGTTACCTGCACTCGTTGTGATAGCTCTTGGCTTAGATCCTACAAGAACATTGGTTATCAGCCAAGTAACCCTATCCTTTGGTATACCCTTTGCTCTAGTACCTTTGCTGATCTTTACCAGCAAAAAGAGTATTATGGGTGATCATTTAGTAAATAGAAAGTTCACCATTTGTATAGCTAGTATTGTTGCTGCACTTATAATAAGTCTAAATCTACTTCTGCTTTATGAAACCTTCAGTGGAATAGTGAGATAACATCCCACAGGAGGGCGCTGATTTGTTTGACAGAATACTTGTTCCATTAGATGGGTCTAAAATGGCCGAAGCAGCCATTCCATGGGCCTTACTGCTCGCCGAAAAAGCCGGTTCGAAGGTGATATTGGTTCATGTTCTAGAGAAAAGTCCACCAAAAACAGTTCATGGAGAGCCCCATATTAAGGATCCTCAAGCGGCAGAGATTTACCTAGAAGGGATTAGGAATACCTTTCCTTCTAGAATTCCTGTAGATATTCATATTCACACGGTACCCGAGGGTAATATAGCTGCAAGTATAGCAGAACATGTAAAAGAACTAGGAGCGGATCTAGTCATATTAACCGCGCATGGCAGACAGGGAATAAGAGGTTTAATTTTAGGCAGTATTGGGCAACAGGTACTGCGTGCTACTTATACTCCTATATTGCTTTTAAGGGCAGATGGCACTAAGGCAGACATTCCATTTATAGATACTATACTTCTGCCTCTTGATGGCACGGAACAATCTGAAAGAGCTTTACCCTTAGCTGTTGACGTAGCTCGTATATTGAAGGGTAAGCTACTACTACTACTTGTAGTGCCTACCGTTGGAACTATAAGAGGTGATACGGCCGCTACAGCTAGAATTTTGCCCTTGGCTACCTCAGCAGTTTTAGAACTACAGAGAGAGAAAGCCACTCAGTATTTAGATGACATCAAACACAAAATTTCTCATGAAATAGAAGTCAAATCTGAAGTGTTAAGGGGAGATCCCATTGAGGTAGTAGCTCGAGAAGCTAGTAAATCGGAGATTAGCCTAGTGGTAATGGCTACACACGGTCATCCTGGGTTTGCAGCTATCTGGTCGGCGAGCGTCGGATCGAGTGTACAATCGAGAATAGATAAACCCATGTTGTTGATTAGACCGTAATTACGTTGCGTCACCTTACCTTTAAAAATAAAGTAAAAATAGAGAAGGAGTAGCATTATACTTTTCAAATGCGAAAATTGCTACTTCCTTCTCTCTTAAGGATCAAGATCTACTAGTGGTTAGTTTGCTCACTATTGACCTGCTGCACAACTGGCGCTACTCCCGGCACATTGGGTGCTGCTGATCCGCCCTGGTCCCAATGCCTGCTAGCATAATCAGACATAGTTAATATCACCATAATCCCAAACCATATGAAGCCCGCTAGGACGATCATCCTTAAGACAGATCCACTCCAGCGAACGTGCATGAAGAACAACAACACCAAGAGCATCTTAGCAACAGCTATCGACATAGCAACAATTGTATTAAATTCACCTAAGTGAACGGTAGCCACCAGAACAGTAACTATAGTAAATAAAACTAGCGCGATATAAACTGCTAGATAGGTCTGCCAAGAGACAACATGGTGTAGATGACCTACCACGTTTTCTTCATGCTCTAATACAGGCTCACCTGCAGCATCATGCGTTATAGTCATTAGTGACCACCTCCAAATGTCACTCCTCCCATCAGGTAGAGCAATGGGAACAAGAATATCCACACTATATCAACGAAGTGCCAGTATAGACCTGCGACCTCCAGAGGAGTGTAATAGCCAGAATGAAAAGTATTTTTCCAAGCCTTATAGGCCATATAAGATAAGATTCCAATTCCGATCAACACGTGGATACCATGCAGGCCAGTCATAACGAAATAGAAAAGCATGAACAGCTCAGTTTGACGGCTGTACTCCTCAGAGTTGAACCACTTACCAGGCAACAATCCTTCGTGATAGTGGGCTGAGTATTCTACATACTTATTTACCAGGAAGAGAAATGCACAAAGTATTGTTATCAGTAAGCACCAGATAGTAAGCTTGTTTCTGTTAGTCTGCGCTCCATATATTGAAAGGGCTACAGTAAAGCTACTAGTAATAAGAACCAGGGTATTTATACCACCAATGATCCAGTTCTGATGTAGGGTAGCTTCGTGCCATGCTTGTGGATATAAAGCACGATAAACAATGTAACCCAAGAACAGGCCACCGAACATCATGATTTCAGTGGATAGGAAGATCCACATCCCGAACATGGATGCTCCGTACTGCTGTTCTGGAGTATCGAACTGATGCTTCAGTGCCGGGTCCTCATGATGAACCTCAGCGGTATGTGTAGATGTTACAGCTATAGTGCTATCAGCCAACGACTTCCTCCCTTACTTGAGAGTAGTGGTGAGGCCCAGTAGTAACGACTGGAGTCTCTAGGAAGTTCTGGGTTGGAGGCGGTGTTGGTGTTTGCCATTCGAGACCTGCAGATCCCCAAGGATTAATAGGAGCCTTTTCACCCCACTTTAGAGACCAAAGCAGATAGAATACTGGCAGGATAAAACCCACACCGAGTATGCTAGCCCCAGCTGTAGACAAGACGTTGAACACCTGATACTGAGATGCATACTCATGATACCTTCTCGGCATTCCCTCAAATCCAGCAATAAACTGTGGGAAGAAAGTTAAGTTGAACCCTATGAAAACTATCAGAACAGACAGTTTCCCAAGCAGCTCTGGATACATTCTACCAGTCATCTTTGGCCACCAATAGTGCAAGCCTCCAAGATAGGCTAGCATCATACCACCAACCATTATGTAGTGGAAGTGAGCAACCACGAAGTACGTATCGCTTAGATGCACATCAGTAGCAAGAGCAGCAAGATATAGGCCAGTCAAACCTCCTATTACGAACAAGCCTATGAAACCCAATGCATACAGCATAGGAGTCTGGAAAGAAATGGAGCCTTTGTATAGAGTAGCCGTCCAGTTGAATACCTTTATAGCTGAGGGTATAGCAACCAGGAAACTAAGGGCCGAGAAGATCATACCAGCATATACCGACTGACCTGCCACAAACATGTGGTGACCCCAGACGAGGAATCCATACACTGCTATAGCAACGCTTGCCAGGGCCACAAACTTATAACCGAACACGTTCTTACGACTGAAGCAAGCTATCAGTTCGCTTATCACACCCATGCCTGGAAGTATCATTATGTAAACAGCTGGATGAGAGTAGAACCAGAACATGTGCTGGAAAAGTATTGGATCTCCACCAAGTTGAGGGCTAAAGATCCCAACTCCAAGCACTCTTTCGACTGCCACCAAGAGTAGAGTGATCGCTAGCACAGGAGTAGCCAGCACCTGAATCAAGCTAGTAGCGTAGAGAGACCATACAAACAGAGGTAGGCGGAACCAGGTAAGCCCTGGGGCTCTCATCCTATGGGTAGTCACTATGAAGTTTAGTCCCGTAAGTATCGAGCTAAATCCCACAATAAATATGCCCAGGGCTACAGGAACAATATGACTGTTAGCGTATGTTGTGCTATAGGGCGGATAGAAAGTCCACCCACCATCAGCACCACCTAGTATCAATCCTGCTAAGATCCAAAGTGCACCAAACACGTAGATGTACCAACTCAGGAGGTTCAACCTTGGGAAGGCAACATCCCGTGCACCCAACATCATAGGAAGTACAAAGTTACCTAACACAGTCGGAATCGAGGGTATCAAGAACAGGAAGACCATGATTATACCATGCATGGTGAACGCCCTATTATAGGCATCAGCATTGAGCAGGTCTCCCTGAGGAGTGAGCAGCTCAAGACGAATCAGGCCTGCAGCAGCACTACCTAATATGAACATCAAAGATATTGATATCAGGTATAGTATTCCTATTCGCTTGTGGTCCAGAGTAAATAACCAAGACTTTAATGAGTAATCGGTATTGAGGTAATTAACCTCCTCTTCATAGATGGGCTTTTCGTAATCTACAGTTCTAGTTACAGTTGCCATTTTGTTCCACCTCACCTTCCAACTACGCTACTGCCCTGATTGCACAGCAGGTGTAGGGCTCGCAGCCGGAGTGGTACTACCCTGACCCTGAGCCGCACCCTGTGAGCTACCTAAAGACTTTATGAACTGTATAAGCTGCAGTATATCTTGCTCCGTTACCTGCCCTTGGAAAGTAGGCATTATCGGCTGATAGCCTTTGACGATCTTAGCTTGAGGGTTTAATATGGATTCCCTTATATAAGCATCATCAGCTGTAACTGTCTGGCCATTCGAAAGCTGTACTTGGCTTCCATATAAACCAGCCAGTCTAGGTCCAATGTTGCCCTCGCCATTCTGGCCATGGCAGCTTGCACACCCTAGAGACTGGTAAAGCTGTTGACCAGCAGATTGAGAAGAAGCTTGGGACCCCCCCATAGCCCCACCAGAGGTGCTAGCAGAGGTCGTTCCTCCAGAAAGCCAAGCCTCGTAATCTTGAGGGGACATAGCATAGACCTTACCAATCATCTCAGAATGACTAGTACCACAGTACTCGGCGCAGAATAGATCATAAACACCAGGCTTCTCAGCAGTAAACCACATAGTTGTGTATCTACCTGGAATTACGTCCTGCTTAACCCTAAATGCAGGTATGAAGAAGTCATGTATTACATCCTGAGAGGTCATCACCAACTTTACCGGTTTACCTACTGGTACATGCAGCTCATTGTTCTCCCATTGACCAGTTGGTTGTTGAGCCTTCCACATCCACTGTCGACCTACTACATATATAGTCGTGGCATCTTGAGGCGGATTATACATATGCACATAAACAACCGCAGCCCAAGCAAAAGTTGCAAGCGCTATAATCGTAGGAATAACAATCCAAGCTATCTCTAGTCTGTTATTTCCCTCGATTGCTGGAGGAACATACCCAGCATATCTCCTTCGGTATCTAACCGCAAATACGACTATCAGTATGAAGACACCGACAGCGATAATTGCGGCAAGAATAGTTATAAACCAAAAAAGCAGATCTACCTGCCCCGCAAAGTTGGAGGCTCCTCGCATATCTCAGACCACTCCTCTCATTGACTTCTCACCGTTGTTTCGCTGGTGCTCCTTCCTCCACCAGTAAAACACAAAACTGCCAAGAATCAAAACTGTGAGCACAAAACCCGCCCTTATAAGATTCATTACAACGAAATCATACTTACCAGTGACCGGATTATAGTGATAGCAGAAAAGAACTGCCTGATCTACAATGGACCCAATCTTATTACCTGATGCCTCAATCAATCCCAGTTTAAGGTCAGTAGGAGATGAAGGCAAGCCCATAAAGTACCTAGAGATCTTACCCTGAGGGGTCAGTACTATCAATACTGCAGGGTGTGCATATTGATCAAGTTTTGCATCATATGCATACCTCACCCCTACGGCGTCCGCTAAACGTCTTATATTACTCTCAGTACCAGTTAGAAAGTGCCAACCAGCAGCTGCTTCCGGTCGATTATATTTTGCTAAGTACTTAGCTTTTGCCTTGGCAGCATCAGCAGGCCCTTCCCTAGGGTCGATAGCGACGGTAACAATTTCATACTGCTTTCCAACCGTGAAATCCATATTCTTTATGGTGTTGGCAAGACTATCTAAAACCAATGGGCACAACATCGGACAATCAAAGTAGTTCAAAGTTAACGCAACTGGCTTACCCTTATTGAAATAATCACCCAAGCGTACAGTCTTGCCATTTTCATCTTTGAATGTTAGGTTTAGCGGGACTGCATTTCCCATTCTCTGGTCTACACCCACTTTATCTAATAACGAAGGTGGTGGGCTAGCACCAGACCACTGGCTTGAATCATCAGCCAAAGCCGTATCATGACTCGCCAATACCAATGAAACCAAGACTATAGCCATCAGACGGCATAGAGCTTTCATCTTTGCGCCTCAACAGGTCTCCCAGAACGCCAATCTACAGGTGCATCTTTTCCTACATCATTATAAGTCTTACCTTGCTCATGACGTAGGTTTTCATTGGCTATTATCTCCATAGCTCTATCTATGGGTATCTGTACTATTCCTTTACTTCTATCAATCCACCTGTAAGTGTTGAGTTTTTGATCCTCTTCTTCTCTAAGAGCCTTTAGATCAGCAGGTTCGTTGACTTGTAGAGGAGGGTTTGCAGGTTGAAGCGTAGGGACAGGGCTAACCTGAGGAACTTGAGTTACTTGCTGACCCCTACTTGTTAGCCAGTTGAGAAGGAACGCGGATACAACGAATACTACAAAAACCCCAAAGGCAATGGCCAAACCAGCTATAATTATACCCCTAACATTTACATCTCTGTCTTCATGCTCGGGCTCAGGTATCTCATCTAGATTGAAATTATTGATCTGGTTTTCATCTCTATTGTGCGACATTTTGCTCCAACTCCGGATGCCACCTTGGATGTGTTACAGGTACTACATATAGAGGGATTAAGGATCTAGCAGACAGTCTCCAGAAGTACAGTGCCAGCCATACCCCTCCAATAGCAAGCCACAGAATAAAGTCCAGCCAGTGAATGCGGAAATGCCCCTCGTTAGGAGCTATAGAAGGTATAGTTATCCAAATCACATGAACAAACTGCGCAACAAAGAGGAAGGCAGCCAACAATGATAGAGTCCTGGGACTCCTCTTCAGAGGCACAGATAGCAAGAGCAAGAAGGGGATAAAGAACATTGATAGAGCAACTATCAACGCCACCCACTGCCATCCTCCAGTCATCCTATGTTGGTACCACACGACCTCAAATGGAAGGTTGGCAGACCAGATAATAAGAAACTGAGCAAATGAGAGGTATGCCCACAAGATCACGAAAGCATGGAGAAGCTTACCAAAGTCGTGAAAATGAGCAGGTGTCATCACGTTGGATAAAGGCCCTCTGGAAGTCAAAATTGAGACCGTGATTATCACCAATGAGAAAGCCCCAAGCACCCCACTTATTCCAAATATTGCTCCAAATATGGAAGAAAACCACTCAGGATCAAGAGACATCACTAGATCTATGCTTGCAAAGAAGGTAGTAAGGGCAAACAGTACTAATCCAAGAGCACTAATTCGGACAAGCTTACGAGAGACCGCTAGAGATGGATTGCGATCTAACTCTGACGACCATCGGTTGAGAAATATTGCTAGCAAAGACCAGATCACGAAGTATATAACCATTCTTATTACAAAGAATGGTACGTTCAAGTACAGCTCCTTAGACTGAAGCATATGATTTTCTTCCATTACATGGGGATCTACCCAAGGCCAAACAACACCATTATGTGTAAGCACCACGTATAGCAATGGCAAGAATAAAATTCCCATCACAGGGATAGTGCTAGCTCCAGCCTCCAGGAACCTGCGAATAGAAGCGCCCCATACACCCTGAGTCATGTATTGAATCATCAGTAAAGCAAGACAACCCAAGGCAATAAGGGTCCAGTAGGTATAAGCAAACAAATAGGATCTGAAGAACTGGTCCGAGTCGAAAGCAAGACCTAGCAGCGCTAAGACTATCCCAACCAGACCAACAACTAGCGATATCATCTGTGCCCTCTTTATTCCAGAGGGCGCTGGTATTGGAGTCTCGATCACAGGAACAACTTCATGATGACTCACTTCTCAAGCTCTCCCCTCTTATCTGCAGGTACATCTTGGATAGTAGCATTATGACTTAGCTGAAGCGCCCTTATATAAGCGATTATCGCCCACCTGTCTTGTGGAGATACCTGAGCCTTGTAATCAGGCATAGCGCCAAACCCGTTGGTGATAACATCAAAGAAGTGTGAAGCGGGAGCGTTTATAAGTCTCTGTTCATAGAACGAAGGCGGGTGCTTGTACCCTCGCTTCACGATCATACCATTACCATCCCCGGCACGTCCGTGACAAGGAGAACAGTAGATGTTAAATCTTTCCTGCCCCCTTTCTAGGACCTCCTTCGTAATAGCGAAAGGATAAACATCCTGACTCGCTGAAGTACTGCCTTGACCGGGAGTTGGCGTTCCTATGGGCCCATAGAGTATGGGATCATCATCCAGTTGCCCTCTAGCTATAGTATGCGCTGGCGGCTGTCGGGCTGATAGCTTATCAGGGAAGAAATCACTTTCCTCGTAAGGATATATATGAGGCTGCTCGCGCATGTTACCAGCACAAGCAACTAATGTGCTGCTGATCAACAATACTAATAACAGAACAAACCTATGTTTATCTAGCAACATCCTATGGAGCAACATCTGAAACCTCTACAGCACCTAGACTTTTCAAGAATTCCCTAGTGTAAAACCTATCAAACTTAGGGTCTCTAGCCTCAATGCAAAGAAAGAATCTATCTTGAGAAGCACGCTCGAAGCCAGGGACGTTGAATACTGGATGGTAAGGTTCCGGCAATCTGTTGAGTGCCAGCATGCCAAAAAAAGCAGAAAGGGCACCAAACAGTATCATCAGCTCGAATATGATGGGTACCCACATCGGCCAGCTGACCAAAGGCTTTCCAGCTATATTCAATGGATAAGCAATAACTGTTACCCAATACTGAAGCAACCACCCAGTAACTGCTCCAGTTAGGCCAAATATAAGGACTATCAAAGGCACCTTGCTCTTAGGAGCGCCTATAGCTTCCGGTAAACCTTGTACAGGAATTGGGCTATAGGCATCCATATTTCTATAGCCTTCCTTATAAGCCTCCCTAGCTGCATGCAGCAAGCTGTGTTCATCTTCAAATTCCGCCATTATGCCGTATATGGGACCACTTATGATCGTACTCATGCAGTCATCTCCGTAGGCTCTTTCTCTTCAGCTATGAGCTCCTTAACCTCGGACATAGGTATAGCAGGTAGCACTCTAATAAAGAGGAACATCAGTGTCATGAAGAAACCTATAGTTCCAATAAACGTCAGCCAGTCCCAAACTGTACCGGCATACATTGCCCATGAGGAAGGCAAGAAATCTCTGTGCAAGCTCGTAACCACTATCACGAACCTCTCCAGCCACATTCCTATATTGACGAACATCATCACCACAAATAAGGCTGGCAAGTTATAACGTACCTTACGGAACCAAAGCGCCTGAGGAGCAAGCACGTTACAAAGCATCAACGAAGCAAATGCCCACCAATATGGACCGACTATTCTGTTGTATATGAAGAATTGCTCGTAGGTCTCTCCCGAGTACCAGGCCGTGAAAGCCTCACATAGATAGCCGTAGTTAACAACTAATCCAGTCAGCAAAGTGAACTTGGCCATGGCGTCTATGTGACGCATGGTAATCACATCCTCAAGATGGTAGAAGCTGCGCAGAGGAATGGCTATGGTCAGCACCATGGCAAAACCAGCAAAGATAGCACCAGCCACAAAGTAGGGCGGGAATATAGTTGTGTGCCACCCTGGCAACAGCGATTGGGCGAAGTCCAAGCTGACTACGCTGTGTACTGAAACGACCAACGGGGTGGATAGACCTGCTAGCAATAGATAGGCTTTCTGATAGTTGTTCCAGTGTCTTGCAGACCCTCGCCAACCAAGAGCAAATATCCCATATAGAACTTTAGATATCCTATGTTTAGCCCTATCCCGCATAGTGGCAAGATCTGGAATGAGACCTGTATACCAGAAGATCAAAGATACCGTACCGTAAGTAGACACCGCGAACACGTCCCACATGAGAGCGCTGCGGAACTGAGGCCACATACCCATAGTGTTAGGATAGGGGAACAGCCAATAGAACAGCCATGGACGACCAAGGTGAAGTATCGGGAACATACCCGCCTGAACAACCGCAAACAGCGTCATAGCCTCAGCTAAGCGGTTTATGGCATTTCGCCACTCTTGATACAGCAGCAATAGAATGGCCGATATAAGAGTTCCAGCGTGACCGATTCCGATCCACCAAACGAAGTTTATGATCGCAAAACCCCAACCTACAGTAGTGTTTATTCCCCAGATACCTACACCCTTAATGAATAGCCAAGTTACTGAAACAAGAAGTATCATAGTCATTGCAAAGAAAAACGTAAAACCAACTATCCATCCCTTAGGGGTACGGGTAAATACTATAGAGCTTATCCTCTCTGTGACGCTAGTAAGATTGTGCTTTGGCGATACGAGAGGTTCTTTGGGAGGGGTTACCACATATTGGTTTTGAGTTGCTTGATCCGCCATGGCTTACTCCTGTTCCAACTGCGGGTTTGGATTCCTCAAAGGTGCTAGGTAACTGATTCTAGGATTCGTGTTTAGCTCTCCTAACACCTTATATGCCCTTGGATCCTTCTGCATTCTTGCAGCCTGACTATCCTGATTTAGATCACCAAACACTATAGCATTAGTAGGACAAGCTGCTTGGCAAGCAGTAAGAACCTCATCCGGACCAATCTTCCGATTCTGTATCTCCGCGTTGATCCTAGCTGCGTTAACTCTCTGCACGCAGAAAGTGCATTTCTCCATCACACCGCGCTCACGGACCGTTACATCTGGATTGTACATCAACTTCAAGCTAGGAACGTTCTTGTTGATGTACTGCAGGAAGTTGAATCTCCTAACCTTCCATGCACAGTTGTTAGCACAGTACCTAGTACCAACGCACCTGTTATAGGTCATCTCATTGATACCTTCAGGACTGTGAGTTGTAGCTGCTACGGGACACACATACTCACATGGAGCCCGCTCGCAATGCTGACACATCATCGGTTGATAGTAAGTATGAGGATTAGAAGAATCACCAGAGTAGTAGGTATCTATTCGCAGCCAGTGCATCTCGCGTGAGTTGCGAACGTTCTTCTTACCTACAACAGCTATATTGTTCTCTGACTGGCAGGCCACAACACAGGCATTACATCCTATACAGGCATTCATATCTATGGCCATGCCCCACTTATAGCTGTTATAAACGTAATCTGGGTAGAATGAAGGAGGAGTACCATGCTCTTCCTCGTACTCCTCCACAAAGTGGGGATTACGCCTAAATTCTTCTAGGGTGGCAGTGCGCATTATGTTTCTGCCTTCTATACTGAAATGCCCCTGGGTTATTGCTAGAAGATACCTGCCACCTGTCTTCCGCACCTGGAGGCCGGATGCATACCATTGCGATTCGGATGATCTCAAAGTATAAGCATTAAACCCATAGCCATTACCTACATTGCCAGCATGGGTTCTGCCATAACCTAGATAGACAGTTATAGTGTCATCTGGATGTCCAGGTGTAACCAAGGCAGCTATCTCAAGCTTTCTGCCATCTAGAGTTAACTCAAGGACATCCTCACTCTTTATACCCAACTGTTTCGCTGTGTTGGGACTAATCAGAGCTGCATTATCCCAAGTAAGTTTTATGAGAGGCTTAGGTAGCTCCTGCAGCCATCCATTGTTCGCAAATCGTCCATCATAAATATTCGGATCTGGGCGGAATACTAACTCCATACCTTGAGCAGATTCTTGGTTCAAAGAGGCTATAGACTGCTCCCAACCTGACCTCAAGCTCACCTGTTGAGCATCCCTGGATGTGCCACGAACCAAGCCATCATGCACAGATCGCCTCCATGTCTCCTCAAAAGACTGACGCATCTGTGGCTGGTCCTGCCAATACTGCCTTACCAAATCATAAGGTGTAGCACTGCCGTTACCTGCCAGAAGAGCTATAACTTCATGATAAGTCTTCCCACCATAGAGGGGATCTATCATAGGCTGAATAATCGAAGCTGTGCCATCAAAAGCTAAGGCATCACTCCAGGATTCTAGATAGTGCGCCTCTGGAATCATCCAGTCGCTTAACACAGCGGTCTCATCATTGTGTAGACCTACATATACCGATAGGTCCACTTGACGCAAGACATCAGCAAAGCCTAGTGAGGGAGGAGTAGTGTAAACAGGATTCCCCCCAAGCATCACCAGCAGAGATACATTGCCAGCTCTAATATCATTTACCAGATCCGATACAGTTCTTACCTGCTCGGGCAGGAACACCGTGGGCTGGATAAATCTTACTGTCTGCCCTACATTACCGAGATTCTGGTTTATTGCGTAAGCTAAGGCATGCATCTCTGGAGGCTGATATGGACCAACTATAACCAGACTACTTCCCCTATGAGCCTGCAGATCTGCGGCTATAGCCTCAACCCAACGAGACTCTTCTCCTTCCAGGCTCCCCTCAACGTTCAGCCCCAGCCTGGAAGCTATAGCTTGGGCGATCTGAGGTATCCTGCTGGGGCGAACTGGCAACCTATGATCGGCCTTAGCACCAGTAACAGAGAAGGTGCTCTCAATCGCATACAGGCGATTCATATCACCAGATTCACCACTAACTCTCCTCTTCTGTGCAAAGTCATGAGAATAACGGACGCTACCAGGAAGATCCATGAGGAAATCTGAATCCAAAGCTACTATGACATCGGCCTTAGTGAAATCATAAACTGGCTGAAGAGCCTGACCGAAGGCAACCCGTGCACCTTCTATAGCATTATGGGTATCTGCAGGTTCATGAACGTACCATCTTGCCTGCGGAATATCCCTCAAAAGTGATTCTATCTGATTAGCTAGAGTTGGGGAGGTGACCATACCAGTCATGATAGCTAGACCGGCACCATTACGGTTCCTAATACCATCCATCACCTGGGTAATTTGTCCTACAAAATTTCCCCAAGAAGCTATGTTGTTGCCATATGTGATCGTCTTCGCTCTGTCAGGATCATATAGGTTCAAGATAGATGCCTGAGCAAAATGGTCTGTAGCACCCAAGCTTGCAGGATGGTCAGGGTTTCCTTCTATCTTTGTTGGCCTACCCTCATGAGTTTCAACAAGCAACCCTATCACACTGGATGCCAGTGGCATAGATGTGGCATAGAAAAGCGGCTTACCTGGGACTACGTTCTCAGGCTGAACAACGTAGGGAACAATCTTTTCTGCTGGACGAGGACCACAAGCACTTATGCCGGCCAGTGCCAAGGATGCTCCCATGAGCTTTAGAAAGTCCCTCCTGCTCATGGAGCTAAGCCACTCGGATGCTCTCTCAGGAAACTCCCTGTAAAGATACTGCTTGAATTCTTCAGAGTCAGCCAGTTCATCTAGGCTACGCCAGAACTGCTTGCCTCTAGAATCACCAAGCTTAGACTTAAGAGTTTCTAGATCCATACCAACCTTCCCAAACAACTATTTCTTATCGGTGACAGACAGAACAGCTAGTCTTGCTTTGGATACCATACCTCTTCACCAGCTCATGCCCCAGCTCAAGCTGGTTAGCCGGTGGAGTCCACTCCATATTGAACACTTCGCTCTTAGGCCTAACATACTTAGCAGGGTTAGCATGACAATCCAAGCACCAACCCATATTTAGCGGGGTAGCCTTATAGGTTAACTGCATTTTATCTACGCGACCATGACAGGTGGAGCAACCTATACCCTTAGCTATGTGGATACTATGGTTGAAATAGACAAATTCGGGAAGATCATATACCCTCTTCCATTCGATAGGCTTGCCGGTCTCGTAGCTTTCTCTCACCGGTGCTAAGAGAGGACTGTTGGTCCATATTTGAGAGTGGCAGTTCATACAGGTTTTAGTAGGGGGAATACCAGCAAAAGAGGAAGTTTCCACGGAGGTATGACAGTATCTGCAGTCTATCCCATCTCCACCTACGTGGTGGGCGTGGCTAAAAGGCACCGGTTGAGCTGGAGTAAAGTCAATGCGGGTAGCATAATTAGACCTGACCATTACATATGCAACACCCGCGATGACAGCAAGAGCAAACACTACACCGAAGATACTAGCTCGTGCAAAGGCATTAGCGCTGCGATGAAATACCTGTGCCATATTCGCTCTCTTTCCAGAATAGATTTGTTTGTATCAAAACTAGGTTGGTTTACCTACCGAAAGGCCCCTCTCATATGACCTTACAAAGAGAACCCCAGGTCCCGAAGGTTTATAAAGGCTTTCGAAGCTCTCAAGAAGCTCTGCCGCATTATAAGACCCAAATACCATCGGATGCAAGCTCCACAACAGGATTTGTGAAAAATATCACTAACTAAGCACACAAGAATACTACCTATGGGATGATCAAATGCTCTTTTTTCTGTTATACTCTTTTTGGGCCGCTAGCTCAACTGGCAGAGCAACTGACTTTTAATCAGTGGGTTCAGGGTTCGAGTCCCTGGCGGCTCACCCAGAAATATCCCGATACTACCCGCTTAGGCAGGGAAATATTACACTAACACAAGCTTTATCTCTGGCGGATGATTCAAAGGAGCACTCACCTCATCGTTCCTTAGCCTACTTCTGCTACTCCATAGAGTTCGCATAATATACCCGTAAATGTAGGATGGAACTAACTTATCGTATTGACTTAAACCTCATTATTCACATTCACCAAAAGCTATATCAGCCTCATGGGATTTAAACTTAGCATTTAACTACCAGAAAGATAACCCAACAATTACCTGCACAGTTTTTTATCTGCAAAGTCGATAGCTATACGAACAGAGTTGCAAAGATCTAGACAGCAGTCTAGTGCTATAAGCAATCAACTGATCCAGCAAGTCTCTGCAAAGCTGTCATCTGCAAGTGCCGCCTCTGTTGCTATACTTATTGAGATGACAGCAAGAGTTACCAATCAAGACCCAAAGGCGTACACCACTAATTCCAGTAGAATCGCAAGGGCAGAGCATATTTATCTCATAGTCTTGGTAGCTATCTGCTCAATATCCCTTGTAGTTAGGCTCTACCGGTTAGGATCATTCCCAGCTAACTTGATGGCCGATGAGGCGGACAATCTCGGGGTTATATACACTATCTTAGCCCACAGCGGACCTGGACCGTTTGGTTTAGATTGGAAGCCATCTCCAGCCTTCTCCATGTGGGTTGCCTCGATATTTGTCTATATCACCAAGAATGACCTCTTTGGTTTAAGGCTGCCAAGCGCCCTCTTTAGCGTGCTAGCGCTACCTACCACTTACTTTCTATACAAGAGATACATTCATCCATTAGCAGCCATACTAGCGCTTACACTAATGAGCTTTAGCATCTGGTATCTTAACTTCTCCCGCTCTGGATGGGAAAACGTCAATGTAGTTCTACTTACCTCCCTGGCATTGCTCCTTTTCCACAAAGCCTTAGAAAAGAAACAATGGAAATGGTGGATTCTAACGGGTTTCGTCACATCCTTGGGCCTATATTCTTATTTCTCTGGCAGAGCAATCCTACTATCTCTTATAGCCTACGCTCCGATAGCCATTGTTCTTCATAGAAGGCAAGTAGCCAAGATCGTTGCTGGCTATGGACTGCTTGTAGTTACTGCTATTGCATTGTTTATTCCTCAGCTTCCCTCGATAGCGGCAGATCCTGCCAGATTCAATATAAGAGCTGAAAGGGTAAGTGTGCTCAACGCAGCTGATGATGGGTATTTTGGTCACTATGGTGTTGGGAGTATTCTGCTTTATCAGGTCCAACGCAATGCAAGGTTCTTCTTTGATGGGTCTGTTATGGGAGGTCCTGCATATAGTCCCCCTGAGCAACCTCTGAAAGATACAAGACTCAGATATTCTCCATTTGGTAAGCCCCTACTGGACCCAGCAACAGCTTTACTATTTGCTCTTGGTATGATACTGTCCCTTTTCTGTCTCCGAAATTCAACTCTCTGGTGGGTAGCGTTACTCGTGCCGTGGTTCTTCACCCAAGTGCTATCTATCAATACTCCAGATGCGGCACGGGGTATAGGCATGATCCCTTCTATATACTTTTTCGTTGGATTAGCTCTAGACAAAATAATCGCAGTTTTTAAAAACAATAGGGCTAGAAGTGTAGCAATAGTAATAGCCACCTTTGTCGTTGCATCTGTCTCAATATGGAACATCATAGAGTACTTCAACTGGGCTTCTAGTCCTGGCTTTCTTGAAGCAAGGGAACCAGCAGTTCCCCTAAGCCAATTCGAACAATGGAGTAAAGTACAGCAGCAGAGAGCGCAGGAGCATTTACCACCGCTAACTGTAACCGAATGGAAGGAAATTCATGGTGACAACTGAAATCACTATAGCACTTAAATCAGACCATATTCATATGCCTCTGCTTTGGTTGCTTGAGTCCGGCTGGTTGACCAATGATATGCGTTCCTTAGCGGTAAAAGATGATTTGCAAGCAATTGAAGCAATAAAATCAGGCCAAGCTACAGTAGCGCTCATTGCCCCTTTCGCCCTGGAGAAAGAGAATATTGACAACATGAGAGTCATGATGTTCTGTACGGATGCTCAAGCGCCAGATATCCTGGCCGTAAGTGCAAAGAGACTTGACGAGATCGACTATTACCAAATATCCCCTGATTTTTATAACACTCTCTACGAACATCTAGTAGATCATCTGATGAAGGAATACTACGGTATACAAAACAGATACGAGCAGGACTCAACAACCTTAGAATCTGTAGAACTAGCAAGGATACTCATAGGCAAAGAAGCTCTGGAAACTACCAAAGAATACGAATACACAGAAAACCTCTGCCTAGCTTGGTGGATAATGCACGGCACGCCGCTGGTCAGATCTGTGCTGTACGTTCCAGAACAACACATGGGATTGCAAAACATAATAAATAGTAAGCTAAAGATATTATCAGACTTTTTAGACCAGCAAGGACCAACGATAGCTCGTGAGGTGTCAAATACTACAGGTATTGCATTAGATAAATGGGAGATACTAATCAATTCCTTAACACTAACCGCTGACGAGCAAGCTAGGAAAGGACTAAGACAGCTTTTGTCCTTGAGTAAGAGTAGGCGATAAGTTCCCAGTACCCTTAAGGGCTATTCTTTATAAAGATAGATGCCAACTTTTACAGGAATGTGTAGAGACTAATCTCTACCCATGTTCGTTATCTTGACTACTGACGACTTCCCTATCACGTTTCCATTTTCATCTAGGGCCCTAACCGCAAAGTACTGTTTATTAGTCTTGAGGAGGATAGCTGTTTCAAACCCCATCTTTGTAGATACGCCTAAAGACATCAAGCTACCTGGGGTATTACCCGCCAGCACCTCCCATTTGTGGACATTTGTAGCACCATTCCAACTAACGTATATAGTTACCTTATCTTGACCTCGATTACGCTGCGCGACAATTCTAGGAGCACTTTCCGGCTCACCAGACCACTCAAATCTATATGATCGATAGTTATCGTAACCTGCTGGTAGTTGAGCATCGAACAAAAGTTTCCCCTCATGGTTAAATTCAGAGAAGAAAGGCTCCGATCCCCAACCTATAAACACATGCCCATTCGGTAAAATTTGCATATTACCTTGGGTCATAGATAGGATTCCATCTGGATGTATATACTCCTTTACAAGTTCAACCCTTTTGGATTGCTCATCAACCCTAAGAACAAGCCCACGAGACTTCCCATTCTTCCTTGAGTCTGCAACATTATCAAACAAGGTAATGGTACCATCCGGTTGGCGACGCACATCATGTTGATAAGCAAACTTGGCTTTGGATTCGAAAGCAAAGTCGCTCTTCTTACCTCCCAACCTCCAAATGATATTGCCAGTATCTCGATCGATCTTATAAGCTGCCCATGTATGCCTTCCAGAGACTAACAAGTTACCATCTTTATCTAGAGCTATAGAGTTAGCATGGAAGTAATCGTAACGCTGGCCAGAATTCTTAGGCACAGGAACATAAGATTCATCTAGCCCTACATGCTCCAAGCTATGCCACTCAAAAAGCACTCTACCGGATTCTATATCCACCTCCTGTACAATACCATCTATTACTCGGGTGTTCTTTGCTCCTCCTAAGTCCGACAGATCCTTAGTAACAGGATGATAAATTAAGAATAAGGCTGTTCCTTCTGGAGTAATCAGAAATTCATGGAGATCCCCATAATAACCATTTCCTGCCTTAACTCTAGCTATTTCCCTATAGTGCATATTCATTATCACGAAATCACCCTTTCCACTCCCCAAATTCATATCCAACGCTCCCTCCCACCAAGTAAGTACAGGATTACCCTTGTAATTCTGTACCTTGAAATCTAGAACACGCTTACCAGCTCTCATGGGGAGAAACCACACCACCTCGCCCTGGTTATCAACAATCATGGGGCCGGACTGCCCAGGGCCCTTCTTAGGTGCTATAAAGATATAATCATGCGCCATGGATTTAGAAGAGGCTCGAACAGTGACGGTAGGTGGTTTTATATCTGGTCGAGAGAAAAAGTATCTAACCTTACCACGCCCTATAATCCTATTTACTTTCCTTACATCTACTACATAACGTGAATTGACCTGCTCTATCGGGGTCGTCTCGGAGATAGCAGTAGGACTAGGTTGCATAAGCTGCTGTTTGGGAGTTGGTACTACCTCAGGGGTAGGTGATGATAAGGTGATCAAAGTTGCAGATGGTGGTAGTAGTCTAGATGCAGTAGTGGTAACTGAGATTGGTGGGGTCTGCGAATTATTTCTTTTGCCTGAGCCGCAACTACTAACTAGTAGGGCCATAGCTAGGATAAGAACATACAGCCTGATCGCTAGAAATGACTTTATAACCCTACTCTCCTTCTAAATACGACAAATACCCTAACATGGATAGTACTTAAAAACCACTTTTTACTTTATGAAGACCTAAAAAATTAGGGGGTGATGCGACTGCATCACCCCCTAATCAAAATTTCTTTTGCTCTACCTCTGTCTGAGGCGGAGAAATGCCGGTATATCATAGTCCTCTTGAGCTGGAGGCTTCTGGGTTTGTGACTCCTTCTGGATAGATACCGGTTTGTTGCTCGGAACCCGCTTGACGTTATCGAACCCTGTGGCTATAAGCGTGATCTTGACCTCATCCTGCAGCCTATTATCTATAACGTGACCGAATATAATGTTTGCCTCCGGATCCGC
Organism: Thermobaculum sp. T2p; assembly: GCF_059335935.1. Classification (NCBI taxonomy): domain Bacteria; kingdom Bacillati; phylum Chloroflexota; class Chloroflexia; order Thermobaculales (SeqCode); family Thermobaculaceae (SeqCode); genus Thermobaculum (SeqCode); species Thermobaculum sp. T2p. Next base: position 93,793 of record NZ_JANZYQ010000005.1, read on the forward strand.
TGCTTCTTGTATAAGTTGGGCGGCCTCATGTAGCTCGAGCATTCCCAGATCTTCGCTACCCGTTATGTTGAAGAGCACTCCCTTAGCACCCTCTATAGACAGCTCCAGGAGAGGACTTTCGATAGCTGCTCGTGCTGCCTCTACTGCTCTGTTTTCTCCTGTTCCTCTACCTATGGCCATCAGGGCAGATCCAGCATTGCTCATAATAGCCTTAACATCAGCGAAATCACAGTTGATGTTGCCATGCTCTGTAATAAGTTCACTTATACCCTGGATAGCCTGCCTAAGTACATCATCTGCCATGTGGAAGGCTTCTTTGACGGTAGTACGCTTTTCAACCAGCTGTAGAATCCTATCGTTGGGTATAACTATTAGGGTATCCACATGCTCCTTCAGACGCTGTATACCTTCCTCTGCAACAGCTCGCCTCTTAGAGCCTTCAAAGGAGAATGGCCGCGTCACCACCCCTACGGTAAGCGCCCCAACATCACGCGCTATCTGAGCCACGATAGGAGATGCCCCGGTGCCAGTACCGCCGCCCATACCAGCCGTTATGAAAACCATATCAGCACCCTTAAGGGCATCATAGATCTCATCCTGGCTCTCTTCTGCCGCTTTCGCTCCTACTGACGGATCTCCGCCAGCACCTAGTCCCTTAGTCAACTTATCTCCTATAGATATCCTGACGTCGGCTTCAGAGTGAAGAATATCCTGTGCGTCTGTATTCATAACGATGAATTCGACGTCTTTAACTTCTGCATCTATCATGCGGCTGACGGCATTTCCCCCGGCTCCACCTACCCCAATGACTTTTATAACGGCCAGACGATTGCTATCGGCAAAGGATGAATAGGATGACTGGCTATCGCTTCTAACAAGTTTATGAATGTTCTCTTCCGGACCCACTGGCATTTCTCCTCTAACAAAAATACTTTCTATTCAAAATTCTTATGGTAAAAATTCTCTGAACCAGCCTACCAATTTGGCAGCCCCAGAGCGACGCTCAGGCAATTTACTTAACCTAGAAGCCGCAGCCTCTGACCTAAAGCGCCACAATGGGAGTCCTACCGATGTGGAAAAAGCCGGATTGTGTACGGCTTCTGCTAACCCCGACAACCCCTCGGGGGCTCCTAGTCTTACAGGCATATCAAGTACCTTCTCCGCCTTATCGACTATGCCTTTAAGTTGAGCCGTGCCTCCCGTTAGAACGGCACCAGCTGGCACCATATCATCATATCCGCTACGTCTTAGCTCACTCAAGACCAGAGCAAAAATCTCGCTGATCCGAGAGTCAACTATCTCATTCACAAGGTTTCGGGATATAGTCTTGTATTCCCCATCAGATAACCCCTCAACCCTCAACGTAGAACCCAAACCAGGCAGAGAACTAGAATCCAACTCCTCCTCGCCAGATACATCCGCTGATTCTACCTTAATTTTCTCTGCTACATCTGTCTTTATACCCAAAACTATTGAGAGGTCATTAGTTATGTTATTACCTCCCAGAGGTATTACAGCTGTGTGCCATATAGCATCTTCAACAAATATAGCTACATCGGTGGTACCGCCACCAATATCTATAAGCATAACTCCCAGATCGCGTTCAGGCTCTGTAAGCACACAGCAACTGCTTGCCAACGGCTGTAATACAAGATCGTCAACTTCTAATCCAACTCTATGGACCACCTTCAACAGGTTCTGCACAGCCCCCACATGAGCAGCAATCACATGGGCATCGACTTCCAGTTTAAAGCCACTAAGCCCTATTGGGTCCTTGATACCATTATTACCATCTACTTTGTAGTGGCGGGGTATAACATGCAGAACTTCTTTCTGCGGAGGCAGGTCTATGTGACGGGCTGATTGCAAAACCTTCTCTACATCTCCAGAGTTTATATAACCCCCATCTGGAAGTAGGAGCTCCCCATGACTTTGCAGACAGTTTACGTGAGCCCCAGATATACCAACTACAGCTGAGCCTATCTTATAACCTGATAGTCGCTCTGCCTTATCTACCGAGCTTGCCAAGGCCTCGGTAGCAGCATCGATATCTGTAATTACACCCTTGGATATGCCCTGGCTTGAAGAGAGCCCTACGCCAAGCACCTTCATTGGGGCACCTTCGGCAACCTCTACCACCAAAGTACACACCTTGGTGGTGCCTATATCGATGCCAACCATTACCTTAGGCTTTGGCATAACCTGCTCCCATAAAGGCTAAAGGACTGTTGTCGAATGGAAGTTATTATCGTGGATGCCGACAGTATAGCATGTATTCCAATGCATGTGTGATAAGAAATTTACTCAATTTTAACTTTTTCGCAGCCTGTAATAGGGAGTTGCAGGTGTGCTCACGTCAATAAATGACACATTACCCAAAGTTAATATCTTGGACAGTATAGCAACCTTGGCTTCAAGCTTGTCATCATCACCCACTACAGCAGTCCATCCAGCAGAAGATATTATCTCGTATCCCACACCTGGTGCGTATTTGACCTTCTCCACACTAGCCCTGATATCTTCAGGGAGACCTGAAAACAGAGTGAGGGTGGAAGCAACTAGCTTAGGATCCAAGCTGCTTCCTGGATGCACACTATCCTTGGTAGTAGCCTCCAATAGAGGCATCCTTGGTGTAGCAGATACCTCTTCCAGCACCTTCCCGGAACTATCCACAAGAAATTTACTTCCACCAGACACCCAAACTATGGCAGGTTGCCTCTCAACTATATCAATATACACTTTGTTAGATAAACCTCTACTGACTTTAGCAGTCTCTACATATGGAATGTCCCTTAGTCTAGCTTCTACCTCGCTGGTATTTAAGGTCAGAATATTTGCGCCTAATATCCCAGATCTTTGGATCACATAGCTCTCTGTGAGATGGCTTACCCCCCTAACCTCAACTTCACGAACCCGCAGTAGGTCAGAGTTATAAACCTTCCAAAGGAGAACCAAGGCACCAACAAATCCAAGCACAAGAGAAAGTCTCAGAAGCTTTTGCTTCCAGCTTAGCTTCGGCTTGACATGAGATCTATCCTTAGCTAGCAAACTTGCCAATATAGACCATACAAAAGTGGTCATACTATGAAGCCTCCCAAAGAGGGATAACCCTATGCTGCTTGTCAGCGTGCCTCTCCATAGCTAGATCCAGCAGTTTTCTCACAAGATCAGGGTAAGATAGCCCAGAAGCTTCCCATAGCTTAGGATACATACTAATAGGTGTGAATCCTGGTATTGTATTTATCTCGTTTACAAGGACTTTATTTTCCCTAGTTAGGAAAAAATCTACTCTTGCCAGACCTGCGGCGTCCACAGCCTTGAAGGCTCTAACTGCGTAATCTCTGATTTCATCAGAAATACTTGATGGTATATTTGCTGGAATGATAGTTTTAGATGACTCGCTTATATACTTAGCTTCGAAGGTATAAAATTCATCTCCTGGTAGTATCTCTCCTACAACAGATGCCTCTGGGTAATCGTTTCCGAGAACCGCACATTCGAGCTCTCTAGCATCAACTCCCTGCTCAACTATCAGCCTACGATCATACTTTGAAGCTAATTCTAGTGCCTGTAGTAAGGAGCTTCTATCTTTAGCTTTTGTAATTCCTATACTTGACCCAAGATTTGCAGGCTTGACGAAGACTGGATACTCAAGCTCCGACTCAATCTTAGAAATAATGCTTTCAGGGTTGGCGAGCCAGTCACTTCTGAGTACCCCTAAGTATCTTGTGATCGGTAGTCCCTCAGACTCAAACATCTTCTTCATAGCTATCTTGTCCATGCTCAGGGAGGAGCCCAAAACTCCGGAGCCAACATATGGTACGTTAACTAACTCAAGAAAGCCCTGAACAGTGCCATCTTCCCCATAGGGGCCATGCAGCAGGGGAAAGACTACATCAACAAAGCTCAGGGCTTCAGGAACACTCCTAGGCTGTGAGTCTACAGGGACGATATCCCCAACATCTGAATCGCCAGCGAAAAGAGTAGAGGAGGCGAGCATCTTGACCGCCTCCTCACCAACCTTCCAAGCCCCCTCTCTAGTGATACCACAAGGGAGAATATCTATATTGCTATCTTTGAGCGCCTTCATCATAGATATAGCGCTAGCTACCGATACATCATGTTCTGCTGATCTCCCACCGAACAACAGAAGTAACCTGTACCTCTTCACTCCCAATCTCCCTTGAACTCTATCTCTGTCTCAAGCCTTATACCTTTTCTTTCCAATACCAAAGCTCGAATCATTTCCACCAGTTCTCTTATGTCAGAGGCAGTAGCGTTACCAGTATTTATGATATAGTTAGCGTGCTTTGGAGATACCATCGCACCGCCGACTCGAAGTCCCTTTAGACCAGCTGATTCTATAATGGCCCCGGCATAATTGCCCGGTGGATTTTTAAAAGTTGATCCTATACTCGGCTCCACCGGTTCTTTTCGCTTTCTCTCCATAAGAAAGTGTCTAATCTTGATGTTGATAAGGTTTGGATCAGCTCTAAACACCCTGTAGCGGGCTCTTATTACCGCCGCAATCTCGATTTCCCCTCGCTTGATCGCACTACTCCTGTATTGAAAAGCAAGCTCTTCATTAGTAAGAGTTATAAACTCCCCTCTGACATCTATTGCATCAATATCTACCAGGTGCTCCGCTGTATCACCACCATAGGCACCCGCGTTACCTACAACAGCACCTCCCACTGTCCCAGGAATACCCACTCCCCACTCCAAGCCAGCTAGCCCAAGCGAAGCAAGCTTCTTAGCAGCAGTGGGGAGAAAAGTGCCAGCATCAAGCTCGACTATGACCTGATCATTCTCTTCCCGGACGACTCTCACATCTCTACTTATGGAATTTATGACAAGTCCGTTAAAACCTGCGTCAGCAACTACGATATTGCTCCCAGACCCAATTACCATAAAAGGCACATTCTCTGCTATAGCCCAACGGACAGCATTGAGTAGTTCCTCGCTCCCCTTGACACGAGTAAATAACCTTGCAGGGCCGCCGACCTTGACCGAGGTATGTTTCCAAAGGGGTTCATCATACTCTATTTTCGGCGTAACTATTTGACTAGGACTCAAAGCTATATTTCTCCGAACTCTTCCAAGATCTTAGGGCCAAGATTAGTTACATCCCCGGCCCCCATAGTAATCAGCACAGAGTTGTCAACTAAGAACCTAGGTATAATGTGGGAAGCCTCCTCTACATTCCCAACGCGCTCAGCGCTATCACCTATCATCTTTACCAATATATCCAGATTGAAGTCAGGGTCTGGTTGCTCGCGGGCAGCATATACGTCCAGCAAGAATACTTTATCTGCCAGTTTGAGAGCTTCAGCAAAGTGAGCTAGGAACGTCTTGGTACGACTATATGTATGTGGCTGAAATGCTACAAATACCTGGCGACCTGGATAGTATTCGCGGGCCGCACTAATGGTTGCTGCTATCTCCGTAGGATGATGGGCATAGTCGTCCAGCACAATTACGCCCCTGGACTCGCCTTTGTACTCAAACCTTCTCTTTACACCGCGAAACTCTTGTATAGCTGATTTTACGCCCTCAGGTGAAGCACCTGCGTTTATGCCTACTGCCACAGCACCAACTATATTTATCAAGTTATGCCTTCCAGGTAAGCTGGTTTTGAGCCCATCGAGCATGAAGCCGGGACCAGTTATATCAAAATAGGTAACACCACCAACTTTCCTAGTTACTCGAGTCGACCAGTCACAACCAGCGTCAATACCGTAAGTCTGGTAATACAAGCGACTCGCGGATGCTATGCCCTCTACAACCTCCACAGCTAGCCTACTCTCTTTACAAACAAAGACTTTCCCATCAGACTTCATACCCCTGAGAAAACTGGAGAAAGCATCGACAAGCTCACATTCCGTGGGGAAGATGTCTGGATGATCGTGTTCTATATTAGTTATCACTGCTAACTCCGGATGCAGCCATAAAAAAGATCGAGCATACTCATCTGCTTCGGCAACCATCCACTCATCCTTGCCATAGCGTCCACCGATCTCCCACCCCACTGGCACGCCACCTACTAATACAGTGGGATCAACACCACTCCTGATCAGTATCTCGGCAACGAGGGCTGTTGTAGTGGTCTTACCATGGGTGCCGGCTATAGCGATGCCTCTTTTGCCGTTCATCAGGTGACCAAGTAGTTCTGCCCTATCAACTACCTTGAGACCCTTCTCGACAGCTGATAGCACCTCGGAAGTATTCATTACAGGCTTAGTCACTACCACACAATCCACGTCGTCAAGGTGACTTTCATCATGACCTTGCCAAATTGTTACTCCCTTACGCTCCAACTCAGCAGTCTGAGCGTTCAATACACGATCACAACCAGTGACCACCTCCCCTGCGCCGACTAATATACCGGCAAGAGAGCTCATACCACTACCACCAATGCCCACGAAGTGAACTTTCACTTCGACTATCCCCTAAACCTCGACAATCTGGACAAACCCCATACGAATAGTAGCACTATTACGGCAAGTGCTGCATAATAGCTCCACTGAGAAAGCATGGAGGGCTCAGGCAAAGGTGGTACCTTGATGCTCAATCCTCTCTCCGAACCAGGAAACAATAGGAGGCTATGTACTCTCCTTGCACCCAAGATATCTACAGCCCTTTGGCCGACGATAGCTAGCACAAACAACACGTTTACTGCTCCTATAAGGGCTCCTAGAAATCTAGAAAGTCTCTCCTCCGAAGGGGAACGTAAATAGCCTCCCAGCCAATAAGCAGCGTACAGGGAAATTATTAGGAATGCTATTCGTAAAAGGGCTTGAGGCATCCCATCGATCATATCCCTTAAATTAGCGCCATGGATACCTACCGCTACTAGAAGCTTCGTCAAAAATCCGGATAGTAACCTTATCAAGTGCAAGAAGAGTTCATTTAATTTACCAAAAGCCACCAGAAGGAATATGAGGGCACAAGCGGTTACAAGCTCACACATGAACGTCCTTCGGTACCCATAATAGGCACCAATTCCTAGTATTGGGGCTAACAGAGCTATTGCAGGTAGTGTCCACTCCGTCATGATATCCCTCTGCGCAACAGCAACTTGCGTCTACGTAGTTCCTTTCTGTCCTCAGCCACAGGCTGAGCGTACTTACTAAGGTTTAATAAGATGCCCACCGCCGACATCAATACAACTAGTGAGGACCCCCCGAAAGATATAAATGGCATTGGAACACCTGTGAAAGGTACAGTAAGAGTGACTACGCCAACGTTCAGAAAGGACTGGAAAACTATCCAAGTAGTTATGCCAGTGGCCATGAGTGATCCGAAAGCATCAGGAGATCTAAGAGCCGTCCTAAAGCCGTGGACTGCCACTACTATGATGAGAATTAACACAAACAAGGCTCCCACAAACCCCAACTCATCACCAATTACCGCCATAATAGAGTCCGTATGGGCCTCGGGCAGCCAGCCAAACTTCTGCCTGCTGGCTCCAAGCCCCTCGCCTATCAGTCCTCCTGAACCCAAGGTAAACAGAGACTGTATTGGGTGAAATCCTAAGCCATTGGGGTCCTTCCAGGGATCAAGGAAAATAGTTAATCTGTTCAATCTATAGCTTTCCTCTATGATCAGAACCAGAAAGGCAGCAAAAGCCAAAGCTGCCCCCGCAAGCAGTTGCATTATCTTGGCACCTGCACAGAACAGCATTACTCCACCTATCATGGCGAACACAATAGATGTGCCCATGTCGGGTTCAAGCATTATCAGTCCTATTATGAAACCCAGAATAATACCAAATGGTATGAGCCCATACCAAAGATTACGTACTTTCTCTCCCTTTTGGGATAGCCAATCGGCTGCATATATAATGAAAACTATCTTTGCGAACTCGCTGGGCTGCGCGCTCAACGGGCCCAGACGTATCCACCTATGTGCACCGTTTATCTCCGGAGCTATGGATTCGGGAGCAAACACGACAAAGGCTAAAGCCAGTAGAGCCACGATCATAAGTGGCACGCTGTACCTACGCCAATACTGGTAGTTAATCTTGCTGGTAACAAATAAGGCTAAGCTACCAATACAAAGCCAGATGAGGTGCCTGACCAAAAAATAGTTGGGAGACAAACCATTCATGTAGGCACCAACGAAACTTGAGCTGTAAATCATTACAGTTCCAAGAGCTACTAAGCCTACGACAGGCGCCAAGATCCACTTATCGATAGGCCCTGCATCTATAAACCTAGGCCTGACGGTAGTGTTAGCCATGCTAATTCCCTTTCCACTCCATCTTGCGCACCAGATCCTTAAATAATTGACCCCTATGGAACTCGTTTCTGAACATTCCAAAGCTCGCACAGGCAGGAGACAGCAAAACTGTGTGACCAGGTTTAGCTACACTTCTTGCTGCCTCTAGTGCAGATTCTAAGCTAGAAAAGGTTCCAACTATTAGCTCAGAGCACCTTTTGTTAATTGCTGTTTGCAAATCCAAAGTAGCAGAGCCCTCCAATAGAACAACACGAACCCTCTTCTGACATATAAAATCAGCTAGTTCGTCAAAGGGCACATTCTTGGAGGCTCCCCCAGCCAGCAACACCACTTCACCTTCAATAGCCTTAATAGCAGCGATTGTAGATGCTGGTACAGTACTTGTGGTATCGTTGATGTACTTTACTCCATCAATAACCGATACTAGCTCCAATCTATCAGGAAGCCCCTTGAAAGTCCTGAGACCTTTCACAATAAATTCATCTGGTATGTTCATGGTCGAGGCCAATACGGCAGCAGCAAGAGCATTCATCCTATTGTGCTCTCCTGGTAGCTGGATTTCGTGCACGGGGAGGAGTTTCCTAGTGCTGCCTGTCTCATCAACTAGATAGATATAGTCGTTATCTATATAACCACCTGGCTTAACATGGCTCGAACGACTAAACCATCTGACTTGAGCCAGGCAATCTTCCACGAAACTTGACACAATAGGGTCATCGTAGTTGAACACAGCGTAATCAGTAGTCTTCTGGTTGCGATATATCCACCTTTTACTGTTATAGTAGGCCTCGAAGCTCGGGTATCTGTTGAGGTGATCATAGGATATATTCGTGATACAGCTTACATGTGGAGCCTCGCCACCAGCTTCGAAAGCCTCCAGCTGCCAACTAGATAGTTCAAGGATGACAGGGGTATCCTCAGTGATCTGAGGCAGCATACTCAAGGCAGAAACTCTAAGATTTCCGGCCACCACTGTATCAGGGCGCCAAAGCTTACTGATATGCCCTAGCCAGGAAGTGGTTGTGCTCTTGCCCTTAGAGCCGGTAATGGCGGTAATCGGAGCGGGGCAATAACGCCAGAATAGGTTCATTTCCATCAGCACAGGAATCCCGTTCTCCCGCGCCAGTTCGAGCCATTTGGACTCTCTGGGTACAGCGGGATTGCGTACTATAAAATCTGCTGAGAGGATGTCCTCAGGTCTATGCTCCCCCAGCACGTATCTAAGATCCAAATCCTTCAAAGCTTCTAAGCTCTCAGCCAACTCACTCTCTGGCCTCAAATCCGTTACAGTGACTTCTGCGCCATGCTCAGCAAGAAACCTAGCTACTCCAAGTGCTCCTCCATGTACGCCTAATCCAAGCACCAGAGCTTTTTTACCCTCGAGATCCCTATAAGTCTCTTTGATCCTAGCACCCATATACAGCTCCCTTGAAAGAGTATTTGGCTACAAGCTACTCACCCTCTGTTCCCCTTAGCCTAAACCAAGCAAGGTATAAGGGTCGAATATAAGGGTAGTCAAGGGCAGGGGGATATATAACTGCATTCCTGCCAAAATGTCGCTTGAAGCCATAGACGCCCCATAGACCCTCATTTTGCCCACTAATATCCAGAGCACCACCCGTAGGATTCATAAGTTCCCTAGCAGCCTTTAGAGGAACTCCCCAGAGATCGTACGTTTTACAGCCTTTCATGGCACACCATTGCATAGCCTTCCACTGCAGCAGGTAGTTAGGATATTTGTCCCGATGATCAGTTTTTGAAGCAGCATACAGGTATACTCCATAATCACCGAAAGCTATCGTGAACACTCCGGCTATGACTTCTCCTCGCCACTCTGCAAGGATGAGCTTACCGAGATCTTTCTCCACAAACTGCTGGTATACATCTTTGTAGTAGCCATAAGCGTGTATACCAAATCTTGCTCTGCTGGAAGTCTCCTTCAACAAATCATAGAAGACCTTCACATCCTCCAAAGAACCTTCCCTGGCGGTAACCCCCAACTTCTCAGACTGCCTCACATAGTATCGCGTCTTAGATCTCATAGACCTAAGAATTGCCTCTTCATCAACAGAAAGATCAACCGTTAAGGTTGCTCGGGGTTGTATGGTGTTCTCGCTTATAACGGCACCATCTAGCAGTCGAGCCCAAGGCACTTCCCCTGGAGGTTCGATACGCAGAAAGATCGCGTGATTAGCCCTAGCCACCTTATGTAGCCCGTGGATAAACCTATCTAAGTCTTTGCCTTCAGCCTCTCCAACTGGACCTCTGGGTACGTAAGCTACAGTGAGACCGAAAAGCTTCCTGAATAGCACTTGCGCAGCTAACACCGGAGTACCATCTTTAATAAGCGCTAGTCGAAGGGGAAGCCAGCCATGCCTGCGCTTGACTTCTCCCCATTCCCAACTCTGCAAGAAATTACCCCCATATGACGAGACAAATCTATCCCAGAGATCTCTATCTGCTATAAAGCTAAGATTCATCAGTTCTTTAGACACCTATCATCTCCCAACTGTAAGCAAGCATTCACTTTCTTAGAACCATATTGACTACTACTCTCACCTCACTTTGCCCCAGAGCAGTGCTAATACCTAGATAAACAGCTGCAGCAACGGCAATAACAATAAGTAGCCTAACAAGGAAATCAGGGAAAGACAGTAGATGATAATTCACTACCCAGGGTCTAAGGAGAATAAGTAGTCCACCCATAAGAACAGTAGCGACACAGCACTTGAGCAAAAAGTTTATCATCTCTGAATCGATCCATTCACCCACACGTGATCTAAGCAGGTAGGAAAGCGCCAGGACCTGAATTATCGTCGCAAGCGAGAAGGCAAATGCCAGCCCACGTAGACCAAGAGGGCCAACGAGCATGAACGAGACGAGTATATCCAACAACACCGTCACCAAAGCTACCTTTAGAGGAGTAAGCGTATCTTGCAAAGCATAAAATGCACGAGGAAGCATATCGACAAGAGCATAGGCCCACATCCCGACAGCGAAGAAAAAGAATGGCTGCGCAGTTAGCAAAGTATCCTCTCTGGTGAACTTACCACGCTCGAACAAAAGCGCAATAATAGGCTCTCTTAGAAGCATCATACCTACACTAGCAGGCAATATAAAGAATATAACACCCTTGACAGCACGCTTGAGCACACTCTTGTACGCAGCTATATCCATAGCGCCTGCCTCTCTTGACAAGGCAGGAAACGCCGCTGTAGCTACACTCGTGCCAAATAAACTCACCGGCAGAGCAAACAGAAGCGAAGCCACTCTAAATGCTGTTACTCTACCTGTACCCAAACCCGCAGCCAGGTATAATGCCACCATGGTATTGACCTGCACTGCAGCTTGGCCGACTATTCTAGGAGCAAGCAGGATAAATGTACGTCTAACATGTTGGTTTGCAAACGGTGGCTGCAATCTCATAGATAGTCCCATTTGCAGGAGAAAAGGGAGTTGAATAAGAAAGAACAAAATAGCTCCCACTACTACCCCAACGGCAACTGCGTCTATCCCCAGCCATCTTGAGAAAAGCAACGTAGAAACGATTATGCTGATGTTGTAGATGATGGGACCAATAGCGGGTACTAGGAACCGATCAAACGACTGGAGCACTGCGGTAGCCACGCTAGCCAGCAACAGAAATAGCGGTTGGAATACTACCAGACGTAATAGCTCTGTAGTCTTCTGAACTACATAAGGGTCATGCGATCTTCTGGCAATTCCATAGGCAACTATCTGAGGTGCGAATACCCACACTAAAAGTATAAGGACTACGGCTATAGATACAGTAGTCCACATTACCCCACTAGCCATATCCCAGGCCTCATCATCCCCATGACTCTGAACCAATCGGGTAAAAACAGGGATAAAGGCTGCACTAAATGCGCCACCCGACATCAGTATGAAGAGAAGATCTGGTACCTGAAGGGCTAGCAGATAGGCATCATAGTCCCTTCCAGGGCCAATCAAGGCTAGGATAACCTGATCTCGTACCAGCCCGAGCACACGACTAAGTACGAAAGCCACAGCCATTATGAAAGCAAACCTAGCAAGACGAGCAGCCAAGTCTACGAACAGCTCCGGTATTAGTAGAAGTTATCGTTCTTGAGGCGCATATACAGCCTGTAATAGAGGGGCTCAAAGTTATACCAAGCCCAAGCACGGAGCTTGTTGACATGGAGATCATATATACCTAGGAATTCAACTATCTCCCCGCCAAAACCACTCTTGAAGCGGTAGAGCCCCCACATCGGATCACTTTCATTTAGATTATCTGGGTTAGGTATAGCGACCATATCATAGTAGGTAAGCCCCTGGGACTTAGCCCAACGCATAACTTCCCACTGCAATAGGTATGTGGGCATTAGGTTCCGCTTCTGGTTACTTGAAGCACCTATCATATACCAGTACTTGTGCCCAAAGGTGTAAACTACCATCCCTGCCAGTCTTTCACCCTCGTGTTCAGCGAAGAAGAAACGTGCTCTGCCGGCTTCCTTCATCTTCGTCCAGGCAGCCATGTAGTAACTCTTAGGTCTGAGAACAAAGCCATCCCTTTCGGCAGTGATTCTGTGAAGGTTATATAGATCTTCTAATGCCTGTGGAGTATCGTCCTCAACGATGTGCACACCCTTCTTCTGAGCCAACCTTATGTTGTAACGAGTCTTGCCCTTCATACGAGACAACATCTCATCTTCCGATGGGGTAAGATCCACCACCATTGTGGTCTTGAACTGCAAGTCATATCGAGCCTTTCTAAATCCCAGATCCTTGAGGACACCTTTGACTTGCTCATTCTTTTCCAGAACCTCTGGTTCGATCTTTACCGTATGAGCCTTCTCACGTTTGGCAACCGTAACTACACCTTTGAAGAAAGCGCGTACCGCATCCTCGTCATCCCAAGGTATCCACGGCCCCTTAGGACAGTACATAACATGCCCACCAACAAATGGTGTCCTGCGCACCAGAAACTGCCCAACCCCCACTACCTTGCCGCTATCACTCAAGGTCAAGCGCACTGGCTTCCAACCATACCTGCTTTTGTGCTCGCCCCATTCGTAGCTCTGAAGAATGTGTCCACCTCCGGGGCTTTCCTCAAGCCAATTGTCCCATTGTTCCTGAGTAGCACTTCTGGTCTCAGTAACCTCATATTTCCTCGTACGAGTTGAGCGTGTTCTCTCCATGGTATTGATATCCGCCATTGATCTCCTTCCAGAAAATTCAAACTTGCTATGAGAGTGCTAGAGCAACACCCACCAAAGCTGCTGCTACACCAACTATCCAAAATCGCATAGCTATCTGAGTCTCCGCCCAACCTTTGAGCTCAAAATGGTTGTGTAAGGGCGCCATCCTGAACAGCCTCTTGCCTCCTGTCAGCTTGAAATATCCAACCTGCAGGATCACGCTCAGGGTAATAGCTACAAACATAAGACCAATAATAGGCAGAAGAAGCCACTGGCCAGTCATAAGTGCTACAACAGCTAACAGAGCTCCTAAAGAAAGCGCCCCTGTATCTCCCATTATCACCTCGGCAGGGTGAGCGTTATACCACAGAAAAGCTAGAAGAGCCCCTATCGTTGTGAAGCATAGGGTGACTATGTACCTTTGTCCCTGTAGGAAAGCGATTATGCCGTAGGCAGCAAAGCTCAAAGCTAGTAACCCACCCGCTAGAGTATCCAACCCATCACTTAGATTCACAGCATTGCTGGTAGCCACAATGACAAATATAGCTATGGGTATATAGAAAACACCTATAGGCACCTTTCCATAAAATGGTATATACATACTGTCTAGCTCAAACCAATAGTGGAGAACGATGCCAGCGCCGGTTGCTATGACCATTAGCCAGAGAAACTTGAATCTAGCTGTAAGTCCGCTGCTTTTCCCCCCGCTCAAATTGAGCAGGTCATCAATAGCACCCAGAGTTCCACAGGCAAGAACAACCAGCAATGGCAGTATCAGAGATCGCCTCTCGTAGATCCACCAGTATCTTACGTTGAAGATCGCGTTGACGAGGAACACTCCTAACCAAATCATGATCCCACCCATCGTCGGTGTTCCTTCCTTTACAAGGTGGGTCTGTGGTCCTTCAATCCTGATCTTCTTACCTATACCACGCCTTCTGAGTTCATTGATAATAGGTCTACCAATAATTAGGGTGACCAGGAACGTCAGGGCTGACAGCAGCAGAGCCTCGCGCATCACCTCGATGCGTGCCAGCTTTACCTCTGTCTGAAACATGCTGAGGAGAACTAGAGGTATCATTGGGTCACCTCATTCTGAACGGTAAGAGCAGCAACAACTTTATCCAGAGAGACTATCCTTGAAGCCTTTACAAGCACTACATCGCCCTCATGTAAGTCTCTCTTCAGCACATCTATCGCTTCCTGGTAATTTTTCAAGGTCACCACATCGCCCGGATTCATTCCCGCCTGCAGAGCGCCCCTAGCTATTATCTGTGCAAGTTCGCCAACCGTATAGAGCTTATCGCAGACCTCAGCAGCTCTAGCGCCCACCTTCAAGTGTCCCTCTTCCGTAAAGTGCCCGAGCTCCGCCATATCTCCTAAGACAGCTATCCTATGCCCCTCGATATCATTCAGCAAATTAAGAGCTGCGAGCATGGATGTTGGGTTAGCGTTGTAAGTATCATCTATGATGGTGCTACCGTTGATACCCCTGTTGACTATTAACCTAAGACCAGGTGGTAATTCCTTGATTGCCTGTACTATCTCCTGGTCTTCCATTCCCATCACGTGTGCCACTGCGACGCTAGCCAATATCGTATGCACGCTATGCCTGCCAAGTAGGGGTGCCTTAACCTGATAAGACCTATCGCCTATGTGCAGGACGAACCTTATTCCGTTCAGACCCTCACTTACGACATCAGTTGCTCGTATATAGGCTTCTTCATCGAGTCCATACCAAACCACTTGTGCCTTAGTTACATCAGCCATAGCCTTGACGCGGTGGTCATCTCTATTCAAGATTGCAAAGCCGTCAGAGGGAAGAGATCTAACAAGCTCAGACTTGTTCTCAGCGATCCTCTCAAGACTCCCCATGCGGCCTATGTGAGCATAACCCACTACTATGACGACCCCTATGAAAGGCTTAGCTATAGAGCATAGATACTCTATCTCTCCCATCCTATAGGCACCACCCATTTCAAGAACAGCAACCTCTACCTCGGGTGTTAGTCCAAGTAGAGTGAGAGGTAGTCCTATCTCATTGTTGTAGCTCTTTTGGCTACGAAGAGTTACGAACTTTCTGCTGAGGATCGAAGCAGTTACCTCCTTAGTGCTTGTTTTACCAACACTTCCGGTGATACCTATAGTTTTAGCAGGCATCTTATTGCGCCAATGGGCAGCTAGCCTGCCAAGTGCCAAGACGGTGTCATCGACTTCAAGTGCTAGGACATTCCCTGGGATTTGGATGGATGGGGCTCTACTCAGCACTAACGCTTGAGCGCCCCTTGATACGGCATCCTGGATATAATCATGCCCATCAACCCGCTCGCCCCTAATAGCTATAAAGACATCACCTTTCTTAACAAGACGAGAGTCGGTGGTTACATCACCGACTTCTCTTTCAAGATCGAGTGTAGAACCAGAAAGTATTTTCCCGTTCGTCCCCTCTTTTATGTCACGCAACTTCATACGAACACTACCCCTGTTCACCACTACTAGTCTCTATTTGTTCTGGCTGATCCGGAGGAATATTGTAGTATGTGTACAGTTTGCGAGCTAGTTCCTTGAAAGCTGGAGCTGCAACCTCAGAACCCCAGCGCGAGCCTTTAGGCTGATCTATTTTGATTAGCGCAATAAACTTAGGATGCTTGACAGGCGAATAACCTATGAAAGACGCTATAGTCACATTTGGATCATACTGGCCATTCACTGGTACAGAAGCGGTACCCGTCTTACCTCCGACCGAATATCCAGGTATTCTAGCAACCTGATACTCCCCTTCTTCGACGACGGTCTTCATCATGCTCTTTAGAGTCTCGGCAACTTGCCTGGACAACACCCTTCTAACTACTGTCGGTCGATTCTCCTTTATTACCTTCCCATTCCTTTCTATCTTGGAGACCACATAAGGCCTCATCAACAATCCGCCATTGGCCACCGCTGCCTGAGCAGTTATCAGCTGTATTGGAGTTACAGCTATACCTTGGCCATAAGCATTAGTGTACAAGTTGATTGGTGACCAGTTCTTGCTAGATGGCAATACAAGGATACCAGTTGCTTCTCCCTGCAGGTCAATACCAGTCTTCGCACCAAAGCCAAAGTCCTGAACCTTTCTATAGAATCGATCCTCGCCAAGTTTGGTGCTTACGTAAGCTGCTCCCACATTAGCAGAGTTCATGAGAACCTCTGTCATGCTTTCGTTAGGGTGTGGCCTGCCATCCCAGTTGTGTATGGTGTACCCGTAGACATTGAGATAACCCTTGTCATCGATTCGGGTATCGGGAGTGATAACCCCAGCTGCCAGACCCGCAGCCATAGTTATGATCTTGAAAGTAGATCCAGGTTCATAGGCTGAGCTAATGGCAGGGTTTGAAAACACCGAAGTGTTCCTAACGTTGTAGAACTCCTGTGGGTTGAAGGTAGGGTAGGAAGCCATCGCTAATATCTCACCAGTATACGGATCCATAACTATGATACTTCCCCCCTTAGCTTTCTGCTCCTTCACAGTTTTCTGGAGCACCTCCTCTGCATAATATTGCACCGTAGCATCTATAGTCAGCTGCACATCCGCCCCAGGCCTTGGAGGGATGACCTGGCGTTGGGCTACTGGAATCCAGTTACCAGCAGGATCCTGTTCGGCTATCATCTTTCCAGGCTCGCCTGATAGGTAATTATTGTATTCTCCTTCCACGCCATAAGAGCCCACGTTTTCAAAATTGGTAAAACCTAGAACCTGGGCAGCCAAAGAGCCATTGGGATAAGCACGAGCAGTTTGAGGTTCGAAACCTATCCCTGGTATATGTAAAGCTTCTATCTTCTCTTTCTGTTCAGTCGTAAGCCTGGTTGCTATAGATACCCACGGCACATCTTGAGTAAGCTTGTCAGCTATCTCCTTTGCTGGGACCCCGACAAGAGGGGACAGCTGTCGGGCAGCAACCTCTGGATCCTCGACATACTGCGGAGTTGCATACAATCTGTAGACCGTTATATTAGAAGCCAGTATCTTACCATTGCGATCGTAAATTCTACCCCTTGGTGGGTCTATTTCTCTGATAAGCTGATGGGCTTGCTCAGCCTTACTGGCCAGAAAAGATCCCTGTATAACCTGTAGGTAGAATAACCTACCTACAAGCACAAGGGCGAACCCTAGGAGAACCCACAAAACGAATTTGAGTCTCCAGCCAGGTAGACCATGGTCGTCAGAATAGGTCCTAATCGTGGACATCTAGACCTCCTGGCAGTTGCTGCTCCTCAACATGGTCGCCAGATTTGAGGTCTTCTGGACGTACGTTAACCGGGAGGTACTTATATTCGCGTATTGGACGCATCTTCAACTTCTCTCGAGCGTATCGTTCTATCTCTGGAAGGCTTTGCTTGAGACTGATCTGATAGATCAGATTATCTGTTTCTCTTTGGGCTTCGGCCTGCTGAGCCTGGACTTGCTGTATCTGGTATCCCAACACTGATACCCTAGTTGTCTGTACTAGATAAAGCAGACATGTGAGCGCAAGTAGAGTAACACCTCCTATAAACATCGAAGCAGAGTCCATCTCAAAGTACATCGGGAAACGGCGCCTCTTTACCTTGGCAGCCGTAATTGGCCTAGGATTGAAGGTCCTCGACCTAGAAGATATAACAGCCATAACAACACCTCCCAGAGTAATCTTGACCTACAACTTCTCCGCGGCTCTCAACTTAGCGCTGCGACTCCGAGGATTTACCTTTACCTCTTCCCCAGACGGAACTATGGGCTTTCGAGTCAGCACTTTGATCTCAGGATGATGATTACAAGTGCACACCAGCTGCTCCGGCGGACATATACAACCTTTCGAACGCTCACGCATGAAATGCTTTACAATGCGATCCTCAAGCGAATGGAAGCTTATTACCACAAGTCTACCGCCGACCCTCAGAACACGAAGAGCACCAGCCAGCCCTTCCCTTAGAGCGTCCAATTCATCATTGACGGCTATCCTTAGAGCTTGGAAGGTTCTCGTGGCTGGGTGTATCCTCCCTCTTTTGCCTCTATAAACAGATTCCACTGCCTGCACTAATTGCTCGGTAGTAACAATAGGTTCGCGACTGGATTTTATAGCTCTGGCAATCTGTCTACTTTTGGGTTCTTCTCCGTACTCCCATATAATGCGAGCTAATTCCTGTTCAGAAGACTCTCTAATAATGTCCGCCGCGGTCTTACCACTGGTAGGGTCAAAACGCATATCCAATGGCTCATCCCTTCTAAAGGAGAAACCAGCAGCCCACGCATCTACCTGCATGGAAGATATACCTAGATCAAACAGCACACCATCACACGGGTTAAAATCGTGCTCGTTAGCAACCTGCTCAATGTACCTAAAATTCGTGTGCACCAGTACATATCTGCCAACAAACCTACCTAGCCTCCGCTGAGCTAACTCAATAGCCCTGGGATCCGCATCCAGCCCTAGCAGCCTCCCCGATGGTGAACTTCGCTCCAGGATTTTCTCCGCATGCCCGCCAGCACCTAATGTAGCATCGATATACTTACCATCAGGATGGATATCTAGCAGAGCTATGGACTCCTCGAGAAGCACACTAGTGTGCACCCTAAACACCTCACATCATCCCCAAATCCGCTAGGGTCTGGGCTATGTCTGCGGCATTTTCTTCGCTCTGGCGCTCCATTTCCTCCCATCGGGATTTGTCCCATATCTCTATGTATGTATCCATACCGGCAACCACTACCTCGGATGTAAGGCCAGCAGCCTCGCGAAGGTATTCAGGAATAAGTATTCTTCCCTGCTTATCAAGCTCAGTATCACAGGCCTGCGCAAATAGCACCCTTCGAATTATCCTCGCCTTCTGGTCAGTAACTGGGAATCTATTGAGAGCCTCAGTCAGCTTCTTCCACTCCGACATAGGATAAACCGTCAGACACGGCTCAAAACCTCTGGTGACAACAAAGCCTTCAGCCAGCCTAGCCCTGAACTTGGCCGGCATAGCCAATCGCCCCTTATCATCCAGCTTGTTGTCAAACCTTCCAAGAAACACTTCGTAGCTCCACCTGGGGGAAAGTTATCCACATTTCCACCCACTTATCCCCACTTTCAACCACATTTATCCACAGGTCACCATTATGGGGACAAAAAGGACAAGTTACAAGGCTCAAAAGCATCTATGTTATAATAGAACGTAGGTTCACAAAGGAGGCTGATAATGTTTCTTGTATGGTTTGATGATTCAAAAAAGGTTGCTACTGAAGAGAAGATAAAAAATGCGATCGAAAGATATGTAGAGAGGATGGGGCAGCATCCTAATGTTTGCCTAGTAAACAAGGCGGATGCTAATGTCAAGGTAGAGGGCATATCGATTCATGCAGTGGATTACGTGCGGCCCGGATACTACTGGGTAGGTATAGAAGATGAGACTCAACAAGCAGCATAAGCATTAAGAGGATATTTCCATTAACGGCTGACCGACAACTACTGGGTTTCCAGGTTCAACAAGCAACTTGGAAACCTTTCCATTTTTATGAGCTGCTATCTCGTTCTCCATCTTCATCGACTCTATGATACAAACTGGCTGGCCAGCGGACACCGTCTCACCCTCTGATACTAGCACTCGCAATAAATTACCTTGAATAGGGCTAACAAGAGTATCTTCGCCCGTTCTTCTGGCAAGTCCCGTACTCGCAGCGGCTCGTAATTTGTAGGAAGATGGTTTTGTCTTCTGTCTCTTGCTCTCTCCACTACTGTAGAGAATTACCTCGAATCTCCTGCCATCCACCTCCACTATCAGTGTCTCCCCGTTGTAAGAGTGAGAATCTGTAGATGGCGTAGACGGGGTAGAGCCGGCGAGACGGATTTCATCCATATGGTCCTGAACGAAGTGGGTACTTACTGGACCTTCAATGAATTCCTTCCTATTTACCATCCAACGATGAAAGTCCAATGTAGAGGGAACACCTTCGATTACGTATTCCATTAGCGCTCGACGGAGCCTATCAATAGCTTCTCGCCTATCCTTGCCCCAAACTATTAGCTTTGCAAGAAGAGAATCATAATCGGAAGCAAGCTCACAACCAGAGACAATCCCACTATCCACCCTAACCCATGGGCCAGCAGGCTCATGCAACTTACCTATTCGACCGCTTACTGGCATAAAGTCATGGGTTACATCTTCGGCATTGATCCGACATTGGATAGCGTGACCTAAAGGTGAGCTCGGGACATCAACAAGATATCCAGCTGCGGTCAGTATCTGCATAGCAACCAGGTCACAACCATAGACCATCTCGGTTACTGTATGCTCTACTTGCAAGCGGGTATTCATCTCCAGAAAGTAAAAATCACCGGATGGTGCCAACAGCATCTCTACCGTACCAGCGCTTTTATATCTAACAGCCTTGGCAAGATTGACAGCAGCTAATTCCATTGCTGCCCTGGTGGAGTCATCTATCAAAGGGGCTGGAGCCTCTTCTATAAGCTTCTGCCTTCTTCTCTGAGTGGAGCAGTCCCTCGTACCTATTGCGAAGACCTCCCCGTCGCACCTACCAAATATCTGTACTTCCACATGTCTTGGATGAGGGAGATACTTCTCTATATAGACATTAGAGCTACCGAAATAGCTTAGACCCTCACGCTGTGCAGTCTCTATAGCACCGGCTAACTCACTCAGAGCATTTACCGCTCTTAATCCCTTGCCCCCACCACCTCCCGCAGCTTTAATCACCACGGGAAGGCCGTGCTCAGCCACGAAACTTTCAGCTTCGCTAAGCTTTTCTAATGGGCCGTATCCAGGCAATATCGGCACTCCAGCCTCAGCAGCTAAGGATCTAGCTTGTAGCTTATCGCCCATCTTGAAAATAGCGTCATGAGAAGGCCCAATAAAGGTGATTCCAGCATCCTTGCAGGCCAAAGCGAAATCAGCGTTCTCAGAAAGGAAGCCATAACCTGGATGTATCGCATCGCAGCTAGATCTCTTTGCTATCTCGATAATCTTTTGAATATTCGTATAAGTTTCTGACGACGATCGTCCGTGTAAAGAGTAGGACTCATCCATCCAGTCTAAAAAGGGAGCCTCACGGTCCGAATCTGAATAAATACCCACCGTCTTGACACCTAGATCACGGCAGGTGCGTGCTATCCTAATAGCTACCTCACTCCTATTAGCTATCAGAATCTTTTTGAACATAACGTCTCGCTAACCTCTCAAAATAGTAGGTTCCCCTTCTAAGCCCAATAGCTTCTAACCTAGAAAAAGTTTGCCACGCACTTGTAGCTACATGCTCCTGGCTTGGTAGCTTAGCTTTTTCCATGGTCATCAGTGCAGCAAGAATTGCAACCATGTATTCTTGTGGAACATCTCTTGTCTTAAAGCGGAATGTTACCATGCTTTTTGCTCGGAGGTATCTCTCTCTTTGTTCTAAGCAGCCTCAAAGCATTGATTAGCATCTTTCTTGTATCTTTCGGATCTATGACATCATCCACATAGCCACGAGAGGCAGCATGATAGGGATCGGCAAACTGAGCCCTGTATTCATCAATAAGCTGTTGAGCAAGAGCTTCGGGATCTGTGGCCTCTGCTAAACGACGTCTATGCAGGATCCTTATAGCACCCTCGGGTCCCATGACTGCTATCTCTGCAGTAGGCCACGCTAGATTGATATCTGCCCTTATATGCTTGGAACACATAACGTCGTAAGCTCCACCGTAAGCTTTACGGGTTATAACCGTTAGCTTAGGAACAGTGGCTTCCGCGTAGGCATACAACAGCTTCGCGCCGTGACGAATTATACCCCCGTACTCCTGATTGGTACCCGGGAGGAATCCGGGCACATCTACGAACGTGACTAAGGGTATATTGAACGCATCACAGAACCTTACAAACCTAGCAGCCTTTTCAGAAGCATCTATATCTAATGTGCCAGCCAATACCTTAGGTTGATTACCCACTACCCCTACAGCAAATCCGCCAAGACGGGCGAAAGCTGTAACGATGTTCTGCGCCCACTCGGGTTGAACCTCAAGCATATAACCTTCATCGACAACGTCCCTTATAACGTCTCGCATATCATAGGGTTTATTAGGACTATCCGGTAATACTGATAGTGCCACCAAACATTCTCGTTCAGGAGAATCCTCAGTTTCATAGAATGGTGGATCTTCAAGGTTGTTTTGTGGCAGGAAGGTCAATAACTCTTTTACCTGCTCAAATACCGTTGGCTCGTCCGGTGCTATAAAGTGAGCCACACCACTCTTTGTACTATGGGTTGTTGCGCCTCCCAGCTCCTCAAAAGTCACATCCTCTCCTGTAACAGCTTTTATAACCTCTGGCCCAGTAATAAACATATAACTGGTGTTTTCAACCATGAATATGAAATCTGTTAATGCTGGAGAATATACAGCGCCTCCTGCACAGGGGCCGGCTATCACACTCAGCTGTGGGATAACACCACTTGCCTGCACATTACGCCAGAAGATCTCAGCATATCCCCCAAGAGCCACAACACCCTCTTGGATTCTGGCTCCTCCAGAATCGTTGATGCCTATCATGGGAGCTCCGACCTTCATTGCCAGATCCATTACCTTACAGATCTTTTCGGCAACCACCTCTCCAAGTGATCCACCGAAGACCGTGAAATCTTGGGAATATACAAATACCCGCCTGCCGCCTATAGTTCCGTAGCCCGTTATCACTGCATCTCCTAGCGGTTTCCTGTCACGAATCTCTTCGGTCCGGTGAGTTACAAAAGCATCGATCTCATGAAAGCTTCCATCGTCAAGCAACAGATCAAGCCTCTCCCAGGCTGTAAGCTTGCCTTTATCGTGCTGCCTAGAGGCATTCGATTCTCGTTGCTCCTGCAGCTGAGCTTTCATATCCTGCAGTTGTCTTATCCTAGAATCCAAACTCACTATATACTCTCTCCTCATCTAATAAGGCGGATTATATTCGCCGAAGACAGACCTCAGAGCATCACATATCTCACCAACAGTTGCATAGGAAGCTACAGCTCTCTTAATAACTGGGAGAAGATTATCCTGAGATGCAGCGACTCTCCTGATCTCCGATAGAGATTCCTCCACTTGAGAAGTATCTCTCCTATTCCTCAAATCTTTCAGTCGCTGCTTTTGCTTATACTCAAGCTCTTCATTCACCCTGAGAGTTTCCACTCTCTCCTCTTCATCGGTCTGAAATTTATTTACGCCTACCACAACACGTTCCTGGGACTCCATGGCCAACTGTCTAGCGTAGGCGGATTCATGTATCTGAGATTGCATCCACCCTGTCTCTATAGCACGGACTGCACCGCCTAGATTTTCAACTTCATCGAGCAGAGACCAAACTCGATTTTCTATCTCCTCCGTTAGGTGTTCCACAAAGTATGACCCCCCTAAGGGATCAACTACCGATGTGACACCTGTCTCATAAGCGAGTATCTGTTGTGTTCTAAGGGCCAATCTTGCAGATTCAGCTGTGGGGAGCGCTAGCGCCTCATCATAAGCATTAGTGTGCAAGCTCTGGGCACCTCCTAAAATAGCAGACATCGCCTGGTAGGCTACCCTTACTATGTTGTTAAGTGGTTGCTGAGCCGTAAGAGACGCACCACTTGTCTGGCAATGAAACCTCAGCTGCATAGATCTAGAGTTCTTTGCACCAAATCTTTCCTTAACTATCTTCGCCCAGACACGCCTGGCAGCCCTGAACTTCGCCACTTCTTCAAAAAAGTCGCTGTCAGCAACAAAGAAGAAGGACAATCTTGGAGCAAAATCATCTATCTTGAGCCCTGCCTCCAAGGCACGTTCACAGTATGCAATGGCATTAGCCAAGGTAAAAGCAACTTCTTGTACTGCTGTAGCCCCAGCCTCACGAATGTGATAGCCGCTTATGCTAATAGGATTCCACTTAGGTAAGTGTTGGCGACAATACGCAAAAGTGTCCGTTATAAGCCTCATAGATGGTTCTGGTGGGAATATATATGTCCCACGTGCCACGTATTCCTTCAAAATATCGTTCTGTATAGTGCCGGAGAGTTGTTCAGGAGATACCCCTTGCTTCTCAGCTACTATTTCGTACATGAGCAATAGTATGGCCGCTGGGGCATTTATGGTCATGGACGTACTGACCTTGTCCAGTGGTATACCGTCAAATAGCCTCTCCATATCCTCCAGCGAGGATATAGCTACTCCAACCTTACCAACCTCACCAGCAGCCAGGGGATGGTCAGAATCGTACCCCATCTGGGTGGGAAGGTCAAAAGCTACAGATAATCCTGTCTGACCATTGGACAGCAGATACTTGAAACGGGCGTTGGTTTCTTCAGCGCTACCGTACCCAGCATACTGCCTCATAGTCCATAACCGGGCTCTATACATCTCTGGATATATGCCGCGAGTATATGGATACTCTCCCGGCTTAGAATCGGGCGTGTATACCTGCTCATAAAAGCTTCTAAGCTCTATACCGGAAGCCGTCCTAAATTCCTTCTGGTAAGACAAGTCCTCACCTCCGCCCGTCAATTAGACTTATCGTCTACGTGCTGTACTAGCTCAATCAATATCCCATGAGTGGATTCAGGATGAATAAAAGCCACCAGGTGTCCGCCTATACCCTTTCTGGGTTTGCTATCTATTAGCCTATAACCTTCTGACTCCAGCCTGCCGAGTTCTAATTCTATGTCTTCTACTACATAAGCTACATGGTGAAATCCTTCTCCTCTTTTGTCGAGAAATCTAGCCACACCACTATCATCTACAGTTGGGGTAATTATCTCGAGCCTGCTATCTCCAACCTGCAACAGAATCACGAATACTCCTTGTTCTGGAATATCATTCCTCATGATCTCAGTTGCAGATAGCATATCTTTGTAATGCTGGGCTACCATTTCAGCATCTCTGGTGACAAGAGCCACATGGTCTATAGAATACTTACGGATCACTACTTGTTCCTTTCAAGGTAGTAATTGATTATCTTGGCTCCCACTTCAGGGGCAGGATCCGAGCCTGATTTTACACTATCAATGACTACAGCTATAGATATCTTCGAATTTGTATAGGGAGCAAAAGCAGTGAACCAAGAAATAGGCTTCATACCGTGCTTGGCCAACACCGTTGGAGGTGTTCCTACCATCACCCCAGCATCGATATTTCTAGACAGCAATCCTTGCGCCCGTAAATAGGACGCAGCACCGCTTTGTAGAGACTGCAGCATGGCTTGGCGTATTATATCTAGGTATTTGGATGAGACAATGTTCTTGCTACGGACTTCAGGGGCAAACTCCTTCACGGTTTTTCCTCTGGGATCCACAACCCTAAGGACTAGCCTCGGCTTATACAAAGTACCTTCGTTAGCCACAGAGGCCGTAGCAGCAGCTACCTGGATCGGCGTCACGAGAGTGTAACCTCTTCCCACCCCTGTACTTAGGGTATCGAATATGGTCCAAGGAGTGTCTGGATAATTCTTCTCCTTCCACTGAGCATCTGCCAGCAACCCGGAAGACTCTCCGCTTAGATCTATTCCCGTTCTCTGTCCAAAACCGAAAGCTCTAAGATACTTATTAACAGCATCTATACCTATTCCCTGGAAATTTACTGGCAGTTCCGCACCGGGAGGATAATACCTTAGTGGCCTGCCCATAATGTCGATTTGTCCCGAAGGGGCAGACACCAAGTAGAAGAAGACATCACAAGACTTGGAAAGAGCACCAATCACGTTCTCGCTTGTCACCTTGGAAGTGCTCCAGTCATAGACCCTCTGGCGTACTATACCGCTAGCACTGGTTACCACTGGGACATCTATATAACCACCGCACTGCAGCTTAGTGTCTGCTCTTATAGCCCCCTCTGCCAAGCCAGCTGCAGCAATATATGGCTTGAGTACCGAGCCAGGCATGTACATACCACTGATTGCTTTATCCAGTAGTGGGGCTCCAGGGTCCTGTTGTAACTTGTTGTATTCCTGATAGGATATACCACCTATAAAGGCGTTGTTATCATAGCTTGGGAAGCTAACCATGGACAGAACATCGCCGTTTTGAGGGTCTATAACTACCGCGGCCCCAGATCTAGCACCGCTTTGCCTGACAGCAGCGCTAATCTGCTCATATACAAACTTCTGAAGGTCAGAATCTATCGAGAGTACTACATTGTCGCCTGGGACAGGATTTGTTATATCACCCTCTCTAACTACCCTGTTAGTGCTGGTTACCTCAACTTCTTTGTGTCCTTCTACTCCTCTAAGATAAGGCTCCATGAGAAACTCGAGCGCAGCTCTACCTACGGTAGCATCTAGTCTGTAAGGCTCTTGACCAAACTTTTCTGCCAGTGATTGTAGGTAATCAAGCTGCTCAGCCAAAATCTTGCCTGTATAACCTATCAGGTTCGAAAATACTGGCCCCTGAGGGTAGTCCCTTGATGATGAGTACTCTACAGACACCCCAGGTAACAATACCCTCTGCGATTCTATAGATAGGGCTACATCACGAGGAACGCCCTCTGCGACTTCCACAGGTTGAAATGGAGGCACCCCGCTATGCTCAACTAGCCACTGTAACCTCAAGACCGCGTTGAAACCTTGTACACCTTCCAGGGACTTCCTAATAGATGCCAACCTGTCAGATGGTATATCCTCCAGTAGAACTTTAGGCGATTCATCTTTCTTTGAAGCTTTAATAACACCAGCAACGTCTTCTGGTGCCAACCCCAGTTTCTGAGCTACCAATCTAGACACAGCATCTATATTGTTGTTTGAGATCGTACTACCATTTACATAGACTACCGCACCAAGATGCAGCCAACTCTCAAGCCTACTTAGTACCTCTTGGTAATGCGACTCATCCTCAGGCATATCAGAAAGCGTTATATAAACCTTCCACTTTGGGACGTTATATACTAATTGCTTACCGTTTCGGTCATAGAAGAGCCCTCTCGGGGGTTCTATTGGGATCAACCTTATGGAATTATTTCTAGCCATCTCCCTATACTGGGGACCATCGACTACCTGTAGATACCAGAGCCTAACAGCTAGGATAGCGAAGGCTAAAACGATGAGCAGTTTGAATATTGTCCACCGTCTACCGGTATCCGGTGGAGGGCCATCTGGATCTTGACCGGTATGTAGCCATCCTTTGTAGAACAGCTTGGGATTGAGGCTCATATCGAAGATATCCTCTTCCTCTGACCGCCAACGCCTAACTTCTTTACTAGCAAGTATATTGGCGCAGATAGTAACGCATTTATTGCTATGGAAGGTAATAACCACCTAACCAAGAAATCAAACCAAAGATTACTCCATCCTGATATATAGCCCATAAGCACATTCGCAAAGCCATAAACTATCGTGGCTAGCACGACGCCTACGGGCGCGGCAAAAGGAGACCTGAGTAATAGCATGTGATAAACCACGTACATCACCATGGCGGCCAAGCTCAAAGATACGAAACCAGCTCCTACAGAAAATCCAGTGGACAAGTCACTTAGAAGGCTTACCAACGCAATCGTGATAACTGCCAAGTATGGGGTCTGCATTACTACTATCAATAGAGTGAGCACTAACCAAAGGTTGTTGAGCAAAAAAACAGGAAAAATAGGAATAAGGACAGAGTGTATGACTATAAACGACAGCAAGGCCAATAAGAGCAGTCCTAATGATCTCATAAAAAGCACTTACCTTGGTCTGGCAGCTGCAATATCGTGAGCAAGAACCTCAAAGGTATCATCCAGTTTACTTAGATCTATTTTGCCATACCTCCTGCTCAGAGCCAGGCCAAGGATATGGTCTGTAAGTACGTGGTTCTTAGGGAGTATAGGACCATGCATATAGGTACCGAACACAGTTCCGGATACCACCCCTTCTGTGCCATCCTTGCCGTTATTACCCTTACCCTTTAAAACCTCACCAAGAGGTTTAGCTCCTTCACCCAGATAGGTCAATCCACTATGATTTTCAAACCCCACAATTTTTCCATAAGGTGAATCGACGATAACATTGCCTATAAATCTCTCGTTACCAGCGATTGTGTAAGAGTTTATTAGCCCAACGCCCTCGATCCGAGGGGCATTCCAAGGCTGATAATATAATCCGAGCAGTTGGTATCCTCCACAAACTGCTAGCACAACTGCACCGTAATCTACCGCCGCCCTTAGCCTCTCACCGTTTAACTTTTGAAGATCACGAGCCGCTACATATTGTTCCTTGTCCTGCCCACCACCAAACACGAATACATCAAAATAATCAGGATCTATAGGGTCGCCTGGATTTATAATCTTGACAATGGGGTCTATTCCCCTCCACTGAGCACGTTTTGCCAACGCAATAACATTACCTCTATCCCCATAGATGTTCATTAGACCACCATAAAGAAAGCAGATCCTTAGCTCCATATTCAATCCTCCCAATAAGGATCAACCCACCCTCGGGAGGACATTATCTTCCTGAGGTCCAACATGGCAGTGTAGGTAGGCATCACCCTAAGCTCCCCTCCCGAAGAGGTCAGACTAAGCGACTTATCCAGAGCATCCTCTAAACGTTTTACCAATCGAATATTGGAGGGGTCTACACCAGCGTACTTTAGGCGCAGGGCCATATCTGCACCACGAATCCCACTGACTACGAAAGGACTATTTCTGGAAGCCAGCATCTCAAAATCA
The DNA here is from genome assembly GCF_059335935.1 of Thermobaculum sp. T2p. NCBI lineage: Bacteria > Bacillati > Chloroflexota > Chloroflexia > Thermobaculales (SeqCode) > Thermobaculaceae (SeqCode) > Thermobaculum (SeqCode) > Thermobaculum sp. T2p. Next base: position 122,843 of record NZ_JANZYQ010000005.1, read on the forward strand.
GCATCCCATAACCAAGATACGTCTCTACCATCTGCAAAGTTGTCATTTATCGCAATCAATATTGGATCATCTGAATCATCGTAAGAGAACATTCTAAGGACCTCGTTACAGCCCACCGGATTCTTGATCAATGCAAGCACTATTTGTTTGTCCCCTACTTTGACTCTCTCGAACCTACCAAATGCTGCTTCAAAGGAGCGTATTGTTTGCTCAACCAAAGATACCTCTACACCTGCTTCCATAACGAGTGAACACGCTGCCAGTGCATTGTAGACGTTGTATAAACCTGGAAGAGGCAGATCAAGATGCAAGACAGATTGAGAATGGTGCAACTCAAAAGTTACGCTTCTTACACCGTTGAACTTTATTCCTCTCGCCTCATAATCTAGGGCAGGCCTGCTAAAACCACAATTGAGGCAACAGTAATTGCCCATATGGGACACATATACAGAGGAATATAGTAAACTTCCGCCACAGTCAGGACAAAATACTGCATCCGCCGCATGCGGTAGATCGCGCATTGCTACGTCATTGTCATTGAGACCATAGTAGACAACTTTGCAGTTTACTTGACGGGCAATCGATACAAGCGAAGGATCGTCAGCATTGACTATAAGTGTAACTTCGCTTGGTAGCTTGGATATAGCTTCGACCCAACGCTTACGCACTGTATCGATCTCACCATACCTATCAAGCTGATCGCGGAATAAGTTAGTGAGCAGAATAGACCTCGGTCTCAGGCAGGAGAGGACTCCAGGCAGAGAAGCTTCATCTACCTCAAACACAGCCAAATCTGCGGCAGGCATCCCCGAAATACTGGAATTGTCCACTAAGGAAGAAGCTATCCCTCTGACTAGATTGCTCCCAGACCTATTATGTAAAACCTTATAGCCATCCGTCTCAAAGCATTCGGCAATTATTCTACTGGTTGTAGTTTTGCCATTCGTACCGCTAACTAAGAAAACGCCATTCTCTAAACGACTCGATACAAAGCCAACGACATCAGGATATATCCTTTGTGCCACCAGGCCAGGTAAAGCTGTACCACCACCTCTACCAGAGGCACGAATCAACCTGCCGGCAAGCTTAGCGCTAAGTATGGCTACAGATAGCCTCAAATCCAAATGCCTGTCTCCCTAGAGGTTACGTATTGACCACTACGAGCACGCGATCAACCGATCGCACGTCTACCGCAGGTATAACTTCCGCTACTTGCTCTAACCCTGAGTCAGAGCTTTTGACTGACTTTACCTGCCCTATCAAAAGGCCACTAGGAACTATCCCCCCTAGATGCCCCGTAACTACCCAATCACCCGCCTTTACTCTCGGCTGACCATCAGGCATCTTACCAACTTCGATATACCTTAGCTCCAATAGTCCTCCTCTCTGCCACCTACCCTCTAGAACGCCATCAGCTTGGGTTCTAGCTATCTCAGCGCTTACAGAACTATCTATATCCGTGATCAAAAGCACTTGAGATCGATGCTGTTCTACATTCATGATCTGACCAACAAGAGCTCCTCCAGGGTGCACAACAGCTTGCCCCACTCGTACACCATCGGCAGAGCCCTTGTCAATAACAAGATATTGATGCATAGCCGTTGGATCACGAGCTATGACCATGGCATTTAGCATCTTTAGATCTGTCCTAGCTCGAGCAAATCCAAGTTGTTGCTTCAGCTCCTCGTTTTCCTTCTGAAGGCCCTGCAGCTTAGCATTCTCGGCTTGGAGCCGCAGTATCTCCTGCTGTAGCCTTCTGTTCTCCTGTTCGAGCCTTCCAGCAGAGATGATAGAGGTACTAAAGTCATCTACAAAATAGCCAACAGAGGATACAGCCCTTTGAACAGGGACTATGATCGTATCAGCAAGATCTATAATAGGGGAAGTAAGTCTAGGGCCACTGGCCAAAATCAGAGTCAGACCAACTATAGCAAGCAAGGCAAGCGCTGTTACACCCTTGCGAGCATCAGTCATACTACCCCCTCTCTTTTACTGAGAGACAGCGGCACGACGCATCTGCTGACCAGCCCTTAAAGCATTTTGGTATTCCATCAAGCTTTCAACTACCTTACCAGTTCCTCGGGCTACACATGTAAGTGGATCGTCAGCTATACGTACAGGCATCTGTGTCTCAGCGGCTATCCTCTTATCGAGCCCGAGAAGTAGGGCTCCTCCACCAGCCAAAGTTATCCCATGCTCCATAATGTCAGCTATGAGCTCTGGAGGTGTCTCCTCGACCGCTAACTTGACAAGCTCAACAATCTCATCCACTGGGCCCTTTATAGCTTCCCTAAGATCTATACTAGAAACCTCCACGGCCTTTGGTAGACCAGTAAGTATATCTCTGCCTCTAAGAGTAACCCTACGCTCTTCCTCCAAAGGATAAGCTGAACCAGCAACAATCTTGGCAGCCTCAGCCATTCTCTCACCAATTAGAAGATTACACTCATGACGGGCAAACTGTATGATAGCTTCATCGATCTCATCTCCGCCCACTCTTATAGAGTGGTTGATGACAATCCCTCCCAACGAGATGACGGCTATCTCAGTAGTTCCTCCACCTATGTCCACCACCATGCTACCAGTGGGCTCGTTTACAGGAAGGCCGGCACCAATTCCAGCAGCCATAGGTTCCTCGATTGTATAGGCCTCTCTAGCACCAGCAGCGATGGCGGCATCTTTAGCTGCCCTCTTCTCAACTTCCGTGACACCACTAGGTATCCCGATCACTACTCTTGGTCTTGATGGATAGATGCTGCCATTGTGTACCCTTTCAATGAAGTACCTGAGCATCTTCTCTACGATATCAATATCAGCGATGACACCATCCTTGAGCGGTCGTACAGCAACTATATTTGCTGGCGTCTTGCCTACCATTGCCTTGGCTTCAGCCCCTACAGCAAGCACCTCTCGTGTCTTTTTATCTATAGCTACCACAGAGGGCTCGGAAATCACTATCCCTCTACCTCTTACGTGAACCAAAGTATTTGCAGTTCCTAGATCTATGCCAAGATCTCTACTGAATAATCCGAATAGTGCGTTTATAGGAGACCTCATATTACTCCCATCATCGTTCTCATAGTTGTAGTACTAATATTAGTTATAAGCAAAAGTAATAATCAGAGTAAATTCAATAAATCAATCCGCGGCAATTGTAGCATAGTGTTATGGCCCAAAATAACGTCAAAAATTGTCACTCAATGAGGGTATGACTTACCCCTTGATAGGTTGGAAGAATCTCTGTTATCCTCAACGCAGCATGAGCACAGATAGTTACACTAGTTTCACCCTTAAGGAAACCCCGGAGACTGATAGACCTAGAGAAAGACTAAAGGCTCTAGGACCGTCCTATCTCAGTGATGCTGAACTTTTAGCCATAATACTCAGGGTGGGAATAAAGGGAGAAAACGTCATCGACCTTGCCAGGAGGCTACTAGCTCAGAACCAGGGCATCACCGGGCTAGCTTCGATTGACTTTAACTCTCTAGCTTCTCAGCGGGGAGTAGGGGAAGCTAAGGCCTGTCAGATCAAGGCAGCATTAGAGCTGGGAAGGCGTTATCTAAGGGAAATGCCCGAGCAGAGAAGAAGAATAACTTCGCCAGAAGACATAGCAGACCTGCTCATGTTAGAGATGGGGCATCTTGAACAGGAACATCTGAGAGTAGTGCAACTAAATACCAAGAATCAAATATTAGCTATAACCGAGGTCTACAAAGGAGGCTTGAATTCGGCGCTAATAAGACCAGCAGACGTGTTTAAACCTGCGGTACGCAACAACGCTGCGAGTATTATTCTAACTCACAACCATCCATCAGGAGATCCAACTCCCAGCTTCGAGGACGTAAGGACAACTGAATCACTAATCGAGGCAGGTAAGCTGCTGGACATAGAAGTGCTTGATCACATAGTCGTAGGCCGTAACAGCTACACATCTATGAGGAGAGGGCATCTAGGATTCAGGTAAAGCAACTTACCTGTCACCTAAACCAAAGGTACAAGAACTAGGGAACAGTCACAGGAGTAGATTTGAGGATGTTTGATGGCTTAAGCTGAGGCGCGTATTGGCGGACAAAATCCATAAAATCTTCTGCCGCTGGCGTATAGTAACGAGCTGGATTAGTCACCATGACGTAATCTCGTCTAATATCAAGATCAACTATTTCTATCTGCCTTAGGTGCCCAGCTGCCACCTCTCTGAGTACGCTCCACTGACTCACCATAGCCACACCAAGTCCAGCTTCAACGGCCTTCTTGATGTCCTCTGTACCAGCCATTTCCATCGCTATACGCAGATTGACCCCTTTGTGCCTGAGACGGCTCTCAATAAGCCTCCGAGTAGTGGAACCATAACGAGCTATTATAAAGCGTTCATTTGCAAGATCCTGCGCTCTTATCTGCTGTCTACTAGAAAGCGGGTGGTGAGGAGAGGTTATAAGTACCACGCGGTCTGGAAGTATGGGTTCAGCTTTGAGCTTTTTATCAGTTATTGGTCCCCCAACTATGGCCAGATCAAGCAACCTATTGGCAAGAGCTGCCAACAGGTTCTCAGTCCCTTCGATACGAAATATGATCTCAGTTTCTGGGTGATCCTTGCGATACGCTGCTATTAAGGGTGGGGTTATATACATGCCGCCGGTAGTATTAGCTCCTACAACGAACCTACCCTTGACACCTGCCTTTATACCGGCAAGTGCATGCTGCGCTTCTTCCTCTATATGGAGCATAGATTGAGCGTAACGATAGAGCACTTCCCCTGCATAGGTGGGCACAATCTTTCCGTCCACCCGCTCCACCACTGGTACACCGCAGGCAGTCTCAAGGGCCTTGATCTGTTGGCTAACGGCAGGCTGGCTCAAATGCAGTTGCTCAGCAGCTGCAGTATAAGAACCTCGATTGATAAGTGCAACCAAGACACGCAACTGATTCAGATTCATAATTAGCTCTCCCAAGGCAACAACCCTGGAATCAATTCTACTACTAGACGTCTATTCTCAAGGTCCACATCCTTCACTACGTCCTTAATGGCCGGTATGAGAATCTCTCCCCTTGGATTATCCACAACAAATACATCATTAGCCTCTCGGACCAAAATCTCGCGTAACGTACCCAGGGGCTCTCCTGATGTAGAAACCACTTCCATACCTTGGAGATCAAAATGATAAAAGGTATCTTCTGGCAAGGGCATGACCTGTTCTTTCGGAATATACAGGTACATACCAGAGAGAGCTTTAGCCTGTTCGGGTGATTCCATACCCTCGAATCGGACAAGCACAAACTTAGGCAGCACACGTACTGATACCACCTTGTGCAGCGCGTCTCCAACATACACCTGTCTAAGCTGTTTGAATCTCTCAGGATTGTCAGTTATAGGTTCAACTTTAACTTCTCCCCTCACTCCATGGGGTGAGAGGATTCGGCCAACTATCACGTAGTTATCAGGTGGATGTGGACGTCTCCTAAGCCTTGCCAGACTCACGTATTTCTAACTCTGCCTTTATACCCTCGCGGGTAGCAGCAATGGATACAAGAGTGCGTATAGCCTTAGCAACCCTACCGTTGCGACCTATTACCCTACCCATGTCATTAGGATCCAGGAAGAGTGTATAAGTTACTCCCCTGGGCTTAGAAGTTTTAGTGACCTGAACCATATCAGGATTATCAGCCAAAGACTTGGCTACATACTCTACAAGCTCCTCTATCACTCTAGCTATTCACCTGCCTGTTGCTCTGATTGTTCTGAATCAGAAGATTCCCTAGAAGGTAGAATACCCTGGCGACGCATCAGCTTCTTCACGATGACGGTAGGTTGAGCACCTCTAGATAACCAAAGCTTGGCTTTCTCTTCGTCAATCACGATGGTCGTAGGTTCGGTAAGCGGGTTGTAGTAGCCAATAGACTCTATGAACCTACCATCACGTGGTGATCTGGCATCAGCAACAACTATTCTATAAAATGGCTTCTTTTTTGCACCCATACGGCGAAGCCTTATTCTAACCAATTCAACCCTCCGAATTTAAGATTATAATTCTCGAACAGCAGTGATTATAACCAACAGTTTTATGTCACAGCAAGGATACTTATCTCAATTTGAGATACTTAGTAATGTTCTGCTAAAATGCATGAGTTTGGAAGACAGATAAAATTAAGCTCCAAAGAGGAGAAATATGACTCAGGAGAATCTTACTATAAAGGCCTCTAAGAGAGAGCTTGTAGGTCGCAGCTTGAATACACTTCGCAAGCAAGGCTTGGTGCCTGCTATAGTCTATGGATACGGAGTAGATCCAACTCCAGTCCAGGTCAATGCTAGGGAGTTTGAACACACCCTCAAGAGAGCAGGCAGGACTTCACTAATTGATCTGCAAATTGATGACTCAAAGACCGTAAAAGTATTCATCCAGGATGTACAGATCCACCCAGTCAAGCTTAACATCCTCCACGCTGACTTCCATGCTGTCAACTTGGAGGAGGAGATCGAGACCGAGGTACCGATACTATTAGTTGGTGAACCAGCTGCCGTACGCAATAACATTGGAGTTATACAGAGAGGTTTGGAGACACTTACCGTTAGGGCAAAACCTGCGGATATACCTCATGAAATAGAGGTAAATGTAGAGGATCTAGCAGAAATAGATCAGACCATATATGTGGCCGACATTAAACCCTCTGGAAACTACAAGATAACATCAGACCCAGAGGAAATGGTAGTGAAGATAGTACCAGTGCAGCTGGAGCCTGAAGAGGTAGCCGAAGAAGCCGAGGAAGAAGAACAGGAAGAGGAATAGCCTGTTAATCATTGTCTATCAAGATGAAACAAAGACCCGGTCAATCTCCGGGTCTTTGTTTCATCTATTTAGAGGTCTTACCGGCACCTTAATAACTTGACCAGCCCTTATGGTATTAGGGTTGTCTATGCCATTTAAGGCAGCTAGCTCCTCTACGGTTAGTCCATAGCGGCTAGCTATCTCTGTAAGAGTCTCACCGGATTTAACGACGTATTTTTTAGTGGCGATCCGAAGCGGGGTGGGCGTTGCCCCCGCACCTTCAGGAGTGGAGACGGAAATCACTACCACAGGAGTAGAATTAGGAGGCACAGATACCTGCAGCTCGGAACAAGCTGCAGCAAAAGCAAATAAAAATATAGCCACTAACCGGGAGAGCTTGACCCAATTCATTGCTGAGCATTCTACCAAGGCATCAACGAGATTGTCCAAGGTGCATGGGTTGACAATATAATATCAGCGGGCTAAACTTCCGCTGTGCTCAAGATAACTCCGATCGTGATCCTAGGACCAAAATCACCGATAAGAGATAGTTGTGTACAGGCACTAAGCAAGTATGGAATTAGACCTGAGGTATTAGATAGCCTGTATCCCTTAGAGAATTGTTTTCCTGATAAAGGATTGATAGTTGTCACTTCAAAGAATGAGCAATATCAACACTTACTTAGCTACTGTAAAGAACTGGGGGCATCTTTTCCTATTATTGCCATCATAGATAGCGATGACCCCGAGATCAGAGTAACCCTCTTAGAGACCGGAGCTGATGACGTCCTGCCTGCAGATAAGATTAGATCACAGCTGGTTCCCAGGATCAAGGCGGTGTTGAGAAGGTACGGTCTCGTATCCTGGGACTCACAATGTGCACGTATAACAGTAGGTAGTATTACCCTCAATACCCAAAGCCATAAAGTGACCGTTAAGGGTAGGGATATCAATTTGTCTCCTACAGAGTGTAAGATACTCCAAAAACTGATGTTGCACGCTGATAGGATAGTCCCTCACGCAGATATCATATCCACTGTGTGGGGTGAGGACTATAATGGCAATTCGGAGAAGCTAAGAGTCTATATTAGGCAAATAAGACAGAAGCTGTGCGCGCAAGACCCTACCATCGAGATAATTAATCACCCTGGCATAGGATATATGCTCTCAGTAAATCCTACCGGCTGACGCTGGATTCCTGCGGTCTTCCTAAGCAACGAGACGATTTCTCCTTGTTGATTATCTCCACTATTTCCCGTACTACCGACTCAACATCATTATCACGATTTAACACCACATAGTCGAATTCATCTGCAGCTTTCAATTCCTCTAGAGCTGCCTCCTCCCTGGCACGTAGCTTCTCCGGGGTCTCTGTTTTCCTAGCTCTTAGATGGTATTTCAGCCACTCTATACTTGGCGGTGCTAGAAATAGCAGTAAAGCTTCAGGAAAATCCTTGCGTACAGAACGTGCACCCTGGACATCAAGCTTAAGAAGTACGTCCCTGCCTTCTTTCAGCGCCCTGATAACCGGCGACTTGGGAGATCCATACCAGTTACCATATACGTTGGCGTACTCTAGAAATTCTCCCTGTTCTATCTTCTTCTTGAACTCCTCTACGGATAAAAAGTAATAATGATAACCATCTATCTCTCCAGGCCTTTTGGGCCTGGTAGTAGCAGTAATGGCATAATGCATAGGGATCTGCATTTCCCGCATCTTCTGCAGGACAGTATCTTTGCCCACCCCGGATGGGCCAGATAGCACTACCAAAAGTGGTTTGTTACATGGGAGGTTAGAATCCAATTCAAATACCCTCCTGAATGTAGATAACACAAGAGAATATGGAGTAAACCTTATGTATTTTGATGCTCTAACAACAGCAGCTATAAGTGACGAACTGGAAGAGACGATCATCGGAGGCTTTATACAAAAGCTTTATATCCCAAACGAGGGAAGCTTAGCTTTCGAAGTTTATAACCACAGGGAAAGACTCTACCTATTTATCAGCATAGAAGCCTCTCATCCTAGGATAACGTTGCTCCCTGAAAAACCTCCCCATAACCCACTGCTCGTCACCCCTATAGCCCTTTTATTGAGAAAACATGCCCTAGGGGCACGTATAGAAGAAATCTTCCAGCCCGCCGCAGAAAGAGTTATTGGATTGAGTATAGCGAAAAGATCTCCCGAACTCAACTCTAAGCACTGGCTTTATGCTGAGCTGATGGGACGACATAGCAATCTAATAATGTTAGATGAGAACCGCACGACTATAGTGGAAAGCCTTAAGAGGGTGACCTCAGATATGAGCAAGGTCAGGGTCGTACTACCTAAGTACCCTTACATCCCTCCTCCAGCAAGAGCTGGCATCCATCCAAACGACCTAACCGGAGACAAGCTAGAAGACATATTCAAATCAGCCGAAGACGAAGCTCCTCTTTGGCAATTGTTGGTTGCAAAGGTAGTAGGGATCAGTCCACTACTAGGTAAAGAAATAGCTTATCGAAGCACAGGCGATGTGGAAGTCAAAGTCAGCCAGATTAAGGATATTCACGCAGTAATCCAAGTGGTACAGGACATGGTATCACTATGGAGGACCCGCAACTGGGAGCCTTGCATAGCTGTAAGCAACGACAAAGTCCTCACATATGCTCCATATCGCATGTTCCATCTTGCTGAGAAGGCCGAGATACGTGTACTAAGCAGTATGAGTGAAGCGATTAATGCCTATCAGCAGGCCCCAGCTAGAAAGGAATCCACTGGAGTAGCTAAGACAAAACTAATAGATGATCTACAGGAACTGTTGGCTAGAGCTGGGCAGAAGGTTCGCTCCCTACAAGAACAAGAATCAAATTTAGCCTCTATGGAGAAGCTAAGGGAAGAGGGAGAAGCTATATTGTCGCATCTCTATGAGATACAGCCAGGACAGACAGAACTTGTTGTTGGAAACCAAGTGATCAAATTAGATCCAATGCTTTCTCCTTCGGAAAACGCTCAAAAGAGATTTGAGGAATATAAAAGGCGAAAAAGAGCTCTCCAAGAAATACCTAAGTTAATCGAACAAGCAAAAATGGAGGTTTCTACACTGGAGGAGGCCTTGGCATTCGCTCAAATGTCAGAAACAGATGCTGAAGCTTCTCAGCTACGAAAGGAGCTAGAGAGGTCGGGGATTCTCAGTGGGCATCGAGCGGAAAGCAAACAGAGCAAGAAACCCCCAAGCATTTCTAAGATAATGAGCTTCTCTCCTCTTCCTGGTGTAAAGATTATGGTGGGTAGATCATCAGACCAAAACAATCACCTTCTCGAGCAAGCCAAACCGGATGATTGGTGGTTTCACGCCAGGAACCTACCAGGCTCACATGTGATTGTAAGAAGCAGTACCCATAATCTAGATAAATCTACAATTGAGATCGCCGCTAAAACCGCTGCCTACTACAGCAGCGCAAGGAATTCTAGCTCAGTTGAGGTGGTATATTGCCCTGTGAGGTACGTTCGTAAAATAAAGGGTGCAGGGCCAGGGCAAGTTACCTATAGGAATGAGAAAAGTATAAACGTAAAGCCTGAAAAACCTATGGTCTAAGCCAGACTTACCAGATCCTTCCCATAAGTATACCGAGTTCATAAAGCAGGTACATGGGAGTAGCTACTATCATCATATTCATAGGATCAGGAGTAGGGGTGATTATGGCAGCTGCAATCAAAATTACTACGAAAGCGTATTTTCTTAATTTGGTAAGCCTCTGAACGGAAACTATATTGGCTTTGATAAGCACATAAACTATTACAGGGGTTTCAAAGCTAAGCCCGACCCATAACAACAAGTTACTCACGAAGCCTATATAGTCTGCAAAGCGAGGCATAGTAGCGATATCTTCTGAACCAAATCCTAACAAGAAGCGCAGGGCCGTAGGTAGCACTATAAAATAGCCAAATATAACGCCTGTAACAAACAGCAGCGTAACGAAAGGTAGAGCACGCAATACAAACCTTCGTTCTCTCTTAGTCAGACCAGGGCTAATAAAGGCAATAAGTTGATACACTATCAGCGGCATAGCGATAGCTATCCCACCAATGAAGGCTACCTTCATGTAGGTGGTGAACTTTTCCGTAATGCCAGTAGCCAGTGGAGTATGAGGCTTAATTAACTCTAGTAAGGCTTGTACTATATGCTGGACAAAGAGGAAGCTAATAGCCATACCCACAACTACACCCAAGCCAGCCCTAATCAACCTCGACCGGAGCTCAGCCAGATGCTCGGTTAGGGTCATTTCAGGCCCTTCGTATTCTTCCTCTTCACCCTGATTGTCTGGGATGTACATGTCCTGGTCTGTCTTCATACTATGAGTTTACACCAAAAATTTGGAGCGCCATAGCCCCAACAGGTTAGAGCTATGGCGCTCCAAGTATCATAGACCTTTCCTATGACTTACTGCCAGCATGCTGCTCGATGTAATTAAGAGCATCCTGGACAGTTACAATCTTCTCGGCATCCTCATCAGGTATGCTGATCCCGAATTCATCTTCCAGCGCCATAACAAGCTCAACGACTTCAAGAGAATCAGCATTTAGGTCCTCTACAAAGGAGGCTTCTGGTGTAATTTGATCCTCGGGTACATGAAGCCTATCTGCGACCATTGCCTTTAGCTTTGCGTAGGTTTCCTCTTGCACGACATCCCTCCATGATTTTGATTTGAAGACTTTGATTTTAGATAAAAACTACTTATCACGAATAATAATGTCATTCTCTCACAGGTGCAATCCCTCCGCTTGAAGATTCTATAGCATCAGCTATAGCTCCTAGAACTCCATTGACGAATTTAGGTGATGCCTCTGCCCCATACTCTTTAGCAAGCTCAACAGCTTCATTGATAGCTGCAGCTATAGGGACATCATTCCTCCTGAGCATCTCGTGCACAGCTATACGTAATATGTTCCTGTCAACTTTTGCCATCTGATCTATAGTCCACGTAGGGGTAAATCTGGTAATCAGGCTATCGTATTCTCTACGATTCTGCCATACGCCTATAGCCAAATCTGAGGCATAAGCATGTACTTGCTCAGGTATGTTTTCTTCGGTTCGTCTGCGCTGGAGAATCTCGTAGGGCTGCTTACGTGTAGTCTCAGCTTCATATAGCACTTGCATGGCAAGTGCTCTGGCTTGGTGTCGTTGTTGTATAAACTCTTCTCTTCGAGAATCCATTCCCTCAGTTATCTCTCGGAAGGGACCTTATTACTAAACATCTCTTCAACGAATTTAGTATGCACGTTTCCCTCCCTGAAATCCGTACGATCTATCGCCTCTCTGTGAAATTCTATACTGGTCTGGACACCAGTTATCACGAACTCGTCCAGAGCCCTTAGCATGCGGGCAATAGCTTCATCCCGGTCATCTCCCCAAGCAAGAACCTTAGCCAGTAGGGAGTCATAGTAGGTCGGGACTCTATAGCCGCAATAAAGATGAGAATCCACCCTTATCCCCGGTCCCCCAGGAGGTATATACAAATCTATTACACCGGCTTGAGGGGCAAAATCTTTGTAAGGATCCTCAGCCACTATTCTAGACTCGATACAATGACCTCGAAACTCAACATCTTTTTGATCAAAGCTAAGCGGCTCCCCAGCGGCCAGCCTTATCTGCCATTTAACCAGATCTATACCAGTTACCATCTCGGTAACTGGGTGCTCTACCTGTATGCGGGTGTTTACCTCAATGAAATAAAACTTCTCTTGCTGGTCAACTAGGAACTCAAATGTACCAACATTATGGAAGCGAATGTGCTTAGCGCCCCTGATAGCCGCCTTATGTATAGCTTCTCTAGTGCGATTAGACAGGTTGGGAGCCGGAGACTCCTCTATGAGTTTTTGATGGCGGCGCTGAACTGAACAGTCTCTCTCGCCAAGATGAAGCACTTTCCCGTATTTATCAGCAATTATTTGCACCTCTACATGCCGAGGTCTATCAAGGTATTTCTCGATATATAGGCGCCCATCCTTGAAAGCAGCGTCGGCTTCACTGCTAGCTATTTCGAAGGTTGAGGCGAGTTCTTCGGGAGTATGCACAACCCTCATGCCCCGGCCTCCACCTCCAGCCACCGCTTTGAGAAGTACTGGATAACCTATATCTCTCGCAATCCGAGCTGCTCTTTCGAGATTGGAAACAGGTTCTTCCGTTCCAGGAATTATCGGTACCCCTGCCTCTTTCATAGCCTGGCGAGCCATTGCCTTGTCGCTCATCTGCTCGATGGCGTGTCTAGGCGGCCCTATAAAGGTGATACCTATACGCTCGCATATCTCACAAAGATATGTATTCTCTGATAGGAAACCATATCCCGGATGTATAGCATCACAACCAGTAATCAACGCTGCACTAACAATAGATGGGATATTTAGATAAGATTTGGAGCTGGGCGCAGGACCAACACAGACCGACTCGTCAGCAAGTCGTACGGCCAGGGAATCTCTATCTGCTTCAGAGTAAGCAACTACAGACCTTATACCTAATTCTCGACATGCCCTGACTACACGTACTGCTATCTCACCCCTGTTAGCTATCAGGATCTTCTTAAACATGTCTATCCATTCCCCAGAACCGATTTTATTAGATCCTCCGAAGCTATAGCTTCGGCTTCACGTATAATCTTCCGATTAAGTCCAGTCAATACTTTTCCTGGGCCGATCTCCACGAATTTACGAACACCATTTTCCCAAATCTTGGTGATAGACTTGTGCCATACCACTGGAGAGGAGAGTTGCCTCTTGAGCTCGGAACGAACATCCTCTGCAGTCAGCAATAACTCGGCCGTGGAATTGGCCACTACAGGTACCTGAGGAGCACTGAGATCAACAGAGTCTATATGAGGGGCAAACTCTTCCGCAGCAGGTTTCATAAGGTAGGAGTGAAACGCACCGCTCACTGGAAGGGGAATTACCCTTCGAGCACCCAATGAAGGCAGAATCTCTACAAGCTTATCAATAGCCTCTGCGGGGCCTGATATCACCAATTGATCAGGGCTATTGTAGTTGGCTACATCAACACCATATTCCTTGGATATCTCAGAAAGTTTATCCTCGTCCATAGCAATAACTGCAGCCATCTTGCCAGCAGTAATGCGACCGTAACGAGCCATGATCTCGCCTCTTGTACGCACAAGCCTAACCGCATCCGTAAAAGTTAGGCTACCTGCAATGAGAAGCGCGCTGTACTCGCCTAGACTATGCCCAGCTAGGAAACTTGGATTTTCAATCAGATTAAGGTCAGACAGGATCTTGTACATTACATAGCTGCTGACGAGGATAGCAGGCTGGGCATTCTCCGTCTGCGTTAATCGATCGGCCGGCCCCTCGAAGGCAAGTGATCGCAGACTAAATCCCAAGATATCGTCTGCTTCCTGCCAAATGCGACGAACCTCAGGATATGCCTCATATAGATCTAATCCCATACCTACATATTGAGATCCCTGGCCGGGAAAGAGGAAAGCACATATCGAATGATTAGATTGCATACGGGCCTTCAACCCTCTCAGATATGTGAGATTCTACATCTATCCATCTAACCACTGCAGCTCCCCAAGTAAGACCACCCCCGAAGGCTACGAATAACAGATTATCTCCTGGGGATACCTCTTCTGTCTCGAGGAACTCACATAAAGCTATAGGAACAGATGCTGCCGAAGTATTGCCATATCTATCGACATTTACAAACACCTTTTCCCAAGGTATACCCAGAGCTTCCTGGGTTGCCTTAATGATCCTTATGTTAGCTTGATGCGGGATGACCTTCCGTATATCTTCTGGAGTTAGACCTGCCTTATCTATGGCTTGCTTCGCAGTCTGCCCCATTGATCTGACCGCGAATTTGAATACCTCGTTCCCCTTCATCCTGATACAATGCTCGCCATTGGCAAGAGTATCGGGATTAGCTGGCTTAGCCGATCCTCCACCTTCTATAGTAAGAAGCCTTCCCACATCTCCTTGAGCGCCTAAAACTGAGCTTACTAGACCACCCTCCTGATCGGTCGCCTCGAGCAGCACAGCACCAGCACCATCGCCAAACAGGATACAAGTGTTACGATCCTGCCAATTGACGAACCTACTCAGAGTCTCGGCGGCAACTATCAACACTCTATCATATGTGCCTGACATTATGAACTGAGAGGCTGTCACCAATGCGTAGACGAATCCCGAGCAAGCCGCATTGATGTCGAAGGCAGCCGCGTTTACAGCCCCTAATTCATGCTGTATTAGGCATGCTGTGGCGGGGATTAGATGATCTGGAGTACAGGTGGCACATAGTATGAGGTCCAGATCTATTGCTGCAAGATGAGCCTTATCCAAGGCTCTTTGTGCAGCTATTACCCCCATGCTTGAAGTAGTCTGATCACTGTTGGCTATCCTGCGCTCAACTATGCCAGTACGAGTCCTTATCCACTCATCGCTAGTATCGACCATCTTCTCAAGGTCGTAATTAGTGAGGACCTTTTCTGGCACGCAGAAGCCCCAGCCTGTTATAGCAGCATGCCTACACATTAAGTATCTCCAGAAATTAGAATGTCGACTTAGGCCGTAAAGATGCCGCTAACGGCGCGAGTTTTCAACGTCGATTACCGCTATGCCCCTATAAGTGCCGCAGTTGGGACATACGTGATGAGTCTTAACGGGGCTTCCACAACGAGGGCAGGAAGTCAATGAGATGCTCTTTAGCATATGATGAGCTCTTCTGCGCCCTTGTCTGCCCTTAGATACTCTCTGCTTGGGTAATGCACCCACCTCTCAACACACTCCTTTTCTCATTAGTCTTTTAGTTGCTCAAGTAGAGATGCCAAAACTGACAGGCGGTTGTCAAGTTTTGCCGTCATATGGCCACAATGTTCTACGTTGAGATCCGCGCCACATTCCGGACAAAGGCCTGCACAGTCAGGGCTACATATAGGATTATAAGGCATATTGACTATGATAGCTTGTCTGATGACTTCAGTAAGGTTCATCATATGATTATGAGTAAGCCACGAATAATCGCCTTCGTACTCACCCTCTCTAATCTCGTGCATCGACACACCACTAATTACATCCACAGTTGGCCGGAACTCTTCCTCAAAGGAGGCTTCTATCTTACCAACGAAAGGTACCAGGCAACGTGAGCACTCCATCTCAACATTTGCCGTTACAGTACCTTGAACGAGTATACCTGTCTTGATACGTAGAGCTCCAGCATCACCTACTATCTGGTGAGCTACGGACTCTTCGTACAATTGCAGGTCAGGAGTCTCGAAATGATAGGTGCGAGAAGCTCCAGTAGTTTGCTTAAGTAATCCTGATACGTTGAATTCTAGATCATAATTATGAGCGTTCATCGCAGTCATCCCATGTAGCAATAAGAGTTTATATCCCTAATGAATATCTAGCTAACCAAAGTTTATAACCATTGAAATTAGGCTTTTGTTCCCTCTCTAGACTCCAGCTGAGCTAAGCCATTTCTCACAGTGTTCAGCTGCGATGACAACATATTTTCCAGACTTCTAAGGACATCACGGGCATATTCATCTGCGCCTTCGGTTATAGCTCTAGCCCTTTCTTCAGCGTCGCTGATTATTTTCTCAGCTTGGCTTCTAGCCTGCTCAACCAATTGTTGATCATTTATTATTCTGCCGACTTCTTTCTCTGCCTCTTCCCTCAACCTCTCAGCTTCAGCTTGAGCAGTGGATATGATTCTCTCACGTTCCGCCAGCATACGCTTGCATTGTCTAACCTCATCGGGAATAGCAGTACGTAACTGATCTACTAACTCGAGTAACTCATCCTCGTCAATTAGTATCTTGTTGGTGAAACGCATTTTCTTAGAGCTATTAGCCAGTTGCTCTAGTTGATCTAGTAATGCGTATATATCCACAGTCCACATCCCTCCGATAGGGCTACCGCATTGCCTTCAACTCCGATACCGGCAATTCTACCCTGTTCATAGCTATTAAGCACAGAGGTTACCCAATACCAGGATAAGCCTCTAAAGTACAACTATCAGATTAGTCCGTACTATGATCTCTTTCCGCTACTTTATAGATGCTAAGGCACGAATCACCATGGCATCTTTTTATCAGTAGCTCCAATGCACCTATTCTTTCAGCAAAGTTCCGCCTTGAGGTGTGCCCTAGCACAAGCAAACCGTCAGTCGCCAGTACACCTTTACGAGATATAAATGATAACACCTCTTCAATATCGGCGTCAGCATATGGCGGATCCATAAATATAAGATCGAACGGCTCCCCATCATATGAAGCCAAGAAGGATTTGACAGACCGCTTGTGTACTTTGGCTCTATTTACTAGTTTAGTTTGTTCCAAATTAGCTCTTATAACGGCACAAGCTGAAGAGTTTTGATCTACGAAATCTACAAAGTTGGCTCCTCTTGAAAGAGCTTCTATTCCAAGCGCTCCTGTGCCTGCATATAGATCTAGCACTCTGCCCCTGGGCTGCTCCATAGGAGCAATAATGCTAAAGAGAGCCAACCTAAGGCGGTCGGTCATTGGTCTGGTACTAAGGCTACGTGGAGACTTTAGAGTTACTCCCCTTAACTCTCCACCTGTAACACGCATCAATTGGCCTCTGAAAGGGTCTTCATTCTCTCTACAACTCTACTCCTCAGTTTAGGGTAATGACTAAGATCAGGATCATCTTCCAGAAGCTCAGCAGCTATTCTTCGGGTTTCCTCCAAGAGACCGAAATCTGACAACTTAGCTACCTTCAGGTTTATCTGCCCTGATTGCCTTATACCGTAGAACTCACCAGGACCTCTCATCTTCAGGTCCTCCTCAGCTAACACAAAACCATCGCTACATTCTTGAACTATCTCGAGTCTCTTCCGAGCATCCTCAGAGGGTGAATCTGATAGCAGCAAGCAGTAAGACTTCTCGGTACCTCTCCCAACCCTGCCTCTGAACTGATGCAATTGAGCAAGTCCAAATCTGTCTGCTCCCTCTATCAGCATGACTGTGGCATTGGGCACGTCTATCCCAACCTCGACAACTGCGGTCGAAACCAGCACCTGCAACTCGCCAAGGCGAAACCTCTCCATCACCTCATCCTTTTCCCTAGACTTCATTCTCCCATGCAGCAAACCAAGACGAAGATTGGGGAAAACATATTTCTGCAAGCGCTCATATTCTTCAATTGCGGCCTTAGCTTCTATTTTCTCTGATTCCTCGACTAGCGGACATATTATGTATGCTTGCCTTCCTCGCTCCACCTCTTCCCTGAGGAAGTTATAAGCCCAGCTTCGCTGCTCAGGAGTTAGAGCAAAAGTCTGTATTGGTTGTCTTCCCGGAGGCATCTCATCCAATACAGAGAGATCCAGGTCTCCGTATATGGTGAGGGCAAGACTTCTAGGTATGGGGGTAGCTGTCATTACCAACAGGTGGGGGTTCACGCCCTTGGCTCTCAAAGCCGCTCTTTGCTCGACTCCAAATCTATGTTGTTCATCGACTACACATACTGCGAGGTTGTTAAACCTCACCCCTTCTTGTATCAGAGCATGAGTTCCTATAAGGATATCGATCTCACCCTGTTCAACAGCTTGATATAGATCATCTCTTTCCTTGCCCTTGACACTACCGGTAAGCAAGGAAACCTTAGGAGCAACCTCTCCTAGAACCGAGACGAGTCTAGATATACCCTTATAATGCTGCTCAGCTAGTATCTCGGTAGGCGCCATGATAGCCCCCTGATAACCATTAGCAAAAGCAGTTATCAGGGCCGAAGCGGCCACCACTGTCTTCCCTGACCCAACATCGCCCTGGAGTAACCTGTTCATAGGTACATCTGACTCAAGATCATGCATGATCTCCTGTATGACTCGTTCCTGCGCTCCAGTAAGTCTGAATGGTAGATTAGTTATGAATTCTCCTATCTGTGGCTTGTGAACATCGAGGGCAATAGCCCCCTTAGATCTACGCCTAACTGCTTGTTTCATCAAGGCACCAAGCTGTATCTCCAAGAATTCATCAAACGCAAGCCTTCTGCGTGCGGCCTCGAGATGATCCCAGGAATCGGGGAAATGTATTTGGTAAAGTGCGTCTCCAAGATCCAGTAACGAGAGCCCATCAATAAGATGTTGAGGCATATGATCTTCT
Source organism: Thermobaculum sp. T2p (assembly GCF_059335935.1). Classification (NCBI taxonomy): domain Bacteria; kingdom Bacillati; phylum Chloroflexota; class Chloroflexia; order Thermobaculales (SeqCode); family Thermobaculaceae (SeqCode); genus Thermobaculum (SeqCode); species Thermobaculum sp. T2p. The sequence continues at coordinate 141,721 of NZ_JANZYQ010000005.1, forward strand.
ATGCGCGCAGAGTGATAGGCAACGATGTCGTGGATCACACTTCGAAGTAACTTGTTGTTTAACCCTTCTGTGGATCTGTAAATAGGCACTATTCTGCCTGAGTGGAGCAGACTCTTGTCCAAATGCTCATACTCTGGAGACTCAACCTTTAGCTTCCCAAGAAACTGACCAACCTTGCCTGTAACAATTATCTCCATCCCAGGTTCAAGGTCACGCCTCACGAAACCCCGTGAGAACCACGTCGCGTCGATAAAACCTGTCTCATCCTGAAGTCGGGCAGTTAAGAGATTAAGGTTGTTCGATAGCTTGCGAACAGAAACATCCTTAACCTTTGCTATAAAGGTCTCCGTGTTTCCAAATTGCAATTCTGCTATCTTTCGAAGGTTGGATCTATCATGGTACTCACGTGGATAATACTCGAGTGCATCTCTTATAAGATGAATTCCCAACCTGCCAAATAAAGCCGCTCTTCTTTGACCAACTCCAGGCATCGATGATATCGGCTTATCGAGATCGGGGACACTTCTTGACGGAGCTTGTCTTATATTGGGAAGTGGGAACGCAGAAGGAGCCTTACCATCCAGTAGATCCAGCGCTTCCTTTACTCTGATTGAGCGCTCTTCTGGTGTACAAGTTGAATACCCTAATAGCTTCTCAGATGCCCTAAGAATATGTTTAGACTGTGGGTCATTATCAGAAGCCTGAGGGAGAACTGCCTTCTGAATAAAAGCTTCTACACCACCGACTACGGCTTTGTTGTTGTAGCCTCGGCGCTGCTCCAGTAGAAGAATATTCTTTAGTTTTGCTGCTAGCTCCTCAGTCTTCATTTGACCTACTAACCACGATCACCCCCATGGCACCAGGTCCTGCATGCACACCGATCACTGGGCCGTACTTGGTAATGATTACTTCTCGGTCAGGAGATAGATCGCTCAAACCTTCAAGGAGGGTATTTAGCTCATTCTCGTTAGTACTCCATATAACGGCGATACGTTCTGGAGGCTTGTACTTGTGTGCCCAATCCACCAAGGCTGATACCGCCTTAGATCTAGTACGCGTACGGGTAACGGGAACAACCTCTCCGTCGCGTAGCGTGATCAGGGGCTTTACCTGTAGAAAAGTCCCTAAAAGGCTAGCAGCCTTGCCTATCCTACCTCCCTTCTGAAGGTACTCCAAAGTATCAACAAAGGCTAGTAGGTCGGTACGAGAAAGAGTATCGAGAGCTACTCTTTCAACCTCCTCTAAGGAAGCTCCTTCTTTAGCAGCCTCAGCGGCAGCGATAGCTGCAAAACCAAACGCCATTGATACAGTTTTACTATCTATAACCTTTATGGGAACCTCTTCCACCTGATTAGCAGCTATCTTAGCCGAATTGTATGTACCACTTACCTTACTTGAAATAGTTATACATAGGATACCCGATGCATCCCCGGACAAGGATTTGAACACTCTTCTAAAGTCTTCGATAGGAGGCTGGCTAGTACGTGGAAGAACATTGGACGAAACAAGCTTCTTATAAAACTCATCGACATCAATATCTACACCATCCAGATAGGTCTGGTCTCCAAAAATCACTCTAAGAGGCACTATCGCTATACCCAAAGAAGAAGCTAGATCACGAGGTATATCTGATGTGCTATCCACTACCACCCTAACCTGGCTCAATTTCTGACCTCACTCTAAAGAAGCAATTATTTGATAATGTGGCTGACCCCCATCGTAGACTTCCACATCTAGATCTGGAAATGTCTCCCTCAAGAATTCAGACAAACTCTCTGCATCCCGTTGTGAAAGATCATGTCCTCTATACATGGTAAGTAGCTCATACTCATCAAGATCTATAGCCTCCAGAATATGCCTCATTACATCAGGTAATTCTGCTCCAGCCGCGACTATTTGCCCATCAAGCAAGCCGATATAATCCCCTTCCCGCACCGGTATATCTTCGACTTGAGCATCCCGCACAGCTCTAGTAACCTCTATCGATCTTACGTTTCTGATAGCAGATCTTATATTTTCTAGATTCTCTTCTATTCGCAAGGATGGATTATAAGCCATAGAAGCCACAATCCCATCAGCCATTGATCTAGTAGGCACAACCTCTACTCTCTTCCCTACAGACCCTGCTGCCCGCTCAGCTGACATAATTATGTTGGGATTATTAGGGAGAATTATAACAGCCTCTGCTGGACACTCCCTCACAGCTTTGATGATCTCTCCAGTGCTGGGGTTCATGGTCTGCCCCCCTTGCACAACAATTACACCATCCTCCCTCTGGAGCATACGTGTGAAACCTTGGCCGGCAGCCACAATCACTAACCCAGTAGTGATCTCGGAACTAGGCTGAGCCTTGGTGTGCAGTACGTTCTGCTCATATTGATCTCCCATATTATCAAGCTTTATCTGATGGAGTGTGCCAAACTTCAAAGCATAAGAAAGAACCTCACCTGGTTGTTCCGTGTGTACATGCACTTTGACGATCGCAGGAGTGCCCACTACAAGCACAGATGTCCCCATAGACTGCATCTTGCTACGAAACTCTTCAACGTCTATGTTATGTCCACGAAGCACGAAGTTCGTGCAGTACCCATAAATATCCTCTTCCTCGAGATCTACAGACGCGAAATCGGCCCCATCGAAGCTATCTTCGTTTATCTCTAGTGACTCCCCCTTGAGATATCGCAATGCCCCCTCAAGTATGACTACTAACCCCTCACCTCCAGCATCAACAACCCCAGCCTGCTGAAGCTTAGGTAGCATGTACTGAGTAGCTTTAACACTTTCCCTGGCGTCCCCAATCATGATGGAGAGAAAATCTATAATACTATTCGTATTTCTTGCGGCTTGGAGTGCAGATTTGGCGATATCTCGCGCAACGGTCATGATGGTGCCTTCCACAGGCTCGGAATGTGCTCTGAATCCATATTCTGAAGCCACCTTGAAGGCTTCTGCCAATATTCTTACATCTAAACTGTCAGATCCTCTTATAACAGAGGCAAACCCAGCTATCATTTGGGAAAGTATTACCCCAGAGTTACCACGTGAGGCCATCAGAGCCCCCTCTTCAAGGGCATCCGCTAATGCTGCCATGGTAGTAGGAGATTGCTCTTCGATGGCTCTTACTGCCCCGAGCATAGTCATGAGCATGTTATCTCCAGTATCTCCATCGGGAACTGGGAAGACATTCAGACGGTTTATACGCTCTCTATGCTGCTCAAGCCATTTGGATGAGTACTTCAGTGATTCTACAAGTACATCCACCCCACATGTTTGTGTATTCTTACCTTCTAGCGATATTTCAGGCTTCATGCTGTGTCCTTCGTTACTCAAGCTTGTTGTCATATTACGAGATAGAGTGATAAACTAGTAGGTCAATAAATCAATCAGAGCCTTATTTGTGTAATCCGCTATTCCTACTCGAAGCGAATAATACTTGATATTTAGTGCAAGACTCAAATCTGGAGGTAACAGCATTGGCTAGATGTGAGGTTTGTGGGAAGAGAACCCAGTTTGGAAGAAGTATACAGTATCACCATGGAGGAAAGTGGGCAAGAAGGGCTCAGAAAACCAACAGGCCTTTCAAGCCGAACGTACACAGGCAAACAGTTATGCTAAATGGGGAGCTTGTGAAGATACACATTTGCACTAGGTGCCTAAGAACCTTGGCAAAGAAGGCCGAGTCTACAGCCGCTTAAGCATCACATGCTCGAGTGGGTACCCACTCGAGCATGTTCCTCCTTTGCCTTACACCCCCGCTGATTGTAACTGCTCAGCTCTATCAGCAACTTGCAAAGACTCGATTATCCTGTCTATCTCACCATCAAGTATTGCTGGTAGATTGCTGAAAGATTCTTTTATCCTGTGATCTGTAACCCTGTCTTGGGGGAAGTTATAAGTGCGTATCTTCTCGCTCCTTTCTCCGGTTCCAACCATCGATCGGCGCACTTGGCCCAACTCTTCTTCTCTCTTCCTTCTCTCCATTTCGTAGAGCCTAGCTCTAAGAACTGCCATAGCTTTGGCCCTGTTCTTTAGCTGACTCTTCTCATCCTGACAGGTGACAACAAGACCAGTAGGTAAATGCGTTATACGAACTGCGCTATCGGTAGTATTAACGCTCTGACCGCCATGTCCTGTAGACCTAAAGACATCTATGCGCAGATCTTCAGGATCAATCTCCACCTCGACCTCTTCAGCCTCAGGCAGCACAGCCACCGTAGCTGTAGAGGTGTGTATCCTACCTTGAGATTCCGTTACAGGTACACGCTGCACTCTGTGTACGCCACTTTCGTACTTCAAGCGTGAGTAAGCACCTTTCCCCTTTACCTCAAATATTATCTCCTTAAAACCACCAGCATCACTCTCACTAGTCGAGAGTACTTCAGTCTTCCAACCATGCCTCTCAGCATAGCGCGTATACATACGATAAAGATCGGCAGCAAACAGAGCCGCTTCCTCACCCCCTGTGCCAGCACGAATCTCGACTATAACATCCTTCTCATCGTTAGGGTCCTTAGGAAGTAGTGCTATCTTCAAGCGCTCTTCCAGATCCTTCTCACGATCAGCAAGCTGTTCATATTCCTCCTCAGCCATCTCTCTTATATCAGGGTCCGGATCCTCCATAAGACGTCGATCTTCTTCCCTAGTCGCCCTAACTCTCTTGTACTCGCGGTAAAGAAAAACAATATCCTCTAATTCAGACCTCTCACGTGCAACCTCCATGAGACGAGAGGGGTCTGAGAACACTTCAGGATCGGACATCATCCGATCCAACTCATCAAATCTCTTCTCGATGTTATCCAATCTCTCTAGCATCATGCTCATAGTATATCAATCCTAATCCTGAGTTAGATTGAAAGTCTTTATAGGTGTATAAATGGGTCCGCTAGGCAAGAGTTTGCTTTGATAGAGTACCATACTATCCACACCAAACTTTCCTAGTGATACATCAGCATTTGCTCGCAAGAGCCTGTTTAGAGCAGACACGTCGTTAAAAGAATCTTTGAACCTGGCTAAGGTTACATGAGGCTTATACTCTACGACGTCTCGATCAAAACCCAATCGAATACATTTATTTTCCACCTCTCGGTGAAGTAACCTCAAAGCCTCAACATCTCCAGAAACTCCTGCCCATAGAACTCTTGGCCTTCGCAAGCTCCCGAATATGCCTAACCCCCTGATCTCCAACTCTATGCTGTTAGGACAGGTTATATCTCCCAAGACATCTTCAACATCATCTATCCATGATCTCGAGATATCCCCTAGAAATTTCAAGGTTAGGTGGATATTAGACTCTTCCACCCACTTAAGGCCCTTAGACCCAGCTAATCCGGAGCGTCCTAGATCATACAATACGCTCCGAATGTTTTTGGGGAGATCTATAGCTAAAAACAACCTTGCTTTATCATCGGACATATTTAAAAGTCCCAAATTGCCTATTATCAATCATCAACAGCCAATATATAAAACATCTACTTGGAATACATTATTCTCTTGACTACACATTGGAACAGTTACTAGTATTCTCATGGGAGCGGAAGGGTCCCGGTGGGTTCCGCGGTCTTCAAAACCGTTGGGAGGCTAGCACTGCTGGTCTCCGGTGGGTTCGACTCCCACGCGCTCCCGCCATATTCTAGAGCAAAAAAATAAATGGGAGGTACTATAGCAAAGCACCTCCCATACTTGCAATCAGATCTGGACTAGGACTAAGCAGTAGACTCCTTAGCAAGAGGTCCGACAGTCTTGGCAGGTATCTCCTCCTTATATACACCATGATCGACTAGATCTAGTCCTGCAGCCTCCTCCTCGAATGCAGCTCTCACCTTGACAAAAGTAGAGCTTACCTTGATAAAAGCATAGGAAGCAAAGAAGACTAGCGTACACACGACAACTATGCCCAGAGTCTGAATACCCAACCAGATCAAAGCATCGGCACCTCCACCATACAGAAGCCCGGCTACAGGCAAGCCACTGACGTCGGGACGAGCAAATATCGGCACTAACACGGAGCCTAGCACACCATTCACGCCATGGACTGGAAAACCTCCTATAGGATCATCTATTTGATAAAGGTATTTCTCCATGATCTTGGTAGCACCAAAGGTGACTACACCAGCTAGGACACCTAGCACAAGCGAAGCACCGGGATCTACGTAACCAGCGTTGGGCGTGATCATTACGAGACCACCAAGAACGCCGCTTATAGCCATAATTGCATCGTAACGACCATCAACAGCTTTGCTCATCAGCATAGACACAAGGCCAGCTGCTGCTGCAGCCACAGTAGTAGCAAGGGCAGCAGATACGCCCTGCAGATTAGGCTCAAGGCTGCTGCTGCCGTTGAATCCAAACCAGCCAAACCACAGGAGAGCGGTACCTATGACAGCGAGAGGTATGTTGTTGGCATATTTTTCACCAGCTTCCTTGGCTGCCAAATCCTCGTAGCCACTTGGAACTACAGCGGACCTCTTGAACTTGACAAATGGAGCATGCGAGGATAGCGTAGCTCTCCGCTTCAAGCTAGCTCCAAGCGCTAGGGTTATAGCAAGTCCCGCAAATCCGGCCTGAGCATGAACTACAACCCCGCCTGCAAAGTCGCGCACCCCCATACCATCTAGCCAACCTGTTCTTGTGCCCAGCGTGGCAAACAAACCATTAGGACTCCATACCAGGTGAGCAACCAGTGGGTAGAGTACGAGAGAGAAGAACAGCGAGTAAAGCAGCCACGCGCTGAACTTTATGCGCTCAGACACACCAGCACCTATTAACGCTAGCGTGACGGTAGCAAACATCATCTGGAAGAGCACATAGGCATAGAGCGGTACACCCCCAGTTGCACTTCCGTCTGTAAATATAGTTGGCCAGGCAGATTGAGGATCACCACCAAAGAGGTAATGGATCGGATTACCTATAATGCCAGCGATGGTTGATGGGCTGAAAGCTAGACCAAAGCCTACTATCAAAAATATTACCATCATCACCGAAGCTGCAGACAGGCTCTTCATCAGGCCATGCACTACGTTCTTCTGTCGTGTTAGCCCTGCCTCCAGCATGCCTATTGAGGGCACCATTATAAATACCAAGAAAGCTCCCAGCAGAACCCAAATAGTTCCCGGGACACTTATACTTATAGATCCATCACCTAAGGCACTAAGTAACTTTTCCGGCATCTCTTTACCCTCCACAATTTCTTTTGATTGCATACTAGCCCTGAACTACGGGCGTTATATACGTCATAGGGCCGGAATAAGCAGGAGATGTTTGTGCATACTGCACAAACGGAACGTCATAATGAATAATGGCGTTATCTATATGCCATGTTTATGGCATACGTTTACACTCGCTGTTATAATTCGGCAACATTTGATGTGGGCTACACAAGAAACCATTGATGGTAGGTGAAAGTACCTAGAGCATGACGGAAATAGAGACTAAGCAAACAGAACAAGGCCTAAACATAAGGGACCAGATACTTCGTCCACGTACAATAATTTCTTTTCTTATATCCTTAGTAATACTCATCCTCATATTTGCGAGACAAAACATTCCTGTAAAGGAAGTTATTGATAATGCACGCGATGCCAACCTACTATTCTTAGTCCTGGGCTTTGCTTTCTACTACGCTACTTTCTATGTGCGTACTATAAGATGGCAGCAAGTACTGAACAACTCTGGATACTCCAGCACAAATGATGCTCAGCTCCCAGGTACTCTAGGTCTCCTTAGAATTATTTTTCTCTCCTGGTTTGCTAACTCTGTACTGCCCGCTAAGCTTGGAGACGGTTACCGAGGGTATCTTTTGAAGAGAAATGCCAAGGTGTCGTTCTCCAAGACTATGGGAACTATATTTGCCGAGAGAGTAGCGGATGTAGGCGTATTGTTTACCCTTTTATTAGTATCAGGGATCATAGCTTTCAGAACCAAGCTACCACCGCATTTTGTATTGCTAATAACACTTGGAGGAACACTAGCATTGGCTAGCTTTGGCATATTGGCGTCTGTTAGATACATCAGCGTGTATGTCCATAAGATTCTTCCAAGTAGGGTAAGACCTTTCTATTCCAGGTTGGAGGAGGGTATTCTACTTGCATTTAGCAGAAGGCTAGATAGAATATTGTTGCTCACTGCTCTAATATGGATTTTGGAAAGCGCAAGATTCTGGGCGGTAACGGTTGCTTTAGGAGCAAGTCTTACAATATCACAGGTAATCTTCTTGGCACTTGCTGCCTCTCTGCTTACGACCATTCCCTTTACACCTGCAGGATTTGGCGTAGTAGAGGGTGCGGTGATAACAGTACTACAATGGGTATACGTTGAGAAATCTCTGGCGGGCTCTATAGCGCTAATAGACCGCGGCATAACTTACTGGAGTGTCTTACTCATAGGTGGAATCCTATACTTAGTTAGTGGGAATAAATAGATCGAGGGAAAATAGCGAAGCAATGCTTGATTCAAATCTAAAGGAATCTTTGAACATTAATGGAAAGCTTTCATTGATACTGCCCGCTCGCAACGAAGAGGCAAACCTTCCGCGGGTATTGGGAAGATGCATAGAAGTCCTCAACGAGACTCTTCCTGACTGGGAAATAATAGTCGTAAATGACGGCAGTCAGGATAAAACTGGAGAGATAGCTGAAGGGTTTGCAGCAAGGGATAGCAGGATAAGAGTAATACATCATCCCCGGAATCTAGGCTACGGCTCGGCGTGGAGAAGCGGATTCGCTGCCGCGCAGGGTCAGTATATTATGTGTATGGATTCTGACGGCCAGTTCGATATATCCGATATATCCCTACTATTGCCTTATGTGAACCACTACGACATAGTTGCTGGATACAGGACAAAGAGGCAAGATCCAGCACATCGCAAAGTCAACGCAGCTATATTTCATCTAGCATCGAAGTTATTATTTGGCATACACCTTAAGGATATAGACTGCGGTTTCAAGATCTTTAGGGCAAGCCTTATAAGAAGCCTGCCTCTTAAGGCACCTGGGGCTCTGATAAATCTAGAGATATTTTCTTTCGCTAAGCAACGCAAGGCATCAATAGTAGAAGTAGGTGTACATCACTATCCTCGTACTGCTGGCGTATCTACTGGTGCCAAACCTTCCGTGGTACTACAGGCAATGGCGGAGATACTCCTGCTACGTCTCAGGGTCTGGAAGGAGGGTGTAAAGCTTACACCTGCACTCGGAATAGGCGCAGCTATAGGCACTCTATTCGCCTTTCTAGGGGTAGCTTCGAGACTCAGGAACAAACCCCGTAGAGAAAGGCAATAAGACTATATGCTATAATGCCGCTTGTGTGCACCCCAGAGCGGAGTACGTTGGATGAACATCTCCTTTCCACCAGATTACCTTAGAAGAATAGATAAGCTAAGGGAAACACTAACTGATCACGAGCTGGATGCTTTACTGGTCTTCAGTCAGGCAAACCGGCGTTACCTGACAGGATTTACGGCTAGAGATGTAGCCATAGGAGAAAGTTCAGGATACGTACTTATTACTCAAGAAAAAGCATTGCTACTTGTCAACCCTTTGTATATTGAGCATGCTCAAAAAGAGGTCACAGCAGTAGAGCCGTTTCTAGTAAAGGATAAGCCAGACGTCGTTATATCCGATCTGCTAAGGGATCTGGGACTACAAAAGGTTGGCTTTGAAAGAGACTATGTGACATATGGGTTTATAGATGATCTTATATCCCGCCTCGAAGACCAAGTAGAGCTTCTCCCGATAAAGGGACTGGTAGAATCTCAGAGAGTCCTTAAAGATCCCTATGAACAGAGTATGATCAGCGAAGCTGCCAAGATAGCTGATGCTGCATTTAGCAAGATGCTAGATCAGCTATCTCCAGGAATGACAGAAAAGCAGGTCGCTAGGTTATTAGATAATCTCATGATAGAGCTGGGAGCCGAAGGTCCTTCGTTTGAGACAATAGTTGCTGCTGGTACAAATGCCGCCAGACCACACCATGAACCCACTGATAGACCAATCCGAGAAGGAGAACCCATAATAGTAGATATGGGAGCTCTTTATCGTGGCTATTGCTCAGATATGACCCGCACATTCTGCTTAGGTAAACCAGACTCTAAGTTTGAAGAGGTTTATAACATTGTACTGAAAGCACACGATACCGCTAGATCAGCAATAAGGGCAGGGCTTAACGGCGCAGAAATCGACGCTATAGCTAGAGAAATAATTAATCAAGCTGGTTATGGAGAAGCTTTCAATCACAGTCTGGGACATGGTGTAGGATTAGAGGTTCATGAGAAGCCAAGTCTGAGGAAGAATAGTGAAGACGTACTTCAAGAGGGGATGGTGGTGACTGTTGAGCCAGGCATCTACATATCCGAATGGGGAGGGGTCAGAATAGAGAGCCTAGTTCTTGTGGACAGCAACGGTCCATCCATACTTTCTCAAGCACCTATATTCAAAAACAGGTAAAGGAGTCTTACTTCATATGATATCGACTGGCGAACTTAGAAAAGGCAACACACTTGTAATCGATGGTGATCTTGTGAGGGTGTTGGATTTCCAGCACGTAAAGCTCGGAAGAGGATCTGCCTTTGTAAGAGTTCAGCTCAAAAACCTACGCACTGGCGCGATTACAGAGCGCACTTTCCAGGCGGGTACTAAGTTTGAAACTGCGAGGCTTGAAAGGCGTACCGTCCAATATCTGTACAATGATGGCGAGAACTATACTTTTATGGACACCGAGACCTTTGATCAGCCCACTCTGAGCACTGACCTCTTAGGAGATGCAGTCAAGTACTTAAAAGAGGGTATGAACATTGACCTACTTATGTATGGCGATGAGCCGATAGGAGTAGAACTTCCCACAACGGTTGAACTGCAGGTTGTGCAAACTGACCCAGGAGTTAGAGGAGACACGGCAGCAGGAGGTAGTAAGCCTGCTAGACTGGAAACTGGACTAGTAGTACAGGTGCCTTTGTTCATCAACGAGGGAGATATCATAAGAGTTGATACTAGAACTGGGGAATATATAGAGCGGGTGGGATAGTATGAGTCCGGAACACAAAGAATTCGATCTTTCCAAGCTACTAGATCAAGGACTTAGAGACCTAATAGATTTAGTAAGTCAGGGCAAGGTAACTGAGCTGGAAATAGAGCAAGGAGGCTTCAGGCTAAGGCTAAGAAACGATGTTAATATAGTCCATCAAGTACAGCCTGCACCTCATGCACAAGTAGAAACTTACCAGGTACAAACCCCACATCCTCAGCAAGTAACTCAACCTACTCAAGCTCCAGCCCCCACAGAACAGATAGAATCGCAACACATAGTGCCCATTACTGCACCTATGGTAGGTACTTTCTATACCTCACCAAGCCCAGATGCTGATCCTTACGTCAAAGTTGGGGATTTCATCCGTCCAGGACAAACCATAGGTATTATTGAGGCAATGAAGATCATGAACGATGTGCCTGCTGAAATAGGTGGACGTGTGGTGGAGATCGTTGCCCAAAACGGACAAGCGGTAGAATATGGCCAGCCTCTGATGCTGGTAGATACTTCTGCCACGCCTGAATAGCTCATAGGAGATGTCAGTTGTACCTGCTGACCGTTAGCGATATAAATTTCTATCTCCAGCAGCTGCTTGAGACTGATCGTCTACTGAACGATGTTTGGATCCAAGGTGAGATCAGTAACCTAAGCCAGTCGAGTAAAGGACACTTTTACTTTACACTCAAAGATGGGGAATCTCAGCTTTCTTGTGTGCTGTTCAAGCAGGATCTAATACACGTACAGGCCGAGCTTGCTAACGGCCAAGCAGTTATTGCCCATGGCAGAGTCTCTATATGGAAGCAATCAGGCAAGTTACAGTTCTATGTGGATATAGTACAACCAGAAGGTACTGGTAGATTGGAGCTTGAGTTCCAGGCTCTCAAAGCAAAGCTCGAGGCCGAAGGGCTTTTCGATGAGAGCAGGAAAAGATCCCTTCCCAAGTTCCCATCAGCGATAGGTATAGTTACTAGTAAGCAGGGTGCTGTACTGCATGACATCCTCAACATACTTAGGCGTAGGTATCCACTTGCAGAGGTAATACTGTCTCACACTCAAGTCCAAGGAGATGGTGCATCCTTACAGATAGCAGCTGCTATTGAGAAGCTATATAAGACTGCAAAAGTAGATGTGATAATCTTGGCAAGAGGTGGTGGGTCTAGAGAAGAGCTTTGGGCCTTCAATGAAGAGTGCGTGGCTAGGGCTATATATGCTTGCCCAGTACCTGTGATCAGCGCCATAGGGCACGAGACAGACTACACTATAGCCGATTATGTAGCTGATCTAAGAGCCCCAACTCCATCCGCAGCCGCTGAGCTGGTAGTACCTAACGTATCGGAGCTAAGGCAATCCCTCGATCACATGCTGAACATAGCTAGCATGAACATGAGACAAAAATTGCGGCAGTGTATGGAGGATGTGCAACACATGCACTCTCATCTCAAGAGAACAAGTCCTATACATGCCATACATAGACATAGAGAGAAGCTATCTCTGCTCAATGATAACGCACTTAGCAGGGTAAGACACCTGATAGAACTCAAGAAAAGCAACTTGGAAACTATGGCCCTTAGCTTGAACGCTCTAAATCCTAAGGCTGTACTTGGCAGAGGATATTCTGTAACTACCACAGAGGACGGTAAGGTTCTTAGATCAATCGATGATGTAAGGAATGCTAAAGCGCTAACAACTAGGCTTGCTGATGGCTTTATAAAATCTACGGTAGATCACGTAGTAAAGCAGGTAGAGAGGTAGGTACTATGAGTACGGATAGGGATACATCCCAGCTGAATTTTGAAGAAGCCTACTCTAGATTGGAGGAGCTTATTCACAAATTGGATGTCGGAGGGCTAACCCTTGATGACGCTCTCGCCTGCTATGAGGAAGCGTACGCACTCGTATCTAGATGCAACTCTATACTCCAGCAAGCTGAACTTAGGCTCAGACAGATAGAGGAAGAGGCCTCCGAATATGCAGCTACTGATGACCTGATTTCGAAAACAGAACCTTACTCTGAAGATGAAGAGGATTCTGATCTCAGTTGGAATTATGACTATCGCAGGTAGAAGCTGTAAAGGTTGCATATGAAAATAGAAAGCCTCACCCTCTATAAAGTCCCACCCAGATGGCTCTTCCTGAAGGTCCGCACGGACGAAGGTCTGGAGGGCTGGGGAGAACCAATTGTAGAAGGGAAAGCTGATACCGTGGCGGCAGCTATCAGTGAGATGGCTGATTACATTGTGGGCCAGGCAGCGAACCACATAGAGGATATATGGCAGGCAATATACAGAGGAGGATTCTACAGGGGTGGACCAATACTCACCAGTGCACTCTCTGGAATAGAGCAAGCTTTATGGGATTTAAGGGGCAGATCTTTGGGTCTACCCATATATGAACTATTGGGTGGACCTGTGAGAGAACGCATGAAGGTTTACTCTTGGATCCACGGAGATACCCCCCAACAGCTGGCAGAATCAGCACTATCACGTGTTAATGCAGGCTATCAGGCCATCAAGATGGGTGTTCCAGGTCCAAATACCTGGATAGATACTCCTCAGAGGCTGGATCTAATAATAGAGTCCGTCGCTGTAGTCAGGGAGTCAGTGGGTAAAGATGTAGCTATAGGAGTAGACTTTCACGGAAGAATACATAAAGGTATGGCAAGAAGCCTCATGAGAGAGCTCGAGCCATTCAAACTTATGTTTATCGAGGAGCCTTTCCCTCCCGGGCATGAGGACTCATTAAGAGACTTGAGAGCTATCACTGGTATCCCAATAGCACTTGGAGAACGCCTGTACACTAGATGGGGGTTCAAGGAAATCATCTCCAAGGGATTGGCTGACGTTATACAGCCGGATTTAAGCCATGCTGGAGGTATCCTAGAAGTCAAGAAGATAGCTGCTATGGCAGAGGCTTATGATATCGCCCTTGCCCCCCATTGCCCACTAGGCCCAATAGCTCTTGCCGCATCTCTACAGGTGGATTTTTGTACTCCTAACGCACTCATACAGGAGCAAAGCCTAGAAATACACTACCATAAGGAGTCGGAGCTACTCTCTTATCTGGCCAATCCAGAGGTATTCAATTTCTCAGACGGATATGTATCACTGCCTAGTGAACCTGGACTGGGAATAACGCTTGACGAGGAAAAAGTCAAGAGCGCTTCCAGGATTGGCCATAACTGGCGCAGTCCAATATGGAGAAACCTGGATGGATCAATAGCGGAGTGGTGAGGTAACATTCTCACCACTCCGCTGATACTAGTAAGCTCGTGCGAAGTACACTTTTACTTGTGCCTTATTTCCACACCTAATACAAGTGCCAGGGTCTTCGGGCTGGGCCAAAGGCACCACTCTGATAGTCGCACGAGTCTCCTCCTTGACCGCAGCCTCACACTCATCACTGCCGCACCATCCCGCATAGATGAACCCTCTCTTGTTATCTAGAACCTCCAACATTTGAGCAACACTATCGCATTCAAACGTATGCTCGTCTCTGAACTGCTTAGCACGGTCGAACAGAGACTGCTGTATATCAGCTAAAGTTTGCTGCAGATTTACAACGAGGTCATTCAGAGGTACCTGAGATTTATCCCTATTGTCTCTACGCACAAGCATAACAGCGTTATTGGCAACATCTCTTGGACCAACCTCAAGCCTTACTGGCACACCCTTGAGCTCCCATTCATTAAATTTCCAACCAGGAGTCTTCTCCTCACTCAGATCTATGTGCAGTCGGAAAGAATCTCCTAGAACTTCCTTTATCCTATCTATGTGCTCCAAGACCTTCTGTTTGTCCTGTTCACTTCTCCATATAGGAACTACTACCACCTGAATTGGGGCGACTTTAGGAGGTATTATCAAACCAGAATCATCCCCGTGAACCATTATTATTCCACCTATGGTGCGAGTAGAAAGCCCCCAACTAGTGGTATACCCATACTTGCGCTCGCCATCCTTATCAAGAAATGTTATGTCAAAAGCCTTAGCAAAATGATCGGCAAAGTCGTGACTAGTAGCAGACTGGAGCGCTCTACCATCTCCCATAAGCGCCTCCACGGTATAGGTCTCCGCGGCACCAGGGAATCTCTCAGAAGGAGTCTTGCGACCAGGGATAACCGGTATAGCTAGATCCTCCTCAAGGAACGACCTGTAGATCTCGAGCATAAGCAAAGTACGTTCTGTGGCTTCCTCAGCCGAAGCATGTAAAGTATGGCCCTCTTGCCATAGGAACTCAGCTGTACGCAGGAACAGCCTAGTATGTAGCTCCCAGCGCACTACGCTGTTCCATTGGTTGATCAATATTGGCAGGTCCCTATAGCTCTGCACCCACTTGGAATACATCTGCATTATTATCGCCTCAGAAGTAGGGCGTACCGCTAACCTCTCCTCAAGCTCTTCGTTCCCTCCATGTGTCACCCATGCTACCTGAGGATTAAAACCTTCAACGTGCTCTGCTTCTTTTTTGAGTAAACTCTCGGGAATAAGCAGAGGGAAGTAGGCATTAACTACCCCAGTCGCTTTGAATCTTGCATCCAATAATTTCTGTATGTTTTCCCATATAGCATATCCATAAGGTCTGTAGACCATCATTCCCCTGACAGGGCTGTAATCAGCAAGCTGAGCCCCAAGCACAACGTCGTTGTACCATGCAGCAAAATCCTCGCTCCTCTTTGTTATCTTCTGCACATATTCAGAACTAGTGCTTGACATTATCCACCTCCAGGTAATTTTTCTTAGCAGGTTGTAATAAAAAACCCGCCCTTCGAAGCGCAAGACTTCGAGGACGGGTTTTATAATTTCCCGCGGTACCACCTCGATTGGAGCTTGAAACTCCCACCTCAGTGACCAGCGAACGCTGATCAGCCCTTTAACGGGGGCAGCGCACTGCCTTATCGTCCATGAGACGCTTCGACAGAAGCTCCAGGGCGGGTTCAGCACAGCCTACTGTCTGGTTCTCACCGTGTTCCAGATCTCTGTATTTCTCAGCTGGTGCCTACTATTCCCCTTCAGCGCCTTGTCTATATTTAGCTTTCTGCCGTAAGGAGATTAGCAGTTTATATGACCTATAGTCAAATAATCCTACGAAGCCAAAGATAGTCGCCTGGATCTATTAGCCAAATCTATAAGTTCATCAGCACTTTGCAGGGATCTATCTGTCACAGGCATACCACCAAGCATGGCTGCTAACTCATGCCTAATGCCCTCTCTGTCAAGCTTATCAACCCTTGTTGTTGTTAGGTTATCTTGAATAACCTTAGTTATCTTGAAGTGTGTATCTGCGTAAGCAGCTACCTGCGCTAAATGGGTTATAGCTATGACCTGGTGATTACTTGCTAGTCCGGCTAGCTTTTCACCAACTATCCTACCACTACGACCACCAATGCCCACGTCCACCTCGTCAAATATCAATGTAGGAGTGTTGTCTGCCACAGACAACACAGTCCTTATCGCCAGCATAATACGAGATATCTCTCCTCCGGACGCGACCTTAGCTATAGGTTTGAGCGGTTCCCCAGGATTAGGCGATACCAACAACTCTATGTCGTCAGCACCAGTTTGATCCACGCCTACCTCTATCCCATCTATAGAGATTGAATAGTCAGAAGGTTGCTTATAACTGACTCTTATCTCGATCCGAGCATTGGTCATCAGCAGGTCGTTTAGCTCTCGCTCTATCTTTCTACCCAAGTCCTTAGCAGCCTTCGACCTTATAGAAGATAAAGCTTTGGCCTTCTGCGCCAATTGCTGCCGAAGGTTCTCAAGTTGGGTTTCTAGCTTCTTTATCTTTTCGTCGCTGTTCTCGATATCAAAAAGCTCAGCCTCAGCATTGTCCCGATACTGGAGTATCTCCTCAATAGTAGACCCATATTTTCGTTTTAGCCTGTTTATGAGATCCAGGCGTTCTTCAACCACCTCGAGCATGCCAGGATCAAACTCTATAGAATCTCTATATCTACGAATATCAAGCGAAGCTTCTTCAACAGCAACAACCGCCTCAGATATCATATCCAGATTAGAGGACAAGGAGTTGTCAAGACGTACCAATTCTTCGAGAAGACTCTGAGCTTGCTGAAGTTGATCTATCGCACTTGTGCTAGAGGAGTACAAGGACTGATAGACACCGTCAGCTAGCTGAGCTAGCTTCTCAGCATTAGCCAGTAAATTCCTTCGTTTCAGTAGTTCTTCATCCTCACCAGGCTGTAAACCGGCTGAACTGATCTCCTCAATCTGGTAACGCAACATATCAGCGCGGCGCTCTGCCTCACGTTGACCGGAAACCAGGGCCTCCAACTCAGATCGCACTCGCCTTATTTCGTTATACAGCTGGCTCACCTCAGAGCGTAGATCAATAGCACCAGCATAGTGATCGAGCACATCCCTTTGGGCGGAAGGGCGCAATAGAACTAGATGTTCTGATTGACCAGTGATATCCACCAGATTCTCACCCAGTTGCCTCAGAAGGGTTACGGGAACAAGGGAGCCGTTGATCCTTGCAGATGATCTGCCACTTGAGCTAATCTCCCGGGTAATAATAAGCTCCTCAGAGGGGGCAAGACCATTAGACTCCAGAAGTTCACTTACTTCTCTAAGTACATCTCCCTCCAACACGAACATAGCCTGAATAAGGGAGGAAGAGGCTCCGGTACGCACCATATCAGGAGATGCGCGACCGCCCAATACAAGGTCAAGAGCATCAATTATTATGCTTTTCCCAGCGCCTGTCTCCCCTGTGAAGGCGTTGAAGCCAGGACTAAAGCTGATATTTATCTCCGAAATGATCGCGAAATCTCTGATATGGAGCTCAGCCAGCACTTAAGAGTTCCCCACAAACTTGGTCTAAGAAATCCTAACAAGTTAAATATTATGTCGCAATAAAAAAGGTCGAGCTACTAAAGCTCGACCTAAAAGAAAAAGGGATCACCGGAGAACGATGACTAAGCTAGCCTTCCTCCGGTGATGCCCTTACTACCTGATGTGTCCATGGGCATCACCTCCTTTACCCTAAACGGAAAACCTAAGGTTTTCTTAACTACTGGCAGCATATCAGGGGTTAAGTCCTGTGTCAAGCAGATTCGCCAATTAGAATACCCAGAAATCTCTTGCATACCTACGAGCAACAGGCTGAGCAATTAGTATTACCGCAATAAAAACTAGATAGTACATCACCAGAGACTTGGGTCCAACCATGAGCTTAAGTTCACTAGCAGCAGATATTTCGCTTATGGAGGTTGCTATATACACAATTGCCAGCACGAACTTGCTAGTTAACCACCCAAGAGCATTTCCCAAGGATGCCGATAATACTCCTAGCACAACCGTTAGGGTGGTAAGTACCATTTCCAAAGGAATAAAAGGTGCCACTAAAACATTCGCCAGTATGGCCAAGTGAGAGACCTTACCGAAATAGAAGATCAGTAATGGCATCGTGCTAGCCTGAGCCACAAAGGATATAGCAACTGTTTCCCGAAGCAATTCTGGAAGACGAACCATAGCTCTGGCTACTGACGGGTACAGCCATACTATACCAGCCGTAGCCAACACAGAGAGCTGCATACCTATATCGTAGATGGAGAAGGGTTGCAGAGCGGTGATAAGCACAAGAGCAAAGCACAAGGATCTACCAGAATCATTCTGACGGCCTATCCACCTGCCCCAAAGGGATACTATAGCCATCAGGGAGGCCCTAACCACGGGGGAGGACATACCTGATATACCCATATATATGGGGATGAGAATAAATGCAAAACACATCGAGCCTCTTATGCCTATTAAAGGCCGAAGGAAAGCTATAACTATCAACACCAATATGGTTACATTGAAACCGGAGGCAACCAGTATGTGCGAAAGCCCAGACTCACGAAAGTCCTTTTCAATATCTTCGGGAATATTGCCGACATTACCCAAAACCATGCTCTCAGCTACGGAAGAGTAAGGATAGCCTACGTAAGATCCAATCAGAGAAGATGTACTATTGCGAATCTTCGCCATAATAGATTGAAGATTCCACCGATCTTTACCAACCACCTTGATGGACTTAGCAAATATTACCCCATGAGCACCCTTGCTCAGCGAGTATCTGAACAGGAAACCATCTAGCTGATAGAAAGGCACTGAGCTGCCTCTAATGTACAAGTGATCTCCTGGAGCCAGGTTTCTAATACTACCCACTACAAGCCAGATACCACTATGAGGGCTACTTAGACTTACAAGTGCAGAATTAGAACCTTCATCCAATACCTTTCCCTTGTACTCGGAGGATAAAGCATCGCTGTTTGCCCAGTCAGCTCTGGAATAGTAAACCTCAGATCTTAGAACACCTAACAGAGATGCAAGCATGGCTATTGCCAGACAAAAATAAACCTTATTCTTATTTCGCCAAACAAAGGCTACAAGCATAACTAAACATAGAGATATAGGTAAATAGTCCAGATTGAAGAATGTACCGAATACAAGACCTAATAACCACGCAAAGACGAAGACGTATATCACCTGAATACAACCATGCTTTTAATGTTTTCCAGTGTTGAAGGACCTATACCCGGCACGTCGAGAAGATCTTCAAAGCTGTTGAATGGCCCATGCTTCTGCCTAAACTCTATGATCGCAGCTGCCTTACTTGGGCCGATGCCTGGTAGCTCTTCCAATTGTTCCTTAGTAGCTATATTGATGTTTATAGGTGCTATTTGTGGTTCTTGGGCACCGAACCTGCCGGAGGGAGTTGAATTAGCTGTTGACTGCCCATGGTTGCTACCCACCTTGGGATCAGGAGCCTTGAAAGGTACTATAATCTGCATCTCATCACGTAGTATCTGAGCTAGATTTACACCCATAGCATCGGCCTTTGTTGTAAAACCACCTGCACTCCTCACGGCGTCCACAACCCTGCTTCTAGCAGGCAAGGTATAGACCCCGGGATTACGTACAGCTCCTAGTATGTGGACAGTTACAGTAGATGGTGTAGGTGGCGAAGTAGGTTGGGCAATCACGTTAGCAACTTTCTCAGATTTGGGCCTTGCTAATATAACTAGCAGTACCATGGAGACCGAGATTATAAGAACAGATATATGGTCGGTAATTCTCGAGAATCCATTAGATTGATCGGACAAGGACCAACCTCATATAAGTTGTTTTAAATAAAGCCACTATAAGTGCATAAACACAATATCTATATCTACCAACGATTGAAGCAGCACCTAAGGGCTAATTATATTCCTAATACGCTGAAGATGAGTATTCAAATTCCCAATAAAAGTATTATTAAGATTCGAACCTCCTTATAGCCTAAAATTTGATTTACTCTATTTCCAAAGATTATGATGCTGAAGAGCGATTGCAATTGCAATCGCATGCATAAATACATCATTTCTATGCTATAATCAGCAGTATATTTCGGAATTTGCCGAAATATGATCTCTTGGAGAAGCAGGACATGGAATACGTAATAGAAACAAACAACCTAACCAAGATCTACAATAACAAGATCAAGGCTGTCGATAACCTCAACCTGAGGGTAAGAGCAGGTGAAATATATGGTTTCTTAGGTCCTAACGGTGCTGGCAAGACAACTACCTTAAAAATGTTGTTGGGACTTATCAAACCCACATCAGGTAGTGCCAGCATACTAGGAAAGGCCCCAGGAACACCCGAATCATTATCCTTACTAGGTTCACTAGTGGAATCACCAGCCTTCTACCCGTATCTATCAGGAAGAGACAATCTCCGTGTCATCGCAGATTACAGCGGCGCTCCCAGATCTAGAATTGATGAAGTCTTGGAAATAGTTGATCTAAAGGATAGAGCTAAGGATAAATTCAAAGGTTACTCCCTAGGAATGAAACAGAGACTAGGTGTAGCCGCTACGTTGCTCAAGGATCCGCAAATCCTGATACTCGATGAACCTACTAATGGCCTTGACCCTAAAGGCATGGCAGAGATGAGGGAGCTAATACGTAACCTTGGGCAAGGTAACCGTACCGTACTACTATCAAGCCACCTATTGAATGAGGTGGAACAGATATGTGACAGAGTAGGCGTTATCCAGCAAGGACGACTTATAGCCGAGGGAACTATTTCTGAACTAAAGGGTTCTGGAGTTCTGCTGGTCCGAGCCACCCCGGCTGATTTGGCTCTTAGCATGCTAAGGAACCTAGACTACATAGAAAAGATAGAGGAGAGAGATGGTGCATTGCTCATCTCTACCGACCCGAGCATGGCAGCCGAAATCAACAGGCTTCTTGTACAGTCCGGGGTAGCTGTTAGTGAACTGCATCCTACTAGTCAAAGCCTTGAAGAAGTCTTCCTTAACCTAACGGAAGTTAACGAGGAACAAGTAGTTTAGGAGAGATATAGATATGTTAGGTTCATTCAAAGCAGAACTGATCAAGCTCTATAAAAGACCAGCCATATGGGTACTGGCTCTTGTGACAATAGTAAGCACACTTTTTTGGCTGCTGATTTACTGGATAATAAAGATCACCCCCCAAGAGGCGCAAACCACCCAGGGCAATGTGGTTTTCACTCAGATGATTTCTCCTGAAAATGTACTTGGACTAGCGTTGACATCCATCTCAGGGTTTGGTGGAGCGGTTGCTCTCATCTTGGGAGCAATGACAGTAGGTGGCGAATATGGGTGGAACACCTGGAAAACAGTGCTAACGCAGAAACCCACAAGGTCGCAAGTCTTTTTCGGTAAGTTGCTAGGTGCAGCATCGGTCGTAGCACTATATACACTTATCTCCATCGCAACTGCCTACCTTGACAGCTTGGTAGTAATGCAGATAGAGGGAATAAAAGCCAACTGGCCTTCTATAGCTGAGCTTATAAGAGCAATAGGGGCAGGGTTGTTGATTATGGGAGCTTGGACTTCAATAGGCATTTTCCTTGCAACCCTCTTCAAAGGAACAGCCCTAGCTGTAGGACTTGGACTAATCTACTCACTCGCACTCGAGACAATAATGCAGCTTGTAGCTCAATCAGTTTCACAGATAAGGGAATTTGTCAAGATACTTATAGGTATCAACGCCAGCCAAGTCAGCTCGACGTTTGGACAACAGCTAGCTGATAACTCAGCGCCAGGATCTGTGCTATCCGTTAGTACGGAGAGAGCTGTTATCACGCTTATTCTGTATGTAGTAATACTTGGTGGCCTTTCTGTGATACTATTCCGCCGACAGGAGCAAACCTAGACTTCTGTAAGGAGCGGAGAAGTGGCAGACATAGTTGTCGTGGGAGCTGGCACAATGGGGCGAGGTATCGCCCAGGTTTTTGCTCAAGCGGGAGACAAGGTGTATCTAGTAGAGGTAGATCCAAAGCAACTATCACTTGGATTAGAGACGATCTCTGAGAATCTAGAAAGGTCGGTACAAAAGGGTAGGATAACTCCGGAGCAAAAGCAAAGTGTGCTCTCCAATATAGTTGCCTTGTCGGATATCAGACAGGTATCTTCAGCCGATCTGCTAATTGAAGCCATCTACGAGAATGTAGAGGCCAAGCTTGAGCTTTTTAGTTTGGCTGACGAGCTATTTCCATCTGATACCATATTTGCATCAAACACCTCTTCAATATCGATAACCCGATTGGCAGCTTCTACCAGCAGAGAAGACAAATTTATAGGTATGCACTTTTTTAATCCGGTACCCGTAATGAAGTTGGTAGAAGTAGTAAGAGGGCTAAAGACCAGTGACGAAACGTGCCAAAAGATCATAGATGAAGCACATAGACTAGGGAAGGAACCAGTAGTAGTGAGGGACTTTCCGGGCTTCGTGTCCAACAGAGTACTAATGCCGATGATCAACGAAGCTATATTTGCCCTTTACGAAGGGGTGGCTTCGAGAGATGATATAGATAAGGTCATGAAGCTTGGTATGAACCACCCCATGGGGCCTCTAGAGCTAGCAGACTTCATAGGTTTAGATGTTTGCCTCTATATACTTGATGTCCTCTATGAAGGATTCAGGGACCCTAAATACAGGCCTTGTCCATTGCTTAGACAGATGGTTGCTGCTGGTAAGCTTGGCAGAAAGACAGGTAGTGGCTTCTATGACTACCTGTAGATAAAGACCACCATTCCTTGAGTCTGGACTTATTCCCCTTTTAGGTGTAAATAACCCTATGTAAAGTGCTCCTTAGTGAGCAAGAAAGGGGGCGAGGGGACATGAAGGTGGAAGAAGGTAGCACTTACCCAGCAGGTGACTTGCAGCATCAATCAGACTTAGAGGAAGCATATAATCACTGGCTTGAGAAAACCCTCCCAGAGTCAATTAGAAGAATACCTGAGCGCAAAGAACGCTTTATATCCCTTTCAGGTATCCCAATCAAGGCCACTTACACACCTTTAGATACCAAAGATATCTCTTATAACCAGGCATTAGGACTGCCGGGTGAGTTCCCTTACACGCGTGGTATACATCCCACAATGTACAGGTCCAAGCTCTGGACTATGAGAATGTTTGCAGGCTACGGTACAGCCGAGGAGACCAATCGCAGATTCCACTATCTGCTAAGGAATGGACAGACGGGACTATCTATAGCATTCGATTTACCCACCCTGTACGGCTATGATACTGATCATCCGCTGGCCGAAGGGGAATTTGGGAAATGTGGAGTAGCCATATCATCTAGACGTGATATGGAGATTCTCCTACAAGGATTGCCACTGGATAAAGTAAGTGTATCCATGACCATCAATGGGCCGGCAGCCATAATCTGGGCTATGTTTATAGCTGCTGCAGAACGCTTTGGTTACCACAGATCTCAGCTAAGGGGGACGTTGCAGAACGATATACTCAAGGAGTATATAGCACAAAAAGAGTTCATCTTCCCCCCAGAGCCTTCGATGCGGCTTGTTACTGACACTATAGAGTTTGGCATGAAAGAGATGCCTCAATGGAACACCATTAGCATCAGCGGATATCACATAAGGGAGGCAGGCTCTACTGCAATCCAGGAACTAGCATTCACGCTAAGCGATGGCTTCACCTATATAGAACATGCTTTGGCGAGAGGACTGAAGATAGATGATTTTGCCCCAAGATTATCCTTTTTCTTCAATTCACATAATGATCTATTCGAGGAAATAGCGAAGTTCAGGTCTGCGCGCAGGATATGGGCCTATGAAGTCAGAGATAGATACGGTGCCAAAGATCCCAGATCTTGGAGGTTGAGATTTCACGCCCAGACAGCAGGATGCTCTCTCACAGCCCAGCAACCTGCAAACAATATAGTACGTACCACGCTACAAGCCCTCGCGGCGGTGTTGGGCGGAGCACAGAGCATACATACCAACTCCTTGGATGAAGCCCTTGCGCTACCATCCGAACTAGCTGCAAAGATAGCCTTGAGAACCCAGCAGATCATCGCAGAAGAAAGCGGCGTGACTAACACCGTAGATCCTCTTGGAGGCAGCTATTTCTTGGAAACGCTTACTAACCAGGTAGAATTCTCAGCACGTGAGTACATACAAAAGATAAGAGACATGGGCGGAATGATCGAGGCTATAAAGGCAGGATTCCCACAACGGGAAATAGCCGAGAGCGCTTATCGTTATAACCAGGAATTGGAATCCGGAGAGCGGAAGATAGTAGGAGTGAACGCATACCAAGATGATGACTACAACTGGCAACCACCTATCCTGAAAATAGATCCCAAGGGGGAGCAACTACAGAGAGAAAGGCTGAAGGAGATCAGAAGTAGTAGAGACAAGAATGCATGGCGGGAATCGCTCGATAGAGTAAAGAAGGCAGCCAAGACAGGCGAGAACCTTATGCCTTTCCTGATTGAAGCCGCCAATGCAGATGCTACCCTAGGGGAGATCACTGACGTGCTCAGAGATATCTTTGGTACTTACAACGAACAGATAATAGTCTAAGACTAGAAGTAAAGGGATAAGCTTTACAAAAGAGAAAACAATCTCTATAACTAGAGAATGTAGAATTAGGAGCCTAGAAATACTACAAAGCTAGGCCCAAAGTTACCACCAAGGTAAAGGAGTATAAAATTGAGCGAAGCAGCAACTTCCTTTGCCTATCAGGAGTTACCTTCACAGGAACATCGTATTAGGGTGCTCGTAGCTAAGCCTGGACTTGACGGTCACGATAGAGGAGCTAAGGTCATAGCTCGAGCCCTAAGAGATGCAGGCATGGAAGTCATCTACACTGGACTAAGGCAGACTCCTGAAATGATAGTCGAGGCTGCTATCCAGGAAGATGTAGATGTTATCGGACTTTCTATACTATCAGGTGCACACATGACCCTATTTCCTCGTATCATGGAACTGCTGAAAGAAAATGGCCTAGAAGATGTATTAGTGGTTGCAGGTGGAATTATTCCAGCAGAAGACATACCCAAGCTCCACGAGATAGGCATAAAGGGAATCTTTGGGCCAGGTAGTAGTTTGAGGGAGATAGTTGAATTCATCAGAGCAAACGTCAACACGAACCGTAGACACATCGCTAGCTGATCGAGTACTTAAAGGTGACAGACTTGCAATAGCTCGTCTGATCTCCATGATCGAGGATGATGCTCCTCAGGCTAGGACCATCATTAGTGCTTTATATCCTCACACAGGTAGAGCGCATATCGTTGGTATAACTGGACCTGCAGGCTCTGGAAAGAGCACCATTACTCAGGAGCTAATAAGAGAGTACAGAAAGCGGGGACTCACCGTAGGAGTAGTAGCTATTGACCCATCCAGCTCCATAACCGGTGGAGCTATCCTAGGAGATAGAATCCGAATGCTGCGGATGCAGTCCGACCCTGGCGTATTCATAAGATCCATGGCTACAAGAGGCAATCTAGGTGGACTAACCAAATCCACCAGGGATGTTGTACGTGTCTTGGATGCAGCTGGCAAGGATGTGGTTATCATAGAGACCGTAGGGGTCGGGCAAGACGAAGTGGACATCGCTAAGACAGCACAGACGATAGTCCTTGTGAATATGCCGGGAATGGGGGACGATGTCCAAACAATCAAGGCAGGTATCCTGGAGATAGCGGACATACTCGTAATAAATAAAGCAGATATGCCAGGAGTAGAGGAGCTGGCAAATAATTTAAGGCAGATGCTTTCGCTATCAAAGCCATCACCCGGGGGCTGGAAGGTACCCATTAAGAAAACGATAGCAACGACTGGAGAAGGTATATCTGAGTTAGTTGATGAGATTCAGAAGCATAAGGAGCACCTATACAATAGTGGTGAGATAGCGAACAGAGCCAAGTCTTCGATAGAATCTGAGATGCTTTTGCTGCTCCAAGAAGCAGTTAGAAACTATGGGATGATAGCTCTTCAATATCCTGAAGCAATAGACCTAGTAGCTAAGGTGGCAAATAGGGAACTTGAGCCTAGGGCAGCAGCGTCTACGCTTTTGAACTTTATATGCTCAAAACTTAGCTCCGGATCTTGATGATATCAAGTGACAGTTGGCTATCCCAGTAGATATAGCAGATATGCAGATACTTACAGGGGAGTAGGATACAGAAGGACGATCATCCTCTCTCTCTTCATCTTAGTGTTCCTGATAATCTGTCTGATGCAGTTTAATATACCTTATGACTTTATTGAGCCCTGGGCCGGCCGTGATAGATTACCGTACTACTCTATAGAGATCTCACGTATCTACCGAAGTAGCCTGCTCATACCTCCAATCGATTTTGGCTCTATGTGGGAATTCTGGCCATTATTTGAGAGCATGTACATAGCCCTATGGTCTTTATATGTTCTATCTTTGATTTTTGTAGCGAGCAGAATAAACAGAATCTGGCTCTGGATTTCAATAGTATTACTGGTACTTGCTGCTACCATTACGCCACCGTTATTCTCTACCGACGTCTTTTACTACGGTATAAGCGGAGAATCACTTGCACTACACGGACTTAACCCGTACCTGACGGTTCCGGCAGACCTACCTAACAGCCCATTACTGCCCTTCAATTATTGGATAGATCTGAAAGCTGTCTATGGACCTATATGGACTAGTCTGTCGGCGTTAGTTATCCTCATTACTGGCAACTCACCCTTAGCGGCAAGCATGGGATTTAAGCTTTTGGGAGGGTTTTCGGTTCTCGCCACCGCTTACCTTATCTGGCATCTTCTCAAAAACAGTGAGAGCAGAAGATTTGCAACAGCTTTGTTCGCATGGAATCCATTGGTCCTGTTTGAGGGTCCTGCTAATGCTCACTTAGATGCATTTGTAGGATTGTTGGTGGTCCTAGGTTTGTTTGCAATCTATAAACATAAAAGCTGCCTAACTGGGTGGATATTACTGGTGGTATCTTTTCTGACCAAATTCACAACTGCTCCTCTATTACTGATCAATTTTGTATCGCAAATCAAGATGGAGGTCTCTAGAAACAGACTAAAGAGAACATTCCTCCTTATGGGTATATTCATCTTCTTGGCTGCAGCAACATATTTGCCTTACTGGCAGGGGAAAGCCTTTCCAGCATTTTTAGATAGGCAGAGGCTATTCGTAACAGGATTCGTGCCTCTACTAGTCAGGGATCAGGTGCTTAGGTATACAGCCCCCTTCTACGACTTTGACAAGGCCTACTACTTCAGCACACTGGCTTCAGAGATAGGCGTGGCATTACTCATGTTGTGGGTATTGCTACAGTCCTTTGTCATTTATAAGGACAAAAAAACATGCTTAGAGAAAGAAGCATTTGCGTGGGGAAGTACAATGTCCCTTCTTCCGATGCTGTTTCTTACGGCTTACCCTTGGTACCTCATTCCAGGATTTGCCTTGCTGGCTATATCCTGGAATGAAAGGTACCGAATATACATAGCTTTACTATACGCGGTAGGAAGCTTTTGGTGGCTGTGGTGGACTATACTAATGCCCACTTAGGAAGCCAGAGCTTCAACTAGCTCCTGAGCATGCACATCCGGTTTGACATTCTTGAAGACCTTCTGCACCTTGCCTTCTTCATCTATCAGGAAAGTTGTGCGAAGAACACCTGTAAATTCTCGGCCATACATCTTTTTAGTGCCCCAAACACCATACATCTCAGCCACCCTGTGATCAGTATCTGCCAAGAGTGTAAACGGTAGATTGTACTTTTCCTTGAACTTCTTGTGACTTTCTACAGAGTCTGGACTGACACCAAGTACAACGGCGCCGGAGGCTTCAAAGTTAGGAAAACTATCCCTTATACCGCAGGCTTCGGTTGTACAACCCGGAGTATCGTCCTTGGGATAAAAATACAGTATAACCTTGCGTCCTCTAAACTGACTTAGAGTAACTTGATTACCATTCTCATCCGGCAATGTAAAGTCGGGTGCAACATTACCTTCATTTACCATTGCTAGAATTTTCCCTCCTTGCTTTAGATACTTGTCTGGCTATCATTCCTGCAACGGCGCCACCGCCAACCCCGTTGTCTATGTTAACCACCGATAGTCCAGGAGCACAGGTCTGAAGCATAGACAGTAGTGCCCCCCATCCCCGTCCACCGGCTCCATATCCGGTAGATGTAGGTATTCCCACCACGGGAACATCTACTAATCCCGAGACAACTGAGGGTAGAGCGCCATCCATGCCAGCTACAACTATGATAACATCTACACCTCGATCTAACATCTCACGCAAGGGAGGGAACAACCTATGTATACCGGCAACTCCGACATCTCTAGCCTCTATAATTCTGCATCCCATGTGTCGAACTACTAATTGAGCTTCCTCAGCTATAGGCCAATCAGACGAGCCAGCGGTGATTATCCCCACTGTGGCATCTAGTGTTGGGAGAGGAATATTGGGATCTTCAATAGCCACAGACCAATTACCAATAACATGATATCTATGGCTGTAACGTGCAATTATCTTCTCTCTGATCTCAGATGATGGTCTGCTAACTATGGCTCTACCTGAATGACTAAGAAGCTCTTCCATGCTCCGAAATATTATTTCGATGGTCTTACCAGGAGCGTATATGACCTCGGGTATGCCCTTACGTGATTGACGATGCAGATCAACTCGAGCAGGTTGACCTGCACGCTCATCATGATCGGTACTTAGACTAGCAATAAGGTCAGCGAATGGATCCATTATTAGCCCGCAGCCTCCACAGCTTGTGATGTCTCTAGGACTAGTTTCTCACGCCTCTTCTCAAGGTAGCGATAAATAAGCGAGACAATTATGAAAGATGCTACTGCATAAGCGATACCTGCGAGAGTGTCTATAACATAGTGATCTCCTATATATATAATGCTGAACCACAGGCCAAAGCAATATAGGAGAGCTATAGGAGCAAACTTCCTCCAATGGAACAAACTAAATACGAACACCAGCGTGGGATAGGCAGCATGTAAAGAGGGCATAGCAGCTACATAATTAGGGTTACCATGCTTGATCAGCATAGATAAGGACATACCACCAAAGTGGAGCTGACTTAGCACTATGTCCCTGATCAGATAGATTCTCTGAGGAATAGTTCCCCAATAGGATGCCAACCAAGGAGGTACTGCGGGAAATAGCATGTAAGTCAAGAATCCTGCAAAAGATAGCAGCAACAGCGAGTTAACAAACTTCCAGTACAGATCTCTTCTGTTTACCCAAAGCATGAACGCATACAAAATAGGGAGAACAAAGTGAAAGGCCCAGAAAGTAGTTGCCATTATATCGTACCAGTGGATCTTTCCTGGCACATAGAGATGCTCTTGCAGCACCACAGTAGGTATATGCCCGAACCCTATAAATCTCTCTGCCCTTACAAGGATCTCATTATGCGCCTTGAATCCCACATTATCTGCATAACCAGCCAACATCTGCCAGGCCAGAAACAGCACAACGAAGGGCACCCAGTCACGAAGGAAAGTACGCCCTCCACCTATAATCACCCCACCTATGAGCATAAAGAGGAGCACGGTATCTAGTCTGAGAAATCCTCCAGCCTTGAAGGTAAAGGCCGAGACAACCAACATGTAAACGGTCATCGCTATCAGATAGCCCTTGTTGGACAACCTGCCTATGGGCTCACCAATCCTTCCATTAGAAGTTTGTTCAGACAAAACCAACCTCCTGTCTCTCTAGTTTTACCCAATCTAGCTAGAGGCTAAAACATTAGGTTGACGTTAGCCAATCTAACAAAAACTTTCAACTGATTTTAATACTCTTATTGTACTTGTCTTGTTCCTAGAAGGGTAATCATAAACCTCTGGACCCTTGGTATGATAACCACTGCGATAGCGGGACCCAGCAGAATCACGGAGCGAAAATAGTAAAGCCAGGGAGCAGCTGGGAGCGGTGGGTCGGGCCAACCCATCCAAAACAGAAAGCCTCCAAGTGTCAAGGCAACGCCGAGGGATGACTCTAGATCCCCGTTATAGACCGCAATAACGGCGATTAAGAGCAAGAAATACCATGGCCATATCCAAGAAAGCGTCAGGCAATAACCAAACCAGAGCCAGATCCAAGACCACTGCAGGCTTCTCTTCTTGGCAGTTAGAAAGAGCATCCAACAGAAGAAGGCAGCAAACAGCAAGTTTCTTATTATGTCAAACAGGGTGTCCAGGGTGGGCGGTGGGAAATAATCCCTCATAGTGGGCATTAATATGAGTTCCCACAATGAATTCAAGTATCTTTGGGCTGCAGGATTATTCAGAGAATTGGTGAACAAGGCTGTACCCGCCCATAATGGGGCGTACAATATCCAACCAGAAACAAGAGCGACCACAGTCCCCTTACTCAATGCGAGGAGTCTTTCCCTTTTGCTTTCTAACCCCATCAGCCATACAAGCAGCAAAGGCGGAAGGAGAACAATTGTCGTAAGCTTGACCATGCTTCCTGCCACTAGAAAGAAAACAGCAAACAACCATCTCTTGCGTAGCACTGAAAGCACGGCAAGAGATACAAACAGAGCTACCATCACATCGTTATGCCCACTGCCCACAGTTTCATGCAACACCAGTGGGTTCCAACCATAAAATACAGCAGCCCAACTAGCATGTTCGGGAGTAACCGATCTTGCACATAACCAAACCACCACCGTAGTTAGAGCATGCAATATAAGAACGGCTATCTTATAAGAGAATATATTTGACCATAATCCATCCCCCCCAAAGGCACTTAGAGCTCCTGAAAGCATCAACCAGACCGGGCCATAAGCCGATGGCAGCCATTTCCAGTAGATCCAGTAGAGCTGAAAGTCTCCCGGGTAATTATTAGGGGGAACTATCAGGGGATTATCTCCGTACTTGGCTATTATCCTACCATAGAACATATATAGGTAGAGATCTCCAGAGAACATTCCGGGCAACAACAGCAAAGGTATACTCAAACCCAAAGCACCCAAAAGTATCCACAAGAGCTTCAAATTCCTATTAGAAGTCTTGAGAACCCATAATATTCGAAGCCATGATCCAACCAAGAGCACTATTATCACAGCAAAAAGCAACTCGTGAAACCCTGCTTGGGCACTCCTCCAGGTAGCAGTATCAAAGCTCGAAGGGGTGAGCAGATCTGAGAAAGCTTTTAACCATCCCCACATCTGCAACGTGAGGGTCTGAGTGAGACGGAAACTCTTTGCCCTGAGCAATAGGAATAAGGCCACGTAAAGCAAGAAAGATAAGAAATAAAGAAATACAATGGAGCGCGTAATCGCGAGAGCCCCAAGTTTCGCATATATACGGTCTCTAGGTTTAACAATCAATTCAGAAGTTGAAGCCATAAAGCCAGAAACATCCACATTTTATATCAGCGTTCTGATGATAATATCCATCAGAAGTAATAAGTGTCAAACAGCATCAAAGGATCCAATCTTGTTGTGGGCTTAGTAGTCCTACTAGTATCGTAGAGATAACACTTATACTAGACAAATAACTTTGCCCACAATCTTCGAGCTAGTTCCTTTTGATTAAGCCTGTTGACAACCTCAAAAATTATTCTCTAGATCCCCTTATCTATCATGCTGGGGAAAACCAACCCATTGCACAAGCCGGTCAAGGTGGCGACAGCACCTACGGTATCCCTTGACAGCCGACCTCGAGGCTCTATATACTCTTTGTAGTCTGGATGCCGAGGTGGCGGAATTGGCAGACGCGCTAGCTTGAGGGGCTAGTGACCACTATCGGTCGTGGGGGTTCGAGTCCCTTCCTCGGCACCAATATTTTTTGTCTTTATTTTGTGGGCGGTTAGCTCAGCTGGTTAGAGCGCCTCGCTTACACCGAGGAGGTCAGAGGTTCGAGTCCTCTATCGCCCACCTGACTTTGAGCGATAAAAATACACGCCGAGGTAGCTCAGTCGGTAGAGCACGTGACTGAAAATCACGGTGTCGGCGGTTCGAATCCGCCCCTCGGCACCACAAAACCTAGTAAACATGAGCCCTCTCCATACCCATCACTCTTGAGTCCCAACGGCACGCTGCTTACTCTAACTCTCAGAAGCGATTTCAGCTTTCTATACCTTCTTGGAAGTCTTTTAGAGGCGGAATCATGAATCCTCGCGATGAACGTAGAATAGCAAGTAGATGTCACCTGCGGGTTATCTTACAACAATCTTCGACTTATATGTCATGATCTGGATCTTGTAAGCAAGAAACAGGTGCATTGAAAGGACTTTGCTGGCAGTGAAATCGTGTCTAAATGACCGCTTGCTGATCTTCAAGATCCATTACTCACGTCACTTAGATGGTACAAACATTGCGGCAGGAATTATCTACAAACATCATATTGGGGAAATAACATGCCAAATCGATTAGCTCAGGAATCAAGTCCTTACCTTTTACAGCACGCTCAAAATCCGGTTGACTGGTATCCGTGGGGACAAGAAGCCTTTGATAAAGCACGTAAAGAAGATAAGCCTATACTGCTATCTATAGGGTATTCTTCCTGTCATTGGTGTCATGTTATGGCACATGAGTCGTTTGAGAATCCTGAGATAGCCAAGATAATGAATGATAATTTTGTAAACATCAAGGTTGATCGAGAAGAGAGACCTGACATAGATGCTATCTACATGGAAGCTGTGCAGGCAATGACAGGGCAGGCAGGTTGGCCACTGACCGTCTTTCTAACTCCCGATGGTAAACCCTTCTTTGGAGGTACATACTTTCCCCCGGAAGATAGGGTAGGGATGCCAGGATTCAAAAGGTTGTTGTTATGGCTATCTGAGGTGTATCGTACCCGAAGACAAGAGGTCGAACAGAGCGCGTCGCAGATCGCCCAGCAACTGCTCCAGATCAGCAGGGCCGAACTGAAATCGCACGATATATCATTAGAAATTCTGGAAAGTGCCTGCCAGAACCTAAAGAGTGGCTTCGATTATCAATATGGAGGCTTTGGCACTGCACCCAAGTTCCCACAACCCATGACTGTTGAATATTTGCTGCAAAGCTTCATCCGAACTCAGCAGCAGGAATACCTTGACATGGTAGCCATTACCCTGGATAGCATGAGCTTGGGAGGTATACATGACCACCTAGGCGGGGGCTTTCACCGATATTCCGTAGATAGAACCTGGTTGATACCTCACTTTGAGAAGATGCTTTATGATCAGGCACTTATTGCTCGAGCCTACCTGCACGCCTGGCAGGCAACACATAAGAACTGGTACCTAAAGGTGGCCGATAGAACTTTACAATACGTACTGAAGGATATGACGTCATCTCAAGGAGGGTTCTATTCAGCACAAGATGCAGATTCAGAAGGTGAGGAGGGTAAGTACTACCTGTGGACATTAGATGAAATAAAGAAGGTCCTTAATGAGCAAGAGTTTGAGCTCTTATGTGAGTATTACGGCGTGACTGCGAGCGGCAACTTCGAGGGCAAAAACATCCTACATATAGCAAAGACCCTAGAGGATATAACCCGAGATCATAACATGAACCTGTCCGAGGTAGAAAAGATAATTGACAAAGCTTCGATGAAGTTACTACATCACAGAGACCAAAGAACACCACCTGCAAAGGACACTAAGGTAGTTACGTCTTGGAATGCGTTGATGTCCAATACTTTGGCAGAAGCGGGATTTGCAATGAATAATCCAGAGTACGTAACTGCCTCTCAGAGGAACATACAATTCCTATTAGACAACTTGGTCGTTGATGGTATGCTGCATCACACTTACAGCGACTCCAAACCAAAAGTACCAGGCTTTTTGGAAGATTACGCTGCACTCTCTAACTCACTAATAACCCTCTACGAGATAACCTCAGATGGCAAATGGCTAGAAAGTGCAAGACGCTTTGTACAGGATATGATAGATAGTTTCTGGAAGGAGGAGATAGGGACCTTCTCTGACACCTCTATGAAGCATAGCGACATATTCTTACAGCCTAGGAACCTGTACGACAACGCGACACCTTCTGGAAATTCTCTTGCTTGCATGGCTTTACTAAGGCTAGCCGTGATATTCGATAGGCAGGAATATAGAGAGATCGCATCCAGAGTGATACGTGGGCTCGCGCCGGTTATGTCCAAGCATCCTACAGCGTTTGGACATATGCTGTGTGTCGCTAATACTCTCCTAGTCCCACCGGTGGAAATCGTAATACTTGGAGACAAGCATTCTGCAAACACAGAGGCCTTGTTAGAAGTCATAAGACAAACATACATACCCAATAAGATACTCATCTCTACTACTGAGGAAGAGGCATCTCGCAGTGATCTACCGTTACTTCAGGACAGGGCACTCAGGAACAAAAAACCTACAGCATTCGTGTGCAGAAACTATACATGTTCCATGCCGGTAAATGAGCCAGATGAGTTGAGAGAACAACTCACCTTGCAGGTACACGCTCCTTAGCAAAATAAACTATCGGCTCTACCCCCATGCGATCCAGCACCGCACGATAGTCATCACCAGTGGCAGGCACTGGCTGATTATAATCCTCTATGAGGACCGGCAAGAACTTGGCAGATACGAGGTTTCTGCCTTGGAAGGTGAACTTGACTATTACCCCCTGCCTTGTCTCCTGAGACCACATTTGATCGAATACAAAGTTTCCCATCGAATACACTATCAGCTTACTCTTATAGATTTCGACCTGCTGTACCCAATGTGGATGTGAGCCTAGCACTAAGTCGGCACCGGCATCGATAGCTACCCTTGCCATATGACGCTGGAACTGATTAGGTACTGAAGTATACTCAACTCCCCAGTGGAAGTAAGGAATTACAACATCTGCCTGTTGTTTAGACCTAGCAATCGCCTCTCTAACGGGATCTTCCCAAGCTGTAGCTATACCTGGGGCGTTCTTGTTGGCCCAGTTCCACCAATAGACGCCATCGAATCCCAGAAAAGCCACCTTAATTCCCTTTATATTGTAGATAGCAGGAGAATAAGCCTGTTCCCAGTTTACACCCCCACCAAAGTGCCCGATTCCATATTTATCTAGTGCATTCAATGTATCTACTAAAGGCGCCTGCCCAAAGTTCAGGGTATGATTATTAGCCAAAGTAACAGCATCTATCCCTGCCCACCTTAGGCCATCGGCAGCAGCTGTAGGTGCTACAAAAGTCATAGTATGGTCATCCGCAGGCGGAGGAATCCGGTCTGAGAGAGGTAGCTCCAAGTTAGCTATAGTAAAATCAGCATCCCTTAGTAAATTAGCAGTCCTGAGATAAGGATGACGATAGCTGCCGTAATATCTCATCTTATAGAGCACGGACCTGCTAAGCATTATGTCCCCAACAGCATTCAGAGTCCAAGTATTACCATTACGATCATAAACACGACCATAGCTTGAACTGTTATCAATCTTTGAGATAACGGTTTTACCAGGGGTATCTTGATCCTCATCACCTGAGGAATCGCCAGGGTCATTAGATAAGAAGGTTGAAGCTACGTAGCCCGCCGTCGAACCATAACTTGCCCTATACCAGGTATAGCCATCCTGTACTTGCGAGTATTTTTTCCATACTCTAATCCTAGAGCCATTAGGAACGACCACAAGCACTCTAGAGCTTACTCCAGGGGCTTCCCTCAAGTTCAGCCCCGCCCCATTAGAAGTACTCACATACATAAGAGTGGAATCGGATATTACTGGCTGGTGGCGATCTGCGATCTTGCTTAAGGTGTTTCCCTTAGGGGTTGAAGGCTGTTTCTGCGCAACACCCTCAGCATTTTTACCAGGGCTTGAATCAGAAGTTCGGATTCCCCGATCTAAGCTTTTTCTACTATCACCCACGAATTTCGAGTTAGATAGCTGGCCATTTGGTGATTCTTTAGCCTTTTTTGTGGCTTCTGCATTATCTACATGATTTGACTCATTACCTTGTTGATAGGAGACAGACAAACTCCTTCTTTCAGTTTCGGCAACTTTACGCGGTGAATAGCAAGAAGTAATCAAGAGACTAAATATAAGTAGATGGAGTAAAAGAAGCTTTCTCATAAAGATATCTCTAAGAAGGGATCGGAATTTATTCTCTCAACATAAATTACATATGTAATAAGTATAGTTACTGTGGGTGACCTATAGATAAGTTCTAGTATCTCAAGGAAAAATATTTTTACATTGATCGCTGGTCCTCAAGCGCTACCATTTCGACCAGAGCAACGCTTATATTATCTGCACCGCCAGCATCATTCGCAGCCCTTATAAGCAATCTGCAAGCCCGATCGACATCACTTTCATAGGAGACGATATCAGCTATGACATCATCAGATACCATGCTGTTTAGGCCATCACTACAGAGAAGTAACCTGTCTCCCGGCCTTAGGGATTCAACAAACATATCTATCTCAACCACAGGCTCTGTCCCCAAAGATCGAAATATAAGGTTTCTTTGAGGATGTCTTCTAGCCTCAATCTCTGTTATCTGTCCCGCAGCTATCATGCGCTCAACCAAAGAATGATCCTCAGTAATACGGCGTATAGCTCTGTCTCTTACTATATAGGCTCGACTGTCTCCAACATTAGCTATATAGCTTTTGCCACGCAAAATAAGAGCAAGTACCAAGGTTGTACCCATATCTGTACTTTGCTCAACCTTAGTACGGTAAACAGCCCTGTTAGCAGTTTGGACTGCTTCACGTACAACATTGACAATATCGTCATCGGATAGGTTCTGCCTGAGAAAATGTCCCTCAGTAAAGAAAGGGTTGTTCTGCAAGTGATTTATGGTGGCCTCTATTGCGGTTCTGCTGGCAACCTCGCCTTTATCGTGGCCCCCCATTCCATCAGCAATAGCAACTATACCTATGGTGGGTAACACAGATTCGTTGGACTCAGGAAGAGCTAATAGTACATCATCTTCGTTTGTGCGTCGCACTCTTCCTGAGTCAGTCCGGGCTGCTGCTCTGATTCCAAGGATGACACTCCCAGAGTTAGCCTTATTGACCTCCATCACAGGAAGGGGTTGGGTTATCTCATCCGATAAGCTCTCCGGCTCCGTACCTGAGTCTCCCGTCTGTTCAGTATTTCTAATCTTCTTCCAAATATCGGATAGCATCGCTCTCCTCAAAATCAGTGAGACTTATTCTTAGTATATTAGGGCTTGAATTTTCAGGAAGAGTACATTATTAATAGAGATTTCTGGCTCAATCTACATTAAAGCTAATGACAGCATAGTCCAGCATAAACCAAGGTGGGCGCCCAAAACCACCATTTTTCTCCAAGTTTTGGATTTCTAGAGTGTTGTTACCATCATTTAAGAGGCTTGACGGGAAGCTAATTGTACTTTCCCCCCAATTACCAGAATCATTCAAGTTTTGGGTGTCGTTTGGCAATGGATCAGGTCCTCTAAATATCTCTTGGTCGTTGATTAATATACTTATCCTGGTCTTCTTCGAATCTTCAGAGTCCATGCCTACAATCTTGAGGGTTGCCATCCCTTCTCTGTCTCCCCATAATACGAAGCGAGTGCTCATACGCCAATACTGGGTACGCTGTCCGTATATCCATTGTGCGGACCTGCCCTTATATCCATCTCTATTACTATATCCTCCTCTGAAGAAGCTATCCTCAAGACGTACAGATACCGAGCCAGTCCTAGCCGGTGTAGAACTAGGCGTAGGTGTAGGGGTTGGTTCCCTCGTGGGGGTTGGTGTTGGCTCGGTAGTAGGTGTGGGTGTAGGTGTTGGCATCGACGGTGGAGCTTGGATTGTAAGAAGATCAGCCAACACGTATCCTCTTATACCTCTGTAGATCACTTCGTACCACTCATTACCGTCTGCTCCCTCTACAGCTGGTATGAATGCCCTTACCCTAGCACCATAAGGAATTGTTATTAGTCTAGGCGAGTCAGGATCTGGATCTTGTCTCATGTTCACGCTACTGTAATCTGTTGTT
The DNA here is from genome assembly GCF_059335935.1 of Thermobaculum sp. T2p. Lineage (NCBI taxonomy): Bacteria > Bacillati > Chloroflexota > Chloroflexia > Thermobaculales (SeqCode) > Thermobaculaceae (SeqCode) > Thermobaculum (SeqCode) > Thermobaculum sp. T2p. Next base: position 179,961 of record NZ_JANZYQ010000005.1, read on the forward strand.
GCAGCATACATCCACACGCGCTCTCTGATAGGAGTGGGTGTAGGTGTAGGAGTAGGCGTGAATGTAGGTGTAGGAGTAGGGGTATTTGTAGGCACTGGTGTAGGCTTAGGAATCTCTATAGATGTGAGAGCATAGTCGGAATAACCCTCAGGACCGCGTGCCCTGACCCTGTAATAATATTTCTTGCCGGGTGAAATAGTGTTATCAGTAAAAGAATTCGAGTTAGCAGCTAAGGTAGATAATAGGAACCACTCTCTATTATCAGTCGAGCGTTCGACGAGATAGGCAGTCTCATTAGAGGCCGTGTCCGTCCATGTAAGCTCCACGGCTTCTCCATCAGGAGATAGCCTCGCACGCAGGTTCTCTGGAGCAGAAGGCAAAATAGGAGTGGGAGTGGCAGCTGGTGTCGGAGAAGATTGTATAGGGGTATTAGTCGGAGCAGTAGTCACTACAATAGGCGGTAGAGGTGTAGTGGGAGTGGCAAGACTAGAATTACCTCCAGGTAGAAGAGATAGGACACTATTACGCATTAGAAGACATCCACCTAAGAAACCAAGTAGCAGCAAAGGCACTAGCAACCATGCTGGTGAGAGGCGTGACTTAGACTCTTCCTCCGGCTCACCGTATACTGAAGTCCTTCTTGGACCTGATATCACCGAAGCTGTGCGCGTGGACTCGGATGGAGGAGATTCAATAGACATCACCGGGACGGCAACTGTAGGCTCCGAGGAAGCATCATGGTCGTGGTGGGAGTCATCGGGCAAGGGCAGGCTCCTCAGATCCCTCAACATCTCCCCAGCATCCCCATACCTCTCCAAAGGATCCTTCGCCATCGCCCTCTCAACCACCCACACTAAACCCAC